>JAJDJJ010000001.1 GCA_030267125.1 Bacteroidales bacterium OttesenSCG-928-B11
CAAATTGGTTATGCCCGGAAAAATTGTGAATACCAATGGAGCTCAGATGGATGATACGCTGCAATGGAACCTGACCTCACTCCGTTTTTCCGAGGATGCTTATGTCATTATGGCTGAATCTCGAAAATTAAATTACTGGATGTTCGCCATTGTTGGAGGATTGTTAGTATTAGGAATAACCGGTGTAGTGTTAAAAGGCATCCGTAAAAAATAGGTATATTTGCCATGAATTGTTAAAAATAGTAAAATTGATTGTTCGTGGCAAAAAAATACACATATATTATTGTGGATGAGGATATTTCGATGAAAACGATCATCCCCCATTTGATTAAGTCCCACAAAAGATTTGTTAATGTGGGATTTTTTCAATCCTCAAAAGAAATTTTGGATTACCTCAGATGTAACTACTGCGACTTACTCTTTCTGAGTGTGGAGATGTCAGAAGTGGATGGATTTGCGATTTTGGATAGATTAGACGCATATCCGGATCCGCCGTTAGTGATCTTAACTTCCTCGGAAACAAGTAAAAACAGTGATCGCGCTCATCTCTATTATAGTAAGGGGATGATCGATTTTATTCCCAAAAATGCCGGCATAAGTAGAGCTAAAATTTCTTTGGATCGTTTTGCCAAAGTGATGAATAATATGCTTTTTAATCGGAAAAAGAGAAAAGAATCGATAGGGGAAGTGCTGGCGATTGGGAGAGATTCGGAGTTAGCCAACTATTCGATTACTCAGATTTCCCATGTTATCCATACTAAGAATTATACGAGTTTTTATCTGCAAAACGGGAGTAAATACACAGTCTATATGCCGTTGAAAAAATTAGAGGAGAAGTTGCCTGTTGGAAAATCTGTGAAAATCAGTCGTAATTGTGTCGTGATGTTGCATTCCATTAAGAAATACAAGAATAATGCGATTCATGTTGTTGATTCAAGGAAAAAAGTCACACTCTTGCCGGTATCTGTGCGCAAACGAGGACAAATTATTAACCTGCTGCGTAAAAAAGGGATTTCTGTTGAGAGATGAGACACGCTAAATCTTTGTCGCACCAGCTATCATTTGTCACTAAAAAAGTTATTTTTGCGACAAAAAAATGGCAAACGAAAATTTCAGCAAATCATTATCAGACAAGCCGTTTAGTAGAAATTGGTTTGTCTCGTATGGAAGTTTAGTTATAGGAACTTTCATTTTGGCATTGGGATATGCTTTTTTCATGACACCCTATAAGATTATTCCGGGAGGGATTTACGGTATCTCAATCGTTTTGCATCATAAATTTGGATTTCCAGTCGGGATGGGTGCGTTGTGCTTTAATCTTCCGCTCACGTTGTTGGGGCTAAAGTTGCTGGGGCCTCGATTCGGAGTTAAAACTTTCATCGGTTTCATACTCACTGCGTTATTTACGGATGGATTGGTTTTGGTTTTAGGCGAAAATCCGTTGCAGTTGCAAGATGAAGTTTTGTTAGCCAGTATTTTCGGAGGAGTGGTGATGGGGATTGGCGTGGGGCTAATTTTTCGCGCGCGGGCATCCAGCGGCGGTTCTGATGTGATAGCTTCCATTTTGTCTAAATATACTAAGATCCCGCTTGGCACACAGCTGATGATTGTGGACTCCTGTATCGTGTTAGTCGGGTTTGTGGTTTTCCAAGACTGGAAAATTCCACTCTACTCATGGCTTACCATCTTTATTATGGGTAAAGTTATAGATATGGTGCTCAGGGGTTTTTCGGATGACAAAGCCGTTTTTATTATTTCCGACAAGGCCGAAGAGATCCGACAGATGATTGTTTACGAACTCAAACGAGGAGGCACGTTACTGGACGGTAAAGGCATGTTCTCTAAAACGGAAAAAGAAGTGATCTTTACCGTGGTCAATCGTCGTTACATTCCAGATCTTCAACAAATGATATCCAAAATTGACGATAAGGCTTTCGTCACCATTGTGGATGCCTATGAAATTCTTGGCGAAGGATTTAAGTCTCTGCGCGAGAAAGTGTCATAAAGGATGTATAACCGTTATCTCGTGATTTGATTATTAGGAGATTCTGCTTCCGGGTCTTGGTGATAGTACTCCATAAAATAGATCCGGACAAGTAGAAGAAAACAGGAGACCAGCAACGGGCCAAAGATGATGCCCCAAAATCCAAACAATGGGATCCCTAATAGAACTCCGATAATGATAATGAGCGGGTGAATGTTTGCCATTGCTTTCATGAGGATCATCCGGCAGGCATTGTCGGTATTAGACAAGATGATGACACAATATAACAAGAGGACGATAGGTTGCCAAATTTGCCCGATAGCAAAGAGGTAGATGATGGTGGGAACCCAAACGGCCGCGGTGCCGATGAGTGGAATTAGTCCAAATAATGCGGTTAAGAATGCCCAAAAAATGATGTGATCAATACCGACGATCCAGTAACCGAGTGCCGAAACTAATGCCTGAGCGATCATAATTACTGGAATGCCAATAGTATTGCTATATATCATTTTAGTCACTTCGGTTTTTAGCAAATTGAGACTTCTTCCATGAAAAGGAATATAATTTAACAGTGTTTTTTCAAATCCCCTCACGTTTGCCAGCATGAAATAAAGAATAAAAACAGTCATGAAGATATTGATGGCGAAATTATAGGTTGAGTTGAGAACGCCGGAGGCGAGGTTGGCAAAAAATCCCGATGATTTTGTAAATATATCCTTGGAAATAAGGTTAAAACCGATAAACTCATTGATCTTGTCAATAATTGCGCTGACCTCTTCTAAAAGATGCGGCCGATCAATGGAAGGGATTCTGGCGGCGATGATTTCAACGATGCCGAAGACAATAGCTAAAATAGCAAGTATGGTGACAATAGTGAACGTTAACGATGCCACCCAATTTTTCCAATGTTTTTTTTCGGTGAGATAAAGCACGGGTTTCCGCAGGATACAGTAAAGCGTGATTGCTCCCAGGAAACTGCTCAATAAAAAATTTAGTTTTAAAAAAATAAGACCACCCGTTCCTAACAATAGGAGAATGAAAAGAGCTTGACGGAAAAACTCGTTGTTTTTAAGACGTAAAGATTTGTCCATGTTTTATTATTTGATTCGGCAAAAATAGCCTTTTAGGGGATATGAAAAACAGATTAGTATCCACAAAAAAAGAGGCTTCGTTTCGGAAGCCTCTTTTTGTTGAGTTCTATAAAAAAAGATTATTGAACGATAACTTTAGATGTGTAAATTTTTCCATCTTGAGTGATTTTCAACATGTAAACACCGCTGTTCAAATTGCTAACATTTACGTTAACAGAAGCGTCGTTAGCTAATTCGGTGTAAACCATTTGACCCATCAAGTTGAAAAGTTCGATTTTAGCAGTACCGTTGTCTTCTAAATCTACAGTAAACATATTAGTAGCCGGGTTCGGTCTAACAGTGATGTTTTTCTTTTCGATATCTTTAACGGAGATCACTTCACAATCGTTGCAAGTGATGGTAACGCCGATATAAGGATATGCGTAGGTGCTGAAAAAATACATGGGGATTACACTTTTGTGGAAAATGCTGGTAGGAGTGCTTAAATCATAATAACTATCGTAGTTAGTGCAATATGGAGTGTTCAAATCGTTCATTAGCACATTGCTTCCATCTTGTAAATGTTCATAGCTAAGATCTGATGTCATTTTATATAAGTAGGGCATAAATAGATTTACATTTTCACGCATCACAGCGTTGATTGTGTCTCTTTTTCCTTCTACAGTTCCGGGAAGCATACCATAATGGATGCTGAGCACTTTTCCTGTAAGGTTAGAGAATTCTGCCGGAGCGGGGAATGTGAATACACCAAAATAATCGCCAGTCAGGTGGCTTTCATTCAAGATGATTCTTTGAGTAATAACAGTGGCGTTGCTAGGAAGCCCGTCAAATTCAAAAGTAGTAGGGTTTATTTTAGGCATGTAACAACCTATAATTTGCTGTTGAGTATTGCTGTTGATAATAGTTAGAGGCTCCACATCATCTAGGTTAACAGAGTATGTAATCAGCAAGGTGTCGGTGAAGCCATCAGCAACAGAATCTCCTTGGTTGTAAGCGAAAGAAAGCGTTACAGAGTCGATGCTGTAGGTCATGGTTCCGCTCAGATCTTTGATGCTGGGTGCCTTAAAGCTAGCGCTGGAAAGTTTTTGCGCCCAATAGTCGTAATTGTTTGCTCCTACGAAATCAAAGAACTGACCAGCTAATCCCATGTCTATAGGATGATTGCCATTGCTGTATTTGTACATTGTTTGGCAGTCTATTACAGAGGCGCGTCCCATGCCAAACTCAGCTCTTGCCACATCATCAATGTTGGCATCGTTGAAGAAATCGTCCATGTAGTTGAACGTGTGTGTGGTTGTAGCTCTTTTCGCATCGTTGTTTTTTTTGAATGTAGGTGCACCAAATTTTTGAGGTATCTCATGTTGTACGGGTTGCACATCTATTTGTTGAGCCGAAAGAGCCGTAACAACCAAAAGTGCGATTAATGTTGTGTAAAGTTTTTTCATTTTTGTTTGTTTTTTGATTAGTACTTTGTTTTTGTTAATATCTTATTTTTTCAGTTCGCAAAAATACATTTTTTTTCAATCCGAGCATATCGACATATTTTTTTTATTCTCTTGCTCTTTATGATTTTGCTTTAGTCGATTTTATCTTAATCATTATTGTTATTTTTGCCCCGCCTTTTTTGGCAATAATAAGGAGATAAAACAAGGGTGATTTTCGATATTTGAACCTTTAATATATACAGTAACCTATTTTTTAGAATAACGATGAAAGACATTTTTGAAAGAATTAAAGAGACAACGGGTGGTCCGTTAGGACAGTACCAAGCAAATGCGGACGGTTATTTCATGTTCCCGAAATTGGAAGGGGAGATACAACCGATTATGCGATTTAACGGGAAAGAAGTTTTGACTTGGAGTTTGAACAATTATCTCGGATTAGCTAATCATCCTGAGGTGCGCGAAGCCGATGCGAAAGCTGCAAAGGATTTTGGCATGGCTTACCCGATGGGAGCCCGTATGATGTCGGGAGACAGTATTTATCACAAGACTTTAGAGCAGGATTTGGCGACTTTCGTGGGAAAACCAGCCGGTTACTTGTTGAATTTCGGTTACCAAGGTATGGTTTCCATTATCGATGTGTTGACCAGCCGCCGCGACGTGATCGTGTATGATTCCGAATCACACGCGTGCATCATGGACGGGCTTAGACTTAGCTTTGCTAAAAGATATGTATTTCAACATAATAATATAGATAGTTTACGCAAACAATTGCAACAAGCCACGCAACTTGCGGACAAGCAGGGCGGGGGAGTGCTTGTGATTACCGAAGGTGTTTTTGGCATGGCCGGCGACTTGGGGAACTTGAAAGAGATCACAGCGTTGAAAAAAGAGTTCAACTTCCGTTTGCTGATTGACGATGCACACGGATTCGGCACAATGGGTAAAACCGGTGCGGGAACCGCCGAACATTTCGATTGTATTGACGAAGTGGATGTTTACTTTGCCACTTTTGCTAAAAGTATGGCCGGTATTGGCGCATTCGTGGCGGGAGAGAGAGAGATTGTGGATTATCTTCGTTTCAATATGCGTTCGCAAATTTTTGCGAAATCATTGCCCATGCCGATGGTTATTGGCGCAATGAAAAGATTGGAACTGCTGAAAACCAAACCCGAACTTCGTGAAAATCTGTGGAATGTGACAAAAGCATTGCAAGATGGATTGCGCGCAAAAGGTTTTGATCTGGGTTGTACCCAATCTCCTGTTACGCCGGTTTACTTCAAAGGCGGCCCCGGTGAAGGTACTAATATCGTGGTTGACCTCCGTGAAAACTACAATGTTTTCTGCTCTATCGTGGTTTATCCCGTGGTGCCGAAGGGCGTGCTGATGCTTCGTCTCATCCCGACTGCCGTGCACACACTCGAACACGTGGAACGCACGATTGAAGTCTTTAGTGAAATCAAAGAAAAATTGGCGACCGGTATCTATGACAAACCGGTTCCGGATATGAACCTCGTGAAAAAAGGAGGGATATAATGGTTAAATATCGCCTGATCTGCAAGCATTGCGGTACTGATAACCAACAGTTTTACCAGTGGTTTGCCAATAACCAGCAATGTTTCCGTTGCGGAAGCAAGCATGCGGAAGCCTTTTACAATGCCGATTATAAAAAGTTGAGAGAACTCTATGGTGAAAATCCGGAGAATTTCTGGCTCTATTTCGATTATCTGCCGGTTGAAAACCGTGAGAATATCGTGACTTGCAACGAAGGCGCCATCCCGATCGAAGAGTGGGATTTCTTAGAAAAGATCGCTCTTGAAAAGTATGGGGTAAATTGTAAAGCATTGGTTTATCGCAATGATATGAACGGCGGCACCAATACATTTAAAGACGTAGCGGCAGCATTAGCCGCTACGGTTTTTAAAGAAAACGATGTGCCGGAATATTGTGTGGCTTCCACAGGAAACACGGCAACGGCATATAGCAAATACCTGGCTCTCGCCGGTGTCAAAATTACGGTTTTTGTTCCTAATGACGTTACGGAAGATTCAGTGAATGAGATTCGTGGCTATGGACAAAACGTGGTTGTGGTGGACGGCAATTATGCGTATGCGAAGAAGATGGCTGCCGAGTTTCACGAACAGAATAAAGTGTTGATGTCGGCGGGAAATATCGATCCGATACGTGTGGAGGCGAAGAAAACGATGGTTTTTGAATTTATGCGCCAGTTGGGCAAGATGCCCGACGTTTACCTGCAGGCGGTGAGCGGTGGCACTGGCCCGATCGCCATTGATAAGGGCGTGCGTGAAATCCGGGGTACCTATCCCGAAGTTGAGCTTCCTCGTATCTTATTGGTTCAACAAGATCTGTGCGACCCGATGGTGCAGGGTTGGGAGAATGCCGAATCCAATGGTTTTCCTGAGGGTTATGAAAAGGAATATCCTATTATTGAAAACCCGAAAACAGAAGTTTCCATTTTGTCAACCGGCAATCCCGGTATGTTTCCTGTTGTTGCTCCGATCGTTAAGAAATCCGGTGGCGCTTTCCTGCGCGTGAAAGAGGCGGAATTAGTTGATCTGGCGAAAAAGGTTTATCAGGAGCGTAATATCCATTTAGGTCCCGCCTCCGTTGTCTGTTTGCTTGGCTTTTTCGAAGCACTCAAACAAGGTAAGATTAATGATGGCGAAACGGTGTTGATCAATACCGGTGAAGGCGCGGATCGAGCGCGGAAATTTAAAAAAACATATACCGAATGAAAAAACGTTTCAATGATAAAATAGTATGGATTACCGGAGCCTCTTCAGGAATTGGAGAGGCGTGTGCGTATGATTTTGCCAAGGAAGGAGCTAAACTGATATTGACAGCCTTGGAAGCGGACATATTGGAGAATGTGAAAACGAAATGCCTTGAACTGGGCGCGCCGGATGTGTTGCCATTGCCGTTTGATCTCTCTAAAGTGGATGAAGTGGAAGCATTAGCCAATCAAGCATGGGCGCATTTCGGACGGATTGATGTTTTATACAACAATGCGGGCATTAGTCAGCGGGGAAATACTATTGATACGGATATGAATGTAATTAACAAAATAATGGATGTTAATTACTTTACTCCCGTGATTTTAACAAAAACATTGTTGCCAAAGATGATTGCGCAAGGCGGAGGACAGTTGGTGGTGACCACCAGCATAGCCGGACGTTTCGGATTCCCGTTGCGTTGCGCTTATTCGTCATCTAAACATGCGCTGTATGGTTTTTTTGAAACAGTGCAAGCAGAATATTACGATCAGAATATTCGTGTGACTATTGTTTGTCCGGGGCGGGTGCAGACTAAAATTTCATTCTATGCGCTGGAAAAAGACGGCTCACAACACGGCAAGTTGGATAAGGGACAAGCAGGTGGCGTTACTGCCGAACAAGCCGGTCGAAAAATAGTCAACGCTGTAGCCAAACGGAAACGGGAGGTGCTGGTTGGGCGAAAAGAACTGCTAATGGCCTATATTAAAAGATTTTTCCCTGGTTTAGCTGCGAAAATGGCTAGAAATCTTAATCCCATGTAATAGAAATGATGCCTGATCCGGCACTTTTCTCCTTGCATTTTCGTACCTTTGCACGCTTTTTTAATATGTGTTTATGAGTGATGGATTTATCGAGATAAAAGGTGCGAAAGTAAATAACCTTAAAAATATTGATGTGGAAATTCCGCGCAATCAGTTGATTGTGATTACCGGATTGTCCGGTTCAGGAAAAACATCATTGGCGTTTGACACATTGTATGCGGAAGGACAACGCCGCTATGTGGAGAGTTTGAGTTCTTATGCGCGCCAGTTTATGGGGAAAATTTCCAAACCCGAAGTTGAGTACATCAAAGGTATTCCCCCCGCCATCGCCATAGAACAGAAGGTGATCAGTCGGAATCTCCGTTCTACTGTAGGAACAACTTCTGAAATTTATGAATACCTCAAATTGTTGTTTGCCCGTATCGGGAAGACCCATTCGCCGGTCAGCGGCAAGGAGGTGAAGCGACATAACGTGGGCGATGTTATGCAGTATGTTCAAAAGCAACCCACATCTTCTAGAATATATATTCTTTCTCCCATCCATCTTGTTTCGGGACGCAATTTGAATGAACAGTTGGAGATACTTCAAAAACAGGGATTCAATAAAATAATGT
Source organism: Bacteroidales bacterium OttesenSCG-928-B11 (assembly GCA_030267125.1). GTDB lineage: Bacteria > Bacteroidota > Bacteroidia > Bacteroidales > WCHB1-69 > JAGVVH01. The sequence continues at coordinate 8,688 of JAJDJJ010000001.1, forward strand.
ATTACAAAAAGGTTGTTGATATAGAAGAGTTGTTGCCGAAGTTGCGCAAAGCCAACCAAAACACCAATGTTTTTTTATTGATCGACCGGATCAAGGCTGAATCAGTGGCCGGCAACCTTACCCGTTTGGCGGATTCAATACAAATCGCTTTCAAAGAAGGTAAAGGGGAATGCGTGATACAAGTTGAAGATGAGTCTATTTCGCAGAAACATTTCAGTAACCTTTTTGAACTGGACGGTATTGCTTTCGAGGAACCGTCACTTAATCTTTTCAGTTTTAACAATCCTTATGGTGCATGTAAAAAATGCGGTGGTTCCGGTGTGATAGACGGGATTAGTCCCGACTTAGTGATTCCGGATCCCTCGTTGTCGGTTTATGATGGTGGAGTGGTGTGTTGGCGTGGCGAAAAGATGGGCGAATGGCAGAAGTACTTCATCCTCAATGCCGGTAAGAAAGGATTTCCTGCCCACAGAGCCATCGAAGATTTGTCGCCGGAAGAGTACGAGCTGTTGTGGAATGGCGATGAGCCAAATGATATATACGGGATCAACCATTTTTTTAAATTTGTAGAGAATAATATTTATAAGATACAATATAGGGTGATGCAATCGCGTTATCGCGGACGTACTGTTTGCCCCGAATGCCACGGAACACACCTGCGCGCAGATGCCAATTATGTGAAAATCAGGAATAAATCCATTACGGATATTGTTACAACACCGATTGATGAAGTGCACGATTTTTTCTCGTCATTTAAGTATAAAAGTCAAGAAGAGGCACAAATAGCTACCCATATCATCCATGAAATTGTTAAAAGAACCGGTTTTTTAGTCGATGTGGGATTGGGGTACTTAACACTGAATCGCGGCAGCCGGACACTGTCGGGAGGGGAATCGCAACGCATCAACTTGGCGACGGCGCTGGGGAGCAGTTTGGTGGGGTCTCTCTATATTTTGGACGAACCCAGCATTGGGTTGCACTGCCGTGATACGGCCAATCTCATCAAGGTTTTGGAAAGATTGCGCGATATTGGAAATACCGTGGTGGTCGTGGAACATGACGAAGATATCATCCGGAAAGCGGATTATATTATAGATATTGGGCCGAAAGCGGGGCGGTTAGGAGGGAATGTGGTTTTTAAAGGTGTGATAGAAGATTTGTTGAAGGGGAACGAGAGTCTGACGGCGGAATACCTTCGAGGGATGGAAAATCCGAACGCGCCGGATACCCGTACTATCCCATTGCCCGAGAGACGCAGGAAATGGCGGAATAGCATCGAGATTGTCGGTGCGAAGGAACATAATCTGAAAAATATCAACGTGAAGATACCCCTGGAGGTTTTTGTGGTGGTGACCGGTGTGAGTGGATCGGGGAAAACCACATTGATTCGTAATATTCTCTACCCGGCATTGCAACGCCAATTGGATGGCAGCAGTGAAGCCCCCGGCAAGCATACCCGCATCGAGTTCGATCCCAACACCATTTCCGAAGTGGTGATGGTGGATCAAAATCCCATAGGACGTTCGTCAAGATCAAATCCGGTGACTTATATTAAAGCTTACGATGATATTCGCGAATTATACGCTTCCCAACCACTGGCAAAACAGCGGAATTATAAATCCAGCTTCTTCTCAATGAATGTAAATGGAGGTCGGTGTGAAGAGTGCCAAGGCGATGGATTTGTAAATATCAGCATGCAATTTATGGCCGATATTCAACTCGAATGCCCCGAATGCGAAGGCAAACGTTTCAAAGATGAGGTGCTGGATGTTAAAGTCGACAAGGTTGCAATCAACGAGGTGCTTGATATGACGATTAATCAAGCGGTAGATTTTTTTGAAAATATAAAAGACAGCAAGCCCGCCGCACATGCGGTCAACAAGCTGAAATATTTGCAAGAGGTAGGATTGGGCTATTTGAAGCTGGGGCAATCATCTTCCACCTTGTCGAATGGCGAGGCGCAGCGCGTGAAATTGGCATACTACCTATCACACGAGAATAGCACGCACAAGAGCCTTTTTATTTTCGACGAACCAACCACCGGTTTGCATTTTCATGATATCAACAAGCTTTACCAATCATTCAACAAATTGATCGAACAGGGGAACTCCATCATTGTTATTGAACACAATCCCGAAATTATCAAGTGTGCCGACTGGATCATCGATCTTGGTCCCGAGGGCGGTAGCGGTGGTGGTAATATTGTATTCGAGGGCCTCCCCGAGAAGATAGTGAAAGTGAAGAAATCGTACACGGGACGCTGCCTTGAGGGAAAAGTGAAGTAAAAAAAGAAAGTTCCTTTAGATAGTTGTCAACATTTGTCTTTTGCGGTAATATCCCTACTCTTATTCTGATAATGTTAGTGTTATCGCTTCGGGGTGAGAGGTGATAGTAGGCATAGACCTTCGGATTCTCACCAAAACGCCATCATCCACATTGATTATTAGCAGCAGGTAGTCGGTTTTTGCAAATTTTCCGGTTTTATGGAGGCAGGCGTAGAGACTGTTCCCGCGGAGTGATTGCTCGGCATAATTGAAATAGTGGGAGATTTTTGTTGCGGTCTCATTATCAATGCCTTTTCGTAAGGATGAAGGCGAAAGAGCCGGTAAGAAGGCGTTAAACGAAAGGCTGTCTTTTCGAGATGAGCGCCAAGTTAGGATTTCCCAGTCTTTATACTTTTTTTCTTGTTTCGGGTGGGCGAAAAATTGCGTATCCGGGGATTCCAAATAACGTATGTCGTTTGGACTTAATGAGGTGATGCTCATTACTAATTGATTGTTTCCTAATGGGATAGGTGTTTCATACTCGAAATGCAATATGGTTCTTTCTAACGGGAATCCGAAAAGTGTGCTGTCTTGGTTCTTTTCGGAATTGAAGATTGCGGCAATAACCAAGATGATGATGGCTGTGGCGGCTAAAATACCTGAAATGAGTCGAAAATATTCTTTAAATAGGATGAGGAACTTACTCATTTTTCTGAATTTTATCTTTGATTTCAGGTGTGTTAATTCCTTTTCGTTGCGCTTGTTTCCAGTATTTTACAGCTTCGGATTTGTTTCCGGACAGCAGGTATGCGTCGCCGAGCGAGGCGGAAATAGCTGCCGATAAATGTTGGTCGAAAGCAAACATTGATGCTTGGTTTAGATAGTCGATTGCCTTGTCGCTTTGTTTCAGTTGGAGATACGCATAACCAACGTTGTATAATACTTCCGCATGGGTAGGGAAGAGTTCGGAAAGCTCTTCCGCGTTATTTACAATAGTTTGATACTCTTTTGATTGCATTAAAACATAGAGATAATCAGCCCAAACGGTGTAATCCGTATTGTCTAACGATAGAATTTTCTCGAACGTGATCCGGGCATCGGTGTAGTTTTCTTTCAGGAATTGTGTTGCGGCAACGATTTTCCATCCTTCTATGGCATCCGGATGTGCCTCAGTCAGCGCGTCGGCCAGTTGCCTCGTCTTTTTCATCGCTTTCTCATCCTTTGATTTGAATGCCTCGTTGAAATAGGCGTGCATTTCCGTCATTTTATTGGCGATAGGCAGATTCGGGTCTTTGAAAGCGGTGAGCAGCGCTTTGTATGCTTCTTCTTTTTTCCCTTTGCGTTCGTAGTAGTCGGAGAGCGCCAAATTGACTGATGCGTTGTTTTTGTCCTTATCCAGTGCGGTTTGCAGGTAGGGGTAAGCCTTGTCGGGCAGATTGTTGATCATGTAAATCTTAGCGATCTCTACATAATATTTCAGCTCTTCGGGGTATTTGGCGATCAGCTTTTCATATTCGTTCACCGCATTTTTAATGTCATTCTGAAAAAGGAAAATGCTCTTTTTTATTTCAGCCAACTCATCATGATGTCCGATGAGGTTTTCCAAACGATCGTAAGTTTTGATGGCATCGCTATATTTTTCCTGTTGTATGTAGCTTTCAGCCAAAGCGATCAGGTAATATTCGTTTTCCGGCTTCAGCTTTGCCGCCTCTTCCCATAGTTTTGCCGATTGTTTGTAATCACGTAAATGATCTTGAACCGTTGCCATTTCGATCAGATACCATTCGTTACTCTTGTCAATCTTCCGTGCTTCTTCGAGATAATAGGCAGCTCCGTCGTAGTCTTTTTGCGTGCTCCGGATTTTACTCAGCATGTAAAATGCGGCGTCGTTTTTCGGATTTTTCGAGATAACTTCCCTGAAGTCCTTTTCAGCCTGTGTGAAATTATCCGAATAGAAAGCCCGCAATCCATCCGCATAAACGATAGACTGTTTTCGCTGTTCATCGCTAAATACAGGCAAATCCTCTTGGCGAGCCCGTTTTTGTGCCTCCATAGAAAATGATGCGAGAAGTAGGATTGCCAGTAAGAAAAGTTTGGTTTTATTCATTATTTCCTCCCGCTATGTCCAAATCCCCCTTCGCCTCTTTCCGTCTCGTTAAGTTCATTAACTTCAACCCATTCCACGCGTTCGTGTTTAGCTATAACCATTTGGGCAACTCGTTCGCCATCGGTGACCTCGAATTCTTCATTTGATAGATTGGCAAGAATGATCTTGATCTCCCCGCGGTAGTCGGCGTCAATAGTGCCGGGGGCATTAACGATGGTTATGCCATGTTTGGCAGCCAAACCGCTCCTTGGACGAATCTGCGCCTCATATCCAATGGGTAATTCGATGAATAATCCGGTGGGGATTAGAGTGCGCTCTAATGGTTTTAATAAAACCGGAGTGTCTAAGTTCGCCCGTAAATCCATGCCGGCGGCGTGTAATGTCGCATATTCGGGTAGAGGATGTTTGGATTTATTTATAATCTTGCATTGCATAATGTTTATCGTTTTATTATGGTTAAAATATATTTTTTATCGATCAAAAATAGTGTTATAGCATAGAAAATGATCAGCACAGTGTGGAAGATCAATTTCCAAATTAATGACTCGAAGTGAAATAACGTTGAGAAGAGGTAGATAGCCACGGCATATAAAATGTATAGTATGATTCGCCACACTTTGTAGTCTACATAATAATATTTTTGTCCGAAAAGGTACGAGACCACCACCATGGCAAAGTAGCAGGCGAAGGTGGCCCATGCCGATCCGGTATAACCCAGTATGGGGATTAATATAATGTTTAATATCAGTGTGATAGCCGCTCCCATGATGGAGATGTATGCGCCGGCTTTGGTTCTGTCCGTCAATTTATACCAAATCGAGAGGTTGTAGAATATGCCAAGGAAAAGATTGGCTAACAGTAAGATAGGAACGATGTGCAATCCCACGCGATATGACTCTCCTACGAAATATTGCACAATGTCCATGTAGAGCATGATGCCTAAAAAGATGAGTGAACAGACCATCACAAAAATCGACATCACATCAGAGTAGGTCTGCTTGGCGTCCGCGTCTTTCGCTTTGTTGAAAAAATAAGGCTCGGCAGCGTATTTGAAAGCTTGAATGAAGAGCGTCATCATGATAGAGATCTTATAACAAGCGCTATAGATTCCGACATTGGCTTGTGCAACCTCCGGCGGAGAGAGCCTCCGTAATAAAATCCGGTCCATTGTTTCATTGACGATACCCGCTAATCCGAAGATCATCAGGGGTAAACCATACGCCATCATCTGTTTCCATAACTCTTTGTCAAACGAAATTTTAACCTTGAAAAGTTCGGGTAACAATACGCACAAAGTCACGATGCTTGCCACCAAATTGGCCACAAAAATATATCCCACTCCAATTTCAGGATTGTAAATGGCGGAAACAAAACCAGGCGCGATATTTTCTTGGAGTAGGTAAGGGCAAAGCAATAAAAAGAAAAGATTTAGGATGATACTGGTCAGGATATTGACGATTTTAACAAATGCGAAGCGCAACGGCCGCATCTGAAGCCGCAACGACGCGAAGAAAATCGAAGTGAAGGCGTCGATGGCAATGATGATCGAGAGCCATGTCACATATTCGGGATTATTCGGATAGTCCAAACCTACCGCTATTTGTTTGGAAAAAGTGGTAGATAGGACAATGAAAATCAGAGAGGAAGTTAGTAGCGAAAGCGCTACGGTGGAGAAGCATTTTTTCTTATACTCCTCGATTTGTGAAAATCGGAAAAACGCGGTCTCCATGCCGTAGGTGAGGATCACCATGAAAAGGCTAACCCAAGCGTAGAGTTCACTCACAATGCCGTACTGCTCGGGAGCGAAAAGATAGGTGTGCAAGGGGACAAGGAGGTAATTGAGCAGCCGTCCCACGATTGTGGGTGCGCCGTATAGTACTGTTTGTCCCGCTAAATCTTTAATTGCAGCCAATTTTTATCTTTTGAAAAACGATTGCAAAAGTATGAAAAAAGACGTAACCTTTTTTTTGCTACTTTCGCGGCGTTAAAAAATCTTAACGAAATATAATGAATCAAAAAGGGATGCTGCAAAAGCATTGAAAAATCTAATCATTAAGGATGGAAAAAAAGACAGATAAAAACAGGTCTTTGTATTCTTTGTGGCAAGAAAGCAGTAGTTGCACTTCCCCTGATAATCAAAAATAATGAACATGAAAAAAAGATTATTAGTATTGATAACGCTTGCTTCCATCGTATTAGCAATGACAGGCTGCGGGCCTAAAACCAAAAAGAATAAAGATGGATTGGATGGGGAGATCACGATTTCGGGAGCTTTTGCGCTTTATCCGTTGGTGGTGAAATGGGCGGAAGAGTTTAATAAGATACATCCGGATGTGAAAATAGATATTTCCGCCGGTGGCGCAGGCAAAGGGATGACCGACGCGCTTTCCAGCATGGCCGATCTTGGTATGGTTTCCCGCGATATTTACCCCTCGGAAGTGGAAAAAGGCGCGGTGGCTTTTGCTGTGGCTAAAGATGCCGTGGTGCCGACCATCAATGCGGATAACCCTGTCATGAATGACATTCTCAAAATAGGCCTTTCCCGCGAGGGAGCGATCAGCCTTTGGTTGGGGAACAATGTTAAAACCTGGGAGCAGCTCTTAGGCACAAGCGGAAACACGTCGTTGCATCTTTATACGCGCTCGGATGCGTGCGGAGCGGCGGAAACATGGGGCGCATGGTTCGGCGCAAAGCAAGAGGACTTAGAGGGTACGGCTGTTTATGGTGACCCGGGGTTAGCGCAAGCCATCCAGAAAGATAAACTCGGCATTGGATATAATAATCTTAGCTACGCTTACGACGAGAAGAGCCGGAAGTTGAATCCGGGGTTAAGTATTATTCCGCTTGATGTGAACGGTAACGGACAAATTGACCCGGAAGAGTTTTTCTATGATACAAAAGACGAAATTGTTGCAGCCATTGCCGATGGTCGCTATCCGTCACCGCCGGCACGTGAACTTTTCTTGGTGTCCAAAGGTGTTCCCGAAAAAGCGGAGGTGCGGGCTTTTATGGAGTTTGTGATGACAAAAGGCCAGGAGTTTAATATCCCCGTGGGTTATATCAACTTGCCACAGGAAACACTGGAAAAAGGACTGGAGATGTTGAAGTAGAAAAAAGAGAGTACTCCTGAAATGCAGATAACTGTTCGATAAGTAATAAGCAATGGGAACCAATTTCCGAATCATACGAGACAAGAGCGCGGGAGGATTAATGTTTATCCTCCTCATTTTATCTATAGCACTCCTTATTGCTATGGGGATTGGGTTGTATTGGAAGGCCGCGCCTGTTTTTGAAGGCCGCGCATTGAAGGAACTGCTTTTTTCTGCCAATTGGAAGCCGCTGAAGGGTGAATTTGGATTTCTTCCCTTTGTGATGGGGACGCTGTGGGTGACCGGTATCGCTGTTTTATTAGCGCTTCCTGTATCTTTGTTGGCAGCCACTTTCCTTACAGAGTACGCTAAGCCATTTGTTAAAAAATATGTTTTCCCCGCATTAGATATTTTAGCGGCGCTACCCTCTGTGGTTTACGGAGTTTGGGGAACGCTAATCATTGTGCCGTGGATTTCGGAGAAATTGGCGCCACTATTTGTGGAACACTCCACAGGATACAGTGCTTTAGCCGGAGGTATTGTATTGGGTGTAATGATCCTGCCATTATTAGTCAGCCTCTTCATCGAGCTTTTCTCCGCGGTGCCCAATGATTTGCGGGAAGCTTCGCTTGGATTAGGAGCTACCAAATGGCAAACCACGCAAAAGGTGGTGCTGAAAAAAACGATTCCCGGAATGATTGCCGCCGTGGTACTAGCGATCTCCCGGGCATTCGGTGAGACGATCGCCGTATTGATGGTGTGTGGGAACTTGGCGCAAGTACCCCATTCCCTGTTCGATCCTGTTTACCCCATTCCGGCACTGATTGCCAATAACTACGGAGAAATGTTATCCCTTCCATTATATGAGGCAGCCTTGATGTTTGCGGCGCTCATACTCTTTGTTGTCGTGTTGTTGTTTAATGTGGCATCCCGTATGGTTTTATACAGAATTGAGAAAAAAGCAAGCTGATGAAATTCTTTGTCGAAAAATTAATGCGTGTCTTGATGGTGCTTTCGCTACTGCTGGTTTTCGGTTTTGTTATCAGTATTATTTTTACCATCTTTTCCAAAGGATGGAGCGCGATGAGCTGGGATATGATTACGAAATTACCCGGCGGCGGTTTCTACATCGGTAAGGAAGGCGGTTTTCTCAACGCCATCGTGGGATCGCTTTATATCGTGGGAGCATCTACACTCCTTGGCTTGTTTATCAGTATACCTGTGGTTTTCTATTTGAATATCTATCTGAAAAAAAATTCCAAATTAGCATACGTCACTCGCTTGGCTTACGATGTGCTTTTTGGCATACCATCAATTGTGTATGGTGCTTTTGCATTCACAATTATGATCTATTTAGGTATAAAAGCCTCTTTGTTAGGCGGTATTATTGTGATCACTTTATTGATCATCCCTATTTTTGTGCGATCGATGGATGAAGTGGCGAAAGAGTTCCCTCGGGAGATTTTGGATGCAACCTATTCGTTAGGGGCAACGCGCTTGGAAACAATCCGCGTGGTGGTCAGGCAGATCGCTCCGGGTATTGCCACCGCTACGTTACTTTCAATCGGACGCGCCATCGGAGACGCCGCTGCCGTGATGTTCACTGCCGGCTATACCGATAGTATCCCGACTTCCTTGTCGCAGCCGGCAGCCACATTGCCGTTAGCCGTCTTTTTCCAACTCAGCAGCCCCATAGCTGAAGTGCAGGATCGAGCCTACGCCGCCGCTTTGGTGCTGACTGTTATTGTTTTAATACTAAGTTTATTGGGGCGTTATTTTACCAATCGTTTTTCGAAAAACAAATTGAAATGAGTACGAAATCATCATTTAATTCCTTATATAATAGATACAGCCATTGGCGCGAATCAGCAGCGGTACGCCGCGGGAAAATGTTTCGCCCCGACTATAAATTTATCCGCAAAAGCGATGAGAGTGAATTAGTGGTTGAGGATTTGAATGTATATATTAAGAATAATCACATTTTGAAAAATATAAATCTGACTATTCCTGATAAAAAGATCACTTGTGTCATTGGGCCTTCAGGTTGTGGAAAATCGACGTTGTTGAAAACGTTCAACCGGCTGATTGATTCGGTGGAAGGGGTGAAGTTGGATGGCAAGGTGTTGATTGATGGGGAGGATATTATTCACAGTGGAACGGAAATTACGGAGTTGCGGCGTAAAATGGGCTTGATATCGCAACGTCCCTGTCCGCTACCGATGTCAATTTTCGAAAATGTTGCATACGGTTGTCGCATTCATGGTATTCGTATGCGCCGGAAGTTGAACATGATTGTGCAACACTATCTGAAAGCGGCCGGTTTGTGGGACGAGGTGAAAGATCGTCTTCGTACACCCGCCACAAGGCTCTCCATTGGACAGCAACAACGGTTGTGTTTGGCGCGCAGTCTCGCCGTGGAACCGCAGTTCATCCTTGCCGACGAAGCGACCAGCGCCCTCGATCCTATCTCCAGTAAAATTATCGAAGATCTTTTCGTAAAACTGAAGGAGAACTATTCGATTATCATGGTTACCCACACGCTACACCAGGCGCTTCGCATCGCCGACTATGTGGTTTTTATGTACTTAGGAGAGGTCATCGAAGCTGGTGACGCCCAAAGTGTCTTTAACAACCCGCAGCATGAATTGACGAAAAAGTACCTTTCGGGAGCTTTCAGCTAAAAGTTCCGGTATATTATAAAAGTATGCAAAATAAAAATTTAAGAATATGGCTGATTATAAATTGACACATCTAAGAGAGTTGGAAGCGGAATCCATCTATATTTTACGGGAAGTGGCAGCGCAGTTTGAGAAGCCGGTGCTGCTTTTTTCGGGCGGTAAAGACTCTATTGTATTGACACATTTGGCTTACAAAGCGTTTTATCCGGCAAAATTACCATTCCCGCTGTTGCACATCGACACGGGACACAATTTTGAAGAAACGATCGAATACCGTGATGCACTCGTTGATAAATTAGGTGCTACGTTAGTGATCGGTTCAGTGCAGGAGTCGATCGATAAGGGACGGGTGAAAGAGGAAACAGGGTATGATGCGAGTCGTAATAAGTTGCAAACCACAACATTGCTTGATGCTATCGAAGAGTATAAATTTGATGCGGCGATCGGTGGTGCGCGCCGTGATGAAGAGAAAGCCCGTGCAAAAGAGCGTATATTTTCTCATCGCGATGATTTCGGACAGTGGAATCCCAAGAACCAGCGCCCCGAATTGTGGAACATCTTCAACGGACACAAAAATATGGGTGAACATTTCCGGGTATTTCCCATCAGCAACTGGACGGAAATGGATGTGTGGCAATATATTTTGCAAGAAAATATAGAAATGCCGAGTATCTATTTTACCCATGAAAGAGCTGTTTTCCAACGCGATGGGCAATGGCTGGCTGCGGAATCCTGTATGAAGCTGCGTCCAACGGAGGCGGTGGAAGTCCGTCGGGTGCGTTGCCGTACTATCGGCGATATCAGTTGCACCGGGCTAACCCTCTCGGAAGCACATACTTTGGAAGACATCATCGAGGAAATTGCCGCAACTCGTGTTACTGAGCGAGGTAGCCGCGCCGATGACAAACGCTCCGAAACAGCCATGGAGGATAGGAAAAAGTCAGGATATTTTTAAAAGATAGCGAAATGTAGAAACTGCGGAAATAATATTGAACAATGACCTTACAGTGGCATTCTTCTTATTCTGTCTGTTAATTCTATCATTCGGTCTACTAACTCACTGAATGTTTTTTTGGATTTATCATAAATGAAACTTTCCTGCAAATTTTCATAATCGCTTTTCCAACTATTTATCAATTTCTCCGGAGGGCAAATTTGTATCTGATCTGGATAATGTGTTTGATAATCAATACCTTGAATGTTATTAAACTTTTGACGGTGTCTGAGAACTATTTTATACAAGTCAGTATTCTGCAATGCAGATTCTGCGAATGGACTGTCCATCATTTTCTCCAAATCATATAAATGCCTTGACATCCTTTCAGTACGAGGATTTTCTTTTTGATACTCTTCGTGCAGTAGAAATATCTTTTCCAAGAAAGTGCGTTCCGGTAATACAGACTTAAATAAACATTTCATTTCGTTATCTATTTCCGGATATTCAGAATGGATAAGTGTTTCAATTTCTCTTTTTTCAAATGGCTCATCGAGCGACATTGCACTAAATTCAATTTTTACAACGGGAAGAAGATAGTCAATTACCACGGGAAGAATGCTGTTATATTTCAGCACAACTACAACAATCATATCACTACTATTCTTCGTAACAAGCTCTATCTCAAAACCGCTTATCCGATTTAAACTTAGAATATCTTTCAATTCATCTATTAGAATTTCCTTAATATAGTGAAATGCTTTTCGGCGAATTGCTGTTCGTTGTTGAGAGGTTTCATCGGGTAAATTGAAAAATGAACGACTTATCGCTAAATCGATATCTTCGCTGAAACGATTAATTAATCCCCACGCCTTACTTAATGAAGTCCCGCCCTTAAATTGTAAAAATTCGGTACATGAAGTTCTCGACAATGCCATCAAAAGAGCATTTACCCACCAATCTTTTTCAATGGCTTGTTCTACAATCTTTTTTGCTTCAGCCGTTTGTTGAAGTAAAACAAGTTTTTCATCATTATTGTAGTTTAGCCAAATATTCATTGATTTGTAGTTTTGATGATCGGTAAGAGCAATTCTTTAATCCATACAGGTGCTAAATATAAATCGTGCATCATTGTACTCTTTTCTTCTGCATTACTATCGGAGATAAATTTGATAATCTTGTTTCTGATGACATCTGTAACATGTTCTTCGCCAAGTTCTTTCAAAGCAATGATTATCAATGGCAAAATCTTACCTTTGTATTGAAAGTTTTTTTGAATAACATTTTTAAAAATAATAGTTCTTTCACCAACTTTCACTTTCCGTTTTGCACCATTGGTAATATAGACAGCGTTCATCGGAACTTGAGTGGAAAATCCCAAAATATTTAATGCAGTATCGCCCGTTGGCATAATTTGAGCCTTGTCTCGTTCCGCAATTTTTTGAGCAATTTGGTCAATTGTAGGATGCAAAATGCCAAATTGCGTTTTTTTCGGATTCATGTAAATGCCTGTTGCCACACGAACAATGGCACCTTCTTTTTGTAAGCGTGATAGTGCACGAGTAACAAGACTGTCGTTGTTTAAATCTTCGAAATCGCTGATTGTAAACAATTTTCCTTTTTCAATACACTTGGCTCGTTCTCGTATTATTTGTGAAACACTTTCTGGCATCTCTTTGGGTTAATTTACTTGTCCGAAATATTCGGTAAATTTCGGACAAAGATATAATTTTTTATTGTGATTTATTCCTCAAATAGAAATATTGCGATACTTCCCGAAAGACAAGATTATTCTTACTTAATAATTGGAGGACTATAGATCGACTATTTCACAAAGATTCCTCTTTTTGGGAGAGTAATATTTGTTATTTTTGCCGCTGCTAATTAGAGCTGTGGAATTTCTCTTGTTAGTCGCAATTTAATCCCAATCCTTAACCTCAAACCAATAAAAAAGAATATGTCAACAACAAAAGGATATTTAGATATGGAGTTGCTCCGGTTCACTACGGCAGGAAGCGTGGATGACGGGAAGAGTACGCTCATCGGTCGTTTACTCTATGACAGTAAGTCGATTTTTGAAGATCAATTGGAAGCGGTAGAAGCAGCTTCCAAGCGTAGTGGTAATGAAGAGGTAAATCTGGCGCTGCTCACCGACGGTCTGCGGGCGGAACGCGAACAAGGGATTACCATCGATGTGGCATACCGCTATTTTGCCACGCCTAAACGCAAATTCATTATCGCCGACACCCCCGGACACATTCAATATACCCGCAATATGGTGACGGGAGCCTCGACTGCCGATCTTGCCATTATTCTCGTAGATGCGCGACACGGCGTGGTGGAACAGACCGTACGCCATTCCTATATCGCCTCATTATTAGGTATTCCTCATATTGTAGTGTGTGTCAATAAAATGGACTTAGTGGATTTTTCAAAGGATGTATTTGATAAAATCTGTGATGATTACAACAAGATGCTGGAACCATTGGAAATAGGGAAGGTGAAGTTTATCCCGATTTCAGCGAAATATGGCGATAATGTGGTTGGGAAATCGGAACGGATAACTTGGTATGATGGTCCGACACTGATGGAGGTTTTAGAGAATACCCCGATTGAACATAAAATCAACTCGCAAGAAGTGCGAATGCCGGTGCAATATGTGATTCGTCCGATCTCCGATAAGTTTCCCGATTTTAGAGGATATGCGGGGCGGATGGCAGGCGGTATTCTGAAAACCGGCGATGAGGTGCATATACTACCTTCCGGTCTTAAATCGAGAGTGAAAACGCTGAGCCAGGCGGAGAAGGAATTGGATGAGGTGTTCACCCCCGATTGGATAACGATCCAGTTGGAAGACGATATTGATATAAGCCGCGGAGATATGATAGTGGGTGCGCAAGGTATTATGCCGCTGATTTCGCGCGAAATCACGATGACGGTTTGCTGGTTCAACGAAAACCCAATGCGACTCAACGGTCGTTATCTCATCAAACAAGCGACTAATGAAACCCTCGGTGTTGTAAAGACTATTCATTATAAACACAATATCAACACCCTCGCAAGGGAGTATGATATGCAGGAGCTGCAAATGAACGATATCGCAACCATTACCATCAAAACCGCTAATCCTTTGGTTATCGACAGCTATAAACACAACCGAACTACCGGTAGTCTTGTTTTTATAGACCAGCATACATTTGAAACGGTAGGAGTGGGGATGATTGTTGGCGGAGAGTAACGAAGACACGAGGAAGCAAACCGATAAGAAGTCGGAGAGTAGATAGATAGCTTTAAAATCTTTAATTATGTATGCGAAAGATGAATTAGAAAAATGGAATGAACAATTTGTGAAAGCTTATCCCCAAGAGGTGTTGCGGTTTTTCATGGAGATGTTCGGAAATAAGATAGCCCTGTCATCCAGCCTCAGTATTGAGGATCAAGTGTTGACTGATATGATGGTGAAGATCGACAAGTCATCCCGGATCTTTACACTTGATACCGGTCGTCTTTTCCCCGAAACATATCAATTGATAGACAAAACCAACATGCAGTATGGTATTCGTATCGGCATATATTTCCCCGATAATGAACAAGTGGAAAAAATGGTGAATACGGACGGTGTTAATCTCTTCTATGATAGTATAGAAAACAGGAAACGCTGTTGCGGCATTCGAAAGATCGAGCCGTTGCGCCGGGCATTCACTTCGCTGGACGCTTGGATTTGCGGACTTCGCCGTGAACAATCGGTGACGCGGAAAGAGATGAGAATGGTTGAGTGGGATGAAAACAACGGTCTGCTGAAAATCAACCCGCTCATTAACTGGACGGAAGAGCAGACATGGGAATATATTAAGGCAAACCAAGTGCCGTATAACAAATTGCACGACAAAGGATTTCCGAGCATTGGTTGCGAACCTTGCACGCGGGCGGTGAAACCCGGCGAAGATATTCGTGCGGGTAGATGGTGGTGGGAAGACCCGGATCACAAGGAGTGCGGGCTACATAGATAAAGGCTTGATGGATTAAATTGTTTTTTGTGTCTTTAAATACTATGATTTTAAAAAACGACTTCAATGAAACATAACATTTTGAAAATCATTTTTCTGTCATTTATATTACTACTGTCTTCCGCTGCTTTCAGCCAGGGAACGGATAGCACAAACCACCGGTTGGAAAAACTGGAAAAAGTGTTGAGCAAGTTGCCTAAAATTTCTGGATTTGTCAACTTCCGGTATCAATACAGTGAAAATATGAGCACGTTTGATATTCGGCGAGCGCGGTTGGATTTTAAGGGAGATCTGTCGCCCATTTTCGATTACCGGCTGCAAGTTGAATTTGCATCCAACCCAACTTTACTGGATGGATACATGCGGGCAAAGATCAAACCGTGGTTGCATATCCAAGCGGGCGAGTTTAAAATTCCGTTCACTTTAGAGAATCCTTATTCGCCTTTAAAGTTGGAATTTATCGACATGCCTTCAACCATTACGAGATTCTGTTCGTATCAAGACCTGTCGGGTATCCGTTCCAACGGTCGCGATGTGGGTGTCATGGTAAGCGGTTCGTTTTTCAAAGTCAAGGATTTCTACCGGGTTGAATATGCGCTCGGGGTTTTTAACGGCTCCGGCATTAACGTTAGGGATAATAACAAAAGCAAGGATGTGGTCGGACGCATCAACTTCTATCCGATCAAGGATTTAACACTTTCGATTTCCGGTTATGTGGGCGAAATGGTACTTGATAACCAGCATTTGTATGCGCGACGGGATCGTTGGAGCGGCGGTATCCGCTACGAAAATGACAAGTGGAGCATTCGTACGGAATATGTGGGAGGAAATACCGCGGGTGTTCATAGTGATGGTGTTTATGCTCTTGCGGGTTACACTTTTTTCGGAAAATTGATGCCGGCACTTCGGTACGATCTCTTCAGGGAAGATGTAAATAACGATAATTCAATACAGATGGATTATGCCGTAGCCATCAATTACCAGCCATATAAATTTTTACGCTGCCAATTGAACTACACGTATAAAACTTATGCGGATGACCGTCTTAACGAAAATTTGATAGGCGTAATGGTAAGTGCGATTTTCTAACGTAACCATTCCGTCAACGCCGTCTCTCCCAATAAAAGAGGCTGCCTTTTTGAGACAGCCTCCTACTCGATTAGAACGAGAATCTTCTATTGTTGTCTGGTTAACACAAGTTTTTCGTTATAAATTAACTGATCGGTTAATTTAACATCCAGTGTCATCTCATCTTCCGTAGCCGTGCCGCTCCAGATCTCCGTATCAATAACTAACTCTACGTTTGATTTTTTGGAGGAGTAGGTTCCATAGTAATTCTTATTTATCGTCTCTCTAAGCGTATCGCCGAATGCCTCTCTGTAACGAGCTGTTTCAGAGTGTAATTTCACCAACACGTCATCATCTGAAGAGAAAGTTACGGTAAAATCAAAATCAGAATCTACGGTACCACCGACATACTCTTGGTGCGTTGATAAACTGCCTGTCCAAGTTGTTCCGTCATACTTGCCGTCTTTTGTACAAGAAGTCATAAAAAGAACAGCAAAAGAGATCATGCATGCTGTTAAAAATCGTTTTTTACCTGCATTGAAAATTGATAGTTTTTTCTCCATAATTGTTTAATTTTAAGTCCTTTGCATTGGACAAGATTAATACTATTGTTTGTATAAAGATGAATCGCTATTTTTTGCAAAAATAAACTTTTTATGATTTTATTTTGTATTAGGCCTCTCGATTGATGTAAATTTTGATTTCACAGAACGAGATAGAGCGAAGGTTGATCATTCTCGCTAATGATTTTTCGATATTATTTGCCTCGCGCTCATCAAATTCATGATCAATCTGGATGCGAACGATGAGCGTGCCGGGCTTCGCTTTCTTATCTAATTCTATATCTATATCCTTGATATATTTCTCTTTAATAAAAAATCTGGACTGCAATTCTCGCAAGCAAAAATATTTAATATCAGCCTTAGAGTAGATTCGATCCTTGCTTAGCAGATGACTTTGCGCTAATGATTTCTTCACCTCTTTGTTAATTTCTTCATCTTTTCCTCCAAAAGTGGGTTGAATTAAACGGGCACCTTTTTTGTCAAAGCGGAGTGGGACAGAAATCGATTCGGGGTTAGAAATGGCGTTGGCATCTTTCCCATCTGTCACTAAATAGTCTACACTGATTCGTTTTTTTTGCTGTGGAAGTGCTTTAAGAAGGAGATAATAGCCATATTGTGGTTTCTCGGTTTTCACTGCGATTTCCATGAAATCTTTAAGCACAAAATTGAGCCGGCTCATGATCTCTCCATCACTGAGTTCATCAATTTCATAGAAAGCGTAATAATCTGTAATATATCTGTTTAAGATGGAATGGAGCTGTAATAGGAACTCATTTTTATTATATCGCTCTGTGCCGAAACGGCGAAGGATATAATCTCCGGGATTATGTTTTTCATCATTCGATGTTAATAAACCTAAAAATTGCTTATGAACATTCAGATCGGGATGACGATCTTTTTCGAATTTGGTCTCCACTGCGATTTTCTCAATCGGATGTTCCTGCGACAGATTGCACGTCGCTTTTTCAACATTAACCACAGGCACGCAATTGAAAAGTATATCGCGGACAGAAAGGTGCGGATCTGAATCGGATGAGATTTTGAAAATCAAGTTCAATGAACCGGAGCTATTTAAGCGCGGATAATCCTCCTGCTCGTATTGATCGATATAAAACAGCGAGAGATTTTTACTGGCCAAGATGTCATTCCAGAACTCGTATCCGCCATATAATAGAGCTTTTCCACTAAAACGATGGTCGTATTGGAACCACGAAGTGAAAGGCAGCTTATAGTAATCATCACTGCCGTTTATCGGAAAGGAGTGGTCTTTATATTTGATTTCCAAACTGTTAATATCATGATTTGGGAAATAGACCGAAAGGCCGGATAGATTTTGCAATGATGAGGGGATTTCAAGCTCAACTTGCCAGTGATCCTCATCGGTTTGGGTTACATTTTTCACCGAAACAGCTTCAACCTTAGTCTTTAGTAGTGGAACGAAGTTATATCTTTCGATACGCATATCATTCCCTTTTCCTTTTTTATTTTCGATGACAAACGCGGTCTCCTCATCCGCCCAGCACTCATCATCCCATTGATTATTTCGTTCAACCTGTAGCATCCCAAAGGCGGGGAAGGGTTTGATCATCTCAATCGGTAAAAACTGATCCAGAAAGTCGTCTAAGAAATTTTCGCGTATTTTTTGAATATCATCTTGCAGTATATTCGATTGATGCGCCATTGCGGTCATCAATAATTTTACAACAGGATCTTTATCAATCTCATAGAAATCACTGAAGTTGTCTTCAATATCAATATGCTCATTCCGTGCCCAAATTTCGATCGCTTTGTGTAAAAGCTCATCAACATTTTTTTCTGAAAAATTCCTCTGTTTTTCCATAGTTTTATACGATTATTACCAAACCTGAAAAATGATTTCATGTTTATAATCCGTTGATTTATCAGTATTTAATTCTGCGGTAACGGATACGGTAATGATTTTTCCTAATTGTTCATATTTCATTTTCACCTCCACATTTTTGAGGCGGGTCTCGTAGCGTTCAATATTTTTCTTCAGGTCGTATGCAAAAGTGTTATGATTTTTTGCTGATCCGGAGATCTTTTTTTCATATTTAACCTCTTTATTCTGTCTGTTTTTCTCCGGTAATTTCAGCGTCCCTTTCTGTTCATCAAAAATCTCAAACTGAAAGTTTTTGAAGATAAATCCGAAATTCTTATCGGGGATAAAACTGCCCATCTGTGTCTCAACAATGAGTTCTATAAATTGATTGATAGAGCTAATTCTATCTTCATCACGTTGAATTTCACCTTTTTGTATAGAAAATGGTATTTTAATATTCATTGTTGCGAATTATAAAATGAAAGCATCCTCTTCGGGTTCGGGTTCCGGTTCGGGTTCCGGTTGCGCACTGATAATATTGTCAAATAGTTGGAATAGTTGCTCTGCCTCTTCCATTGTCTGTTTGATCTCCGAATGATCATATTTCTCTGCCATAAAATGTTCCGGATTCCAACCCTCCAAGGGACAATAGGAACTCAATGTTCGCAATATCTTTTTAAGTAAAAGAACATATTCGGCGGGTGTTTCATTTGTTGAATAAGATTCAATATCAAGCAAGTAAATGGATAGAAGATAAGACAGGAATCCACAATCCGGCCAAGTGGCTATACGATCGGAAATCTGGATAAACAGTTTCTTAATATCCGAAAAATGCTGAATCAAAGCACGATGCGAACTCAAGGCTATCACCGGCGGAATGTAGTCAAAAGAGCTCCAACCCTGACCATCTTTTTTCAATTTGAGCAGAGGGATTATTTCCCCATTGGAAAGATCAATCCATCGTTTTAAATGGAAACTGTAATTGACCTTCATACAGGGAATAGTATCTACCATTGCCTGAAGATAACCATCAATTTGTACTACTAAATAGTAGATTCCCTGTTCCGATTCGGACAGTGGGATATCGAAAGATTCATTGATTCGGAATAGTTTGCCGCTTTTGGATATCGCTTCACACTGCAAAGATTCCACTTCCAAGATATTCCCCTTTAACCGACTGATAATCTCATACTTCGTTTGAGGTAAAAGTCCATAAGAGGTGAGTGTTGCTAATTTTTGGTGTATCTGGTGACGCGAAAAATTATATTGATCCGCATGAATCAATGTCTCCGCGTTTATGTCCATTCCAAGTTGCCAATCAATTTTATTAAAGACTTTCATATCTTTAGATTTGGGTATTATAGTCTAAGATCAGATTTTCACCTAATCTGAAGACTTGATTTTTATCTTTTATCTGATAGTCATAATTCATGTCGAAAGGGAGGAAATATTCACTGAAAAAGGCGAAAAATTCTCCCAGCAAGGTCATCCGTTCTTTGTATTTTTCAGTGGTAAGCTGTGGAATATGAATGATAAATTGCACCGTGATGAGTGCGGATTTTTCCACAAACAGGATCTCCACTTTTCGTTTAAAAAGAACTTCCAACAGCTTTTGTATCTTGTCAAAATCTCCGCGAATTTCAGAGGCTTTCAATACGAAGGGAGCTATTTGTCTGATCAGCGGATTTTTCTCTTTCTCAAGGTCAATTCCAAAATAGAATTGAATCAATTTTTCATCAATATTCTCTGAGCAATCATTAATACACTCTTCCAACAGTAAATTGTTTTCGAAGAGTATGGTATCAAAGGGTCTGAAAAAAGCTTGCAAAGCTCTCTTCTCTTTTTTAATTCTTTTAAGCTCTTTATGGTAGGCTTCTTCCCTTAAATGGAGCAAAGAACTCTCTTTAAAAAAAAGAGCTTCAGGGAGATGCCGCATTAAACCATCCCGTGAAAGTTTGACATTCAGAATATTTTTATACTCATCCATTTCAATGATCTCTTCGCTGGTATTGCGATTAAAGTGACCTGTTGCGGTGATATCGCAATAGGGGCGATTTTCGATCAGAGAAAGGAAGGTCTCTGCTTTGATATCTCCAATAGGAATCTGTTTGTCGTGGTATTTCATTCGTTTTTGAAATGGATGTTTTCGTCGGCAGATAGTTCAATATAAAGAGTTTCGGAATCGGTGCTGACTTGCAGAATATCATAATCAGGGATTCCGATTTGTCGCAGTGTCAACTCCGGGTAAGGAAACTCGAAATCTATATTTTCGTATGCCTTTTGGTAAAGATCGCCGGGCAATCTTCTGAAAAGCTCATAATTAGATTCGATGTAATGGGGTATTTTACTTTCGGGCAGCATCGGTTCGAAACGCAAATTGTCGGAGCGGGTAACAATTTTATCTACAAATTTATCATTTCTCAGATTGATGGTCACATCGCTACTTCCGGTTTTTTGTTGCACCATATCAAGCAGTTCGCGAATTGTGGTATCAGCACTCAGCTCCGGGTAAGAGATAATATCCTGCCAATATTCGTGAGAGGCACAATCTTCGTCATACACATCTCCTTTATAGATTTTCATTCCCAAGTGCATTCCTTCATAGTGGAACCAACTTTTGCAGAGCGAGGTAAAAGCGCCTGCTGCAAGTTGTTCTTTATGAATAAGTTTCATTGCTTCCTGCACTTGAACAGCTCCGATGATAGAGGCGATAACCGGTGTTGTAGGCACACGGCCGGCGTTCATATTCCGGCGGGCAATGCCGGCACACGAGAGGCGTTGGAAGAGGTGGTTGCGCGCATTTTCTGAAAGTTCACACTCGAAACAGTTCTCTCCGGGAACAAATACTTTCACTTTACCTTCCAGATTCTCAATAGCGCCATCTACCCAAGGAACATTGGCTCTCATACAAATACGATTGAGTTGAAGACGTGCCAAACGACTATCCAAACAAGAAATCACAACATCCATCTTTTTATATATTCCCAATCCGACATCCGTTGCAAGGTTTCCGCAAATATAGTTTACATTTACATTAGGGTTGATTTCGCGCACACGCTCGGCAGCAATAGCCGCTTTGTACAAACCCCGATCACAATCACTCTCTCTGAATAAAATAGAACGAGTGAGATTGCTATACTCAATTGTGTCGAAATCAACAATAAAGATGGAACCGACCCCGAAAAGAGCCAGATTTTTAAGCACTTCGTTTCCTAATGCCCCAGCTCCTACAACCATCACAGAGGCATTTTTCACCTTATCCATTTCAAACCATGAGAGTAGCGTGTAAACCTCTTTTCCCCACTCTTTTTGAGGTGTTTGATCATTTGTATTCATATAATCCCTTCTATCTTAATTAAATAAATAGTGTAAGCCTAATTCAAAACCAATATTCAGAAAACGTGTATTATCTGCTTCGATAAGATTACATCTATTGCGGATATAAAGAGGATCCGTGCCGGACACTTCTCCTTTTGATAGTTTAGTAAATGTATAAGAGCAATTTACCCCCAATTTAAGCACAATCGGCAGATATTTCTTCATCGTCTGATTATAAAATGGGATATAAACTCCACCGGAAGCAAAACCGGAGAAGAGAAATTTATTCAGGTCATTATCCGTTATTTCGCGATTAATATCATACTGCCCATTTTCGATCTCCCGGATGTCGCCTAAATTTTCCCCCAATATCTGAACATGATAGCTCTTCTGATCATAAAACTTAGAAGCGAGCTTGAAAGAGGCGACAACCCCAATCTTCCCCCAACCGCTCACTTTCATTTTCCGTGGGCAACCGATCGCGATTCCGATAGGAATATCTAAATAGAGAAGTGATAGTTTCTCATTGGCAAAATGGAAGTTATACTTACGATCATATTCTGTGCCGTCAATAGTTACATCATTTTTATAGATAAATTCTTCGTTTAGCATATTTTGCTTGAAGACGTACCGACTAATGCCCACGCCGGCACTAAGGGTGATGGGTGTGATGGGATTGATTTGCGGCGATTCATACATAATCTGGTAGGATTGAGAGAGAGTGGCTTCACTATTCCAAAAGGGAATTTTCGAGATATGACCAAAAAGCATGGGAGAACCCATATTGATATTAAAGAAGATTGATCCGCCGTAATGCTCTCTTTCACTGAGAGGCGCGCGTGCGGCGGGGCGATTTTTTTCTGATAGCAACGAATCTATTTGGCTGATAAGTGTCTGATTCTTTTTGCGTAGCTCTTCAATCTCTTTATCTAATTGCTCTACCTGTCCGGTCAGAAAATCAATAACAATTTGCTCTTCGGAGGTGAACAACGAATCTTTTGGCGCATCGTTTTTCGACATTCCCGCACCCTCTTTGAGGCGGTTTAGTTCGAGTTGCAACCGATCGCGACTGCTTTTTAATTTCGCAATCTCTTTGTTGAGGTCATCCACTAATTCGTATTCAACGCTAACGAAATCTGCAGGCTGTCCACTGTAATACTCGATTTTTATCTCTTTCCCTTTATATTTCCCACGTACCTTGTTTTGCCCGTAAGTAGTTAAAACAAAAATAGATAGTAGAATAAGCAATACCCATTTTTTCATACGTTTATTGTTTTTATTTATCTTTTTCGATGTAGGTGAATGTGGTTTTCCCGATAGTAAAAGCGATGCCGTGAGCCAGATTCAGTTTCTGTCCGACTTTCAGTTCCCTATTTCCATTTACGACAATACCTTCAGCGGTAGCTTCCAAGTAGGGTCGTTCATTTTCGATGTAAAGGATGGCATGTTGGGGGGCAATATTATCTGCCGGATCCCAATTCATTTCAAGAATACAATCCACTCCTTTTCCGATACTTACACGGTTAAAGCCTCCGGATACACTCATCCATTTATAGATTGCGATTTCGCGTTCTTTGATCGGTCCTTCCAGGCGCAAGAAATATTTTTCGGATGCGAAATGGACGATAGAGATAGCCATTCCCAGTCCCGCGCCATAGATCATAAAGCTGAACATGGCCATAATCTCTTGTGCGAAATTGGCGAAATATAAGACAATAAAACTGAGAAAAACGGAGATTAGCCCACCGATAATAGCATTTTTCAGGTTTATTTCCGTGCGGTAAGAGATCAGCCAGGCAATGCTACATCCGAAGAATAACCATGGAATCCAGTCAAGCCAAAAACAAGAGGTGTCTTTTCCAACCAAGATGAAGATAATTCCACCAATGAGAAACGAAAGGAATCCGATCAGCAAGCCGGCCAATGAACGGAGCGCGATCATCGCGACTACTTTGAGATCTTTTTTCTTAAATTCGATGAGATAAGAGAAGAGGAAGGAGAGGAAAAATCCTAACAACGCTCCACTCAATAACAAAGATGATATTTTGGATTGGAAATGTGCTGCAATGGAAGAGCCTTCTAATAGCTCTTTTGAAAGATAAAATACAGATACCAAGCCACTTATCAAACCGGAGAACATCTGATCGGAATAGATTATTTTGAAGAACACCCAAGTTAACATGCCGCCGATTAAGCCATAGAACATCCATCGCAAATAGTAGGGGGCGTTTCTGATATCCGATTTCTGCTCTTTATTATAGTAGTGTTTTCCTGTATTGCAATTCTTGCTGCCATATTCGGGACACCGGTTTTTATTCTCCTCCCAGCACTCCCAATGTACGGTATGTTTGCATTTTGTGACGATCTGATCGCCGGTATTAAACTCCTCTTTGCAATGATAGCAGCGTTGACTGATCATGGCATCTCCGCTGGCCGAACTTTTCCGGAAAAGGGTTACATGTTTCTTCAGGAAAATCTGGTATTGAATGTAGGGAATCAGGAATTGGAAAAGGAAATAGATACATAGCACGAAAAGGGTTCCGAAGAGCAGGCCTTTGAAGATGATCCCGCCATTAGAGCCATTTTTTGCAGAAACAACCTCGGGGGCAAGCGGGCTGCCTTTAGAGTAGCTGTGCGATCCTTGTGCTAACGTTCCATCATGAAACATACTTAACCGGAGAGTTAACTCTTGACCATCATATACTTTCCCGTTCGGATTGCTCATGATGATGCGGTAATCGGCTGCGATTGAGTCTAATGTGCCTACCATCAGATTCTCGAAGGCATCTATCTGGAAATTTTGGTGAAATGTGCCCTTGCTTTCATGGGACAAGCCGAAATTTGAAATGGTCAGAAGCTCATCTTTTACATCCGTAACGTTATTTTCATCTCCGAAATAGATGAAATGAATGGGGATGGGTTCCAAATGTTTCTTTTTTATCCGTGATGGGAACTCATTCAGAATTTCATCGCGCAGTGTGAAATAATCTACCCCGCCGATGAAACTGAAATCATCCATCGTTTTTCCGTTCGTTAAGACGAACATGATCTTCTTATTATTGACATCCTGAAGAATCGGATTGTGAGGAATATTGGGGTAATGTGTTGGTTTTTCACCATATAACTCTTCCAATTTGGCAAGGAGCGCTTTGTAAAGAAACTTCTCTCCGGATGATCTCTCCCAGCCTTCCCACGTAAAATCGTCAATGGTAACCTGTTTGCTTTCCGTCACCCCGTTATCCATAAATGCAAGAAAGACTTTGCATCCGGGAAATTCTTTGATCAGCGCGCCCACAGCTTCTTTCTGCTTATTCAACATGCCGGTGGAGATAGAGGCACTGCGATCGGCAAGAATGAGAATCGAGTAGTTGCTGGGAATCACTTTCTGTCCGCGAATATCAATAAGAGAGTCTATTTCAGGATTAAATTTCGGACGGGAGCCTGTTTCTGTTACTGTAAAATACTCTGCTCTAAGATTATTCAGATTTATTTTAGAACCATTATCCATGAATTTTATCTCGGCAGATATGTTTTTCACGTTAGGGGAAAGGCTGAAATTAACAAATTCTATGCTGTAGTTATCTTTCAGATTTCCTGTAGGGGGAATTTCAGGGGCTTCTTTTTTGCTACAAGCAGTTAAGAACAGGCATAAAAAGAGGAGATAATATATCTTTTTCATACGGTTGTGTTTTTTATTCTAAGGTCGTATGTAGCTCGCATGAGGATGATAATCATAGCCTTGAGTGATTTTTGGATCATGCGCGGTTCATACGGTTATGTTTTTTTAATTAGGCTCTTTTTCTTCGCATCCAAGCCTTGAGATCGGTTAATGATATTTTCTCATTCTCATCCATTGAGAAAATACCTTTGCTATTTTTGCGGGCAATTCGGATCTCTTCATCAGAGCAGTAGATGATCAGAAAACCAAAGCAATGGGTGGTTTTCAAGTATCTTTCACGGATGGTTTCAAAAGAGGAGTTGGTGTCGAAGATCAGACAACCCACCGCTCCATTTCCGCTTTCGGTATAACAACTGTCAATTTTAACTACTTGTCTGTGAGGAATACTCTCGGAGAAAAAGTAGCCGGAAACGCCTTCCGAAGAGGAGTAGAGAATGTCATCCATTTCGTTGATCGCTTTTCCACTGAATGAGATTTTAAAGTTATCAGCCGGTTGACCTTCGGGAGTATAATACGAGTGTTCTTCTGTTTTATCGGTCTTCGATGTGGAAATTGTTCCGCTGCCATCGCGGCTCCATTTGTAAAGTTCATCTAACGAGTGGAATAGTTTTATGTCATCCTTGTTGTTCATCTCGCCATTGAGTTTGGGTGTGAAAAAAACCATATCCCAATGGGGTGTGTTTGTGTCGATTACAATAGCAACCATGCGATTTTTATCTTCAGGATACGCCAACTGCTGTTGTACTTTCAGATCATAATTTGAAAGGAAAATGCCAAGTCCCGGATGGGAGTGCATCCAGCAATTGTGTACATATTCGCGATGTGTTTTTTGTGAAAGATCGTTGATTGTATTGGCTAATTTCACTCCGATTTTTTTACCGAAATTGAGGTTGTACTCCCCATAGATCGCATCATCACCCGGCTCTATAATATATTCTAAACTAATATTATAAGATGTTTTTTCAGGGTTAGCGTATTCCCAACAACCAATAAGATAGCATCCGGTTTCGTTTGTCCGTTCGGGAATTTCGAGGAAGTGCTTGAAAAAATCATAGATACCTTTGATTGCTGAACGGCTAATCAGAATAGTCTGAATGGCAGTGTCTTCAAAAACCTGATTCATGTGGATGACATAGTAGTTGTCGATATCTTTGCGAACATGTTTCAGGCCTACGTCAAAGTTCTCTTTCTCTTCCATTACTACAGTCAACGAGTTGGTTTCGTTATTTTCCTCTTTTTTCACCTTTTTCTTCTTCCGGTTCAGGATTAAAATAATGATAACCAAGATGATGATAACAGCTATAGCGTAGGGCATCCATCCTGAAAGGAGAGAATGTATTGTTGAGTTTTCCGAGTTTTCCGAGTTTTCCATGTTGGAAGAGAGAGGGGATTCGCTCTCTTCATTCTCAAAAACGATAACGACACTATCCTTAATATTATATTTTTCATCTAAAAGATCGGAAGTGGCATTTTCATCGAAATAATAAAAATAGATCACATTATGGGCAGGTAGCTCCGATTTTTCCATGAAAGATTCTAATGTGGTGTAATTCCCTTCCATGATGTCGCGCTGATTCGCGTCGCTGTTTAGCAATCCGGATTTGCCATCGATATAGCGCGCGCGGGTAAAAAAGCTTAACGGAAGATTGTGGTCCCCTCTTCTGAAACGAATCGATAGTGTTGTGTTATTTTTAATCGTTAATGTTTCATTTTCAAAATTATATGTCGCTTTAACCTCTTCTTGCGCATGAATCAACGAGGAGTTTGAAATAAAAATCAAGAATAGGAGAAACGTCCGCATCGTTCGGGATGCAAAGCTAAAGGGTTGGGGTCGGTTCTTCATCTTTTTTCTTGGGTTTGATTTTCAATTTTGCACGAACGATATTATAGATCATGAAAAAGGCAGCCAGCGTAATGGTAACTTTGAATACAATATCCATTACATTGATTCGCTTAGACTTCAGTGTGATGATCTGTTCGTAAGTGGTTTTTATCTCTTCATGCTTTTTGTTAAGGAGTTCATCGCCATCAAAAAGAGCTTTGTTTGCAAGGTATTCATTTGAGATATCGTTGTACGTTGTATTCGCTTTGGTTTGTGCCATTTCTAAAGAATCGTGATCTTTATTTGCCACGTAATTTGTCGCGGATTCATACAATTGTTTAAAATGGGCATCGTATTTGTCGAAATTAACTAACAATTTCTCTTTATTTTTCTGCACGCCTTCCTCTGCTTCCAATTCAGCGATCTTTTTTTTGATTTCGGTATTCAAGATTTCATAATCGGAATAGATGTCGAACAGCTGTTTGCGATTATCCACGATCATTTTTTTATTCTCATTGAAGTAGTCTTCCATATAAAAATTACTGGTAGCCAGATCTTTTTCAATGAGAGCGATATCGTCGAACTCTTCTAATTTCGCACTGATTTGTTGAAGTTCGCTATATAATTCCGTCATATATTTTTTTGCCATTTTAATGGAATCTATTTGCGAAAAAGCGGATGAGTTCCCGCAAACTAAGAGGGTTAAAAGGGCAGAAAAAGCGATTAGTTTTTTTCTGATCATGGGAATGTTATTTAACGGTGGATTGGAATAATTTTTTTGCTCCTTCGTACATTGCGATCGCGTCTTTCACTTTTCCTGTTTTGCAAGACGCCGGCAAACTTGAAAGTTTCTTGTCCATCAACTTTGTTATTTTTCGGAAATCGGTTTTTACACTTTCAGATTTTGAGTTTTTATACCGCGATACTAATTTGTTGATTTGAGTAGAAGCTTCTAAAATATCTTCGGCTTTCACATCGCAATTTGTTTTTGAGCCGGAATTAGATCCGGAAGATGCTGATGATGAGGTTTTGGGGTTTAACTGGTTGATTTCAATAAGTAGATAGCGATACACTTTTTCGCAAGCTGCAATCATGTCGCAACGATTTCCTTTAGAACTTTGCTCGCGAACAGCAATGTATTTCTCCTCATTAAAATTGGAAACCGTTTTCAAAATAGCCGTGAAAACCGCTTGATTGTTATTGCCCTTCGCATCCAATAATTCAGCTTTTTTGCTCAGTAATATCGCAATATCTTTCTGTATTTCCCGCAAAGTAGCCATATTTTCCTGATGGGAACAGGGTTTATCCACTTCGCAGGATAAGCTCTCCACTTGTTTGAATAATTCACGGTAAACTTTCACCGAATCGGCTAAGGTCGGACAGCCGTGGAAAGTGTATTTGTTCTCCAGACTCAGCACTCTATGATCTTCAATAATATCATCGCGCAGGATGTTGAATTTATCGCAAGACCCACTGACACTGGAGCTTATTTCATCTTTTAACCCCTGCAATTTCACACCTAATTTGGTAGTCTCTTTCCCCACAACTTCCATTACTTTTGCTTGATCGGTGCAGGCATTTCTTTTAATCATGAAATAAAATTCCATATCTTTTATCGCATACTGCAAAAGCATTTTCTTTTTCTGTGAAAAGTTGACATACTTGTAAATGACAGGGATGGGGTTGTTTAAATAGATGATAGGATTAGATGCAACATCTTCAATGTCAAACTCTAATGTGTAAGAAGAGCGGCCTTTCAGGTAAACCAACTGATCGGCCATTTTATCCTCTGAAGAGGAGATCAGGGGAGCTGCAAAATCGAAACTTGTTTTGCTATGTTTTAACTGTTTGGTAGTAACCCCTTTTTTGATTATTCCTGTTCCTTTTTTATCTTTTTTCAGATCTTTCCCAACCAAGGCTTTTTGCTCATACTTTGCTTTTATCTCTTTGGAAATTGCTTTTACGGACAACTCTTCGTTGGGAAACCAAATCACATTATACGGCAATTCACTGTTGCGCACGGGTTGATAGTGGATGGTCATGGTGAGTTTTTCCGTTTTTTGATCAAATCCAAACTCAAAAGTAACGGGAATAGTTGGCGTTTTCTCTGAAACGCTCTCTAATTCTATTTTCGTTGTAAACGATTTATTATCTTCTAAATTAATATAATACGTTTTTTGTGCAACGATTTGGGTTAAAAGTGAAAAGATAAAAAAGCAAAAGAATATTATTCTTCTCATGAGATTAAATTTTAAAGATTACTATCGACAAATTCTTTAATCCAGCCATTGGGTTCAGCTTGTGTGAGCACCCATTCCGCCACTTTCGTGTCTTCGGGAAAGGGAGGGATGTTCTGTGCATGGTACTTATCATAGCGAAGGTAGGCTGTAATGCGTTCAATATAGTGGGCTAAATCGACAAAAGTCCCGTATGCTTTTGTATTCAAGCATACTCGTCCTGCGAAGTCGCCAAAAAAGCGGATGTTCGGATGCCAAGGGTGTGGAATCTCTTTTCCGAAATTATCGGTTGTCCGAAACATAAATTCCAATTTGGAATCAACACTTGGATAGTTGTTTGGAATGTTAATGCGAAGGAAAAACTCGTTATGTTTCAGCGGTTTCTGAAGTCCATTTTCATCAGGGGCACTAACATTGCAGAAAGATTCGATATTGTAAATCACTTCGTAAACAATGGGAAGACCCTCTGCATTTCTTTTGCGGATAATATAAGAGATCTCTGTGCTGTTTTTTAACTTTTCGTCAATGGCTTCCCACTCGCGAAATAATCGAGCACTGCGCCCCGAAAACTTCTTTCCTCTGTATTCATCTATTTCTCGTGCCATATATCCTCCTTTCTTAGCCTGCAACAGGATCCATGATTACGTCCAATGTCTCTCCTGTTTTGACGTTATAATCGCGTAGACACTGTTCCGTTTTTCCAATTTTGGGATGTAAAATGATGTCATTCCCGTTCTCATCTTTCTTGCCAAAGAAATATTCTACGATAACGCCGTCACTGTCCACATTAGGAAGATCAAAATGCGGATTGCCATCCTTATCTCTACTCATTTTCAAATTATCCATCAGTAGTCCCAGATTTTTATTCGGATCATCTAATTTGTACTTGACGGTTTTATTCTTATAGCGTATTCTAACATAAAACTCTTCTGCCATAGTTCTGATTTTTAATTGGTTACTATATAATTTATTCGATGGTATAATAATTACCGATTCTTATCTTGACTTTTATTCTATAAATCGCTTGTAAATGAGAAAATTAGATATTCATCATCACGTTGCGAAAATACAATTTTTTTGGGAATCTCCCCATAGTTCAAGGAATTTTCTAAGAGATTTTATCCAAAAAACAATAGAATAGTGGGTGCTTGTTTCTCATGCTTATCTACTTTATCCTTTTTTGGGTGGAGCTTGTGGCGCTGGCGGCTTGGGTTTGGCGTTGACAATCTCTCTTTTTCCTTCCGGTTTGGGCAATGGCTTTCGGACAGATTGCCGGTTTTGTGAAGAATTTTCAGGCTTAGAATAGGGCTTCTTCAGCTCCGCAACATTCATCATGGGTGAGCAGTGTGGCGGCTGAATAGCCAAATCTTCAACCTGCTCTTTCACAGGTATCTCGGGTTGTTTTTTTACCGCTATTTCCGGCGTGATTTCGGAGGTTGTTGCCAAGCTCTCTTCGGGGAGAGGAGCCACTTGGGAAACCACTGGCGGATCGGGGCTTATCTTTGGCACCGGCGGATTAGTATTTACTTTTGGCGCCGATGGATTTGTGTTTACTTTTGGTGTCGGCGGATTAGTGTTTATCTTTGGTGCCGGCGGATTAATGTTCACTTTTGGCGCCGGCGGTTGAGCGGATTTTGTCACCGGCGGCCGCGTGGGTGGCTGAGGCGATCGGGGCGGCATATTGCTCGTCGGGGGAGTCGGGGCGGAGGGTTTCGGAGATTGCGGCTTGGCAGGTGCAATCGGCTTCGTCTCTGTTGTAAGAGTTATTTCCGGCTCCGGTGAAATGGAGCTGTCAGAATCAGAGATGACAATTTCGGCCTCCGACTCCTTTTTAGGCGTGATTTTTTCTTTTATCCTTTTGCCCTCATCAACGACATATCCCACTTTGCTGCCCACATGTTTTGCCGTCCAGAATGCTCTAATAATGTCCTTAATATTTGCCATATCTTATCCTTTTTAAATCAAATTATCTTTAAAATAGGCTTCATTATCAAAATGAACCCAAAACTCTTTTTCGCCATCTCTATCCGGATCAAAATGGCGAATACTTATTTCTATCCACTTCCGGTTATTGAGTGTTTTGATTGCGTACTGCACAATCTCATCTTCTGTAAAATGCTCATTTTTTGAAGATTTACAGCCGGAAAGCGGGAGTAGTTTCCTCTCTATTTCATCCCAATCCGAGGGCGAGGAGATCTCTTTTCCCCATGTCTTCAAGTGCAGAGCAATAGCTCCTCCCTGATATTTCGGGGAGAAGTGTTTTCCCTCATTTTCATAATCCGGACAGCGAAAGCCGATAATTTCATTGATTTTGAATTTACTATCCAACTTTTGAGCCATATAAAATCGCAACGCGCTCACCGTCCACAACAAAGCGGGATGTATGCCGTGGCTTTTTCCCCAAGAGTTGCACTTATTGCAGCGGCAGGTATAGGCTTCCAACGGTTCTCTGTATTTTTTCGAGAAAGTCTTCATGGCGGCCAATGTTTCAAGGTCAACAACGCCTGTAGGCAGTGCCATCTTCATGTAATCCCTTTGGAATTGCCTTACACACTGTTCGGTGCGATCGGTGAAATATTCGGAAGGCGCGGTACCGCCAAATCCGGACAAGCGAAGATTAATCTGTCGTACAACCTCTCCCAGATCTCCGTTTTTATAAAGTGTCATTCGCTGCATCTGCTCTACAAAATAGACCGGATGAAAGTGATACGGAAGATAATTTCCCTTCAGTTCCGGAACCTGATCCCAAAATCCATAATCCAAAAATTTCTTTTGCAGCGAATCAAGGTGAGGCTCTTTGGCATCCAAGATGGTCTTTCTCATCTCCGGATCTTCATATTTGGCGTAAAATTCAATAATAGTATCCAATTCGGAGATGAAATAGTTCGCGGTCGCTTCTCCGGCCCATTCGGTATAATGCGTGGCAATCATACCCATAAATTGTCGGGCAATAGTGCTATCTTTCATCATCAACTTCATCTTCTCATCAGCACTAAAAGGGTCTCCACCAACATATTGACTATATAGTGAACCCTCTTCATCGCGCAATTGGGCAATATATTTTTTGAGAAACTCTTCATGCCCGGAATAGATAAATTGATCGGGGAACCAATCTATTGTATTACGATCCACGATATGAAACCCCCAACGATGCCAGTCCCAAGAAGATACGGTTTGGAAGAGATCATCATTCTCTTTAATGCGCAACCAACGATCATGATATTTGATGAAATACCAGAACGTGTCTTCCTGCTCCGCTTTTCTTTGAAAGGGAATCATATACCCTGCTGCAAAATTGAATTTTTTGTCAATATGATTTTCCACAGAGCTAAACATCTGCTCCAGAACTCTTTTCGGCAGCTCGATCGTATTGTCTTTCGGGTCTTTTTTCCGGTGCATCAACAAATGGGAATCAATCCAGAAAGAGGAGGGATGATCCTTGTAATCAATCCAAAGCAAAAGGCGTTCCCGATTGGAGCCATCTTTGGGGAGCTCTTCCTGAAGTTGCAATCGGTTATTATTCCAAAGCATTCCATCGAACTTGTTATTCACTCGTTTGAAAGCAGTTTCCGGAACAGCATAACTATTGGTTTGGGCATCAAAGATGATATCCTTTTTGAAGATGACCCGTTTCTTTTTAACAATTTTTATCTTTGAAAAGCCATTTTTCTGTTCTAAAACCTGCACCGACCAGCTCCCTTTGATTTTGCGTGGAGGATACTGTTGCAAAGCGGCGGGTTTTAGAAGCTGGATATGGCTTTTTAAAAGAGTGTCGTATTTGATGTTGGCGGATAGTAGATTGTGAATGGTATTGATATCGAAAGAGAATATTTCAAAATGGCACACTTTGTAGTTTGCTATTTTATTTACGCCACAGAAACCGGTATAGCCCAATTCGGTTCCGGCGGGGATTTTAATATTGCAATTGCCGATACCGTTTAAAGGGAAACGGGCTTCATCCCATCTATCCGCATGATCCGGGGATTGGAAAAATGAGGGAATTGTTCTCTTCTGTCTAACGATTTCCGAAATTGGAAGCAGGTGCATATAAAGCGAATAGAAGATAAACTCTTTCTGGTCTAATGGGTTGTTTTTATCAGAATAGGAGAAATGATGTTTTAGTAAGATGAAATTTCGCGAGTAGTATGTCGGGCGCGGATCATTGGTGGTTTTAGGAGCGGAAAGATATTCATTGTCAAAGCGATAGGCTATTATCTCTCCATCGGAAATAGAGCGAACCATCTCATCTCCTTCGAGATGAGCGCCGCCATGCCAGGTTCCGGATCTACCGAGAGGATAAGTTCCCCCGATAGGATGCGCTCGAAAATAGTCGTCAGTGGAATGAATAGAAGATATGGGATAGTAAAAATGCATTATAACAGACTATTAAATTATATAGATAATTTCTTTATAACTCCCTGTTGAACAATAGACAGGGATTCAGATTCCTTTTGATCAGAATCCAAATTCAATTTCAAAAGCACCTCCTCCAAAACTTTTGGCATTAAATTGATGGCCTCGGGAGTTGACAGTACCGGCACCTTCGGCGCAAGTTTTCCCGGTAGTAATAAAATCAATCATTCCACCCCAGAGGCAGGTAAGTTTGCAATTATCCAGCAGTGCCGGCATATTTTTCAGCAGTACGGTAGGAGCGCCGGGAGCCCACGGAGCAACGGTATTTGGGATGCACGGCATCGGGGTCAACACGCCGAACGCCGCCGCTGTGGCCGCCGCAACTTGCGGATTAGCCATGGATTTGCACATCCCGAAAGGCAAAATGTTCACCATGGGTTTCATATCCATAATGTTGGCCATAGGCATACTCCCCGCCACCAAAACCATCTTGTCCGGTAAAACCATAAAGGTGGATGGCGCCATGCCGAAACTGCATTTTATAGTTGCACTATTGCAGACGAAATTTGCCATGAATTAACTTAATTTGATCATTTTTCCAGCTATATCTAACATCGCGCCGCCATCAATTTTCATAGTGGCATTTGCTTTCTGTTCAAAAGTGGCACCGGCTACAATTTGAACTTTTGAGTTGGCATCCTGCACAATATCGGTCGCTTCGACGGTGAATTTCTTGGCCGCCGCGATTTCCATATTGCTGCCGACAGAGATCGACGAATCTTTATTCACCGAATGTGAATGTTTCTGGCCGACAGATACATCCAAATTCTTGCCCGCCGTCTCCGTGATATTCTCTTTCACATCAATATCCAAATTCTTACCCGCCGTCTCTTTCACATTTTCGCCTGTCTCGCGCGTGAAATCTTTTTTCGCTTTCATGCTGATATTCTCTTTCGCTTCGAGAATAATATCCTTCTCGGCAAGCAACTCTATATTTCCGGTCGATTGCAAGCGAATCAATTTGTCATCGGTAGAGAAAGTGAGAATGTAGTTCTCCTTATCATTGTCATAGATTCTGATAAATCCGCCATCATCCGCATCATTGATCTCAATCGTGTGACCGCTTCGCGTCCGGATACCTTTGATGTTGTTATCATCATTATACCAATTACTTCCAGGATTTTGCTTCCCGTGATAAAGCGTTCCGATGATGTAAGGTTTTTCACCATTTCCATTTTCAAAACCCACCATCACCTCTTCATCAATTTCGGGGATGAAGTAGTGTCCTTTATTATCTCCCCCGTAGGGGTGTGTCATGCGGATCCAGGGAGAGATCATATCCTCAGCCCAGATCTCTTGCCAAGAAAACTGAACACGAATGCGTCCTAATTTTCTTGGATCTTTATTATCTTTAACGATAGCGCGTTGCGCATCCATAACCGGATAGAGATCCGAGTTAGTGTAGGGAGGATAATCGCACGTGCCGGATAGAGCAACGATATTGTTCTCGTAATGTCCGAGCAAAGAGACATGGTGCTCGATCCGGGTGACTAACATCTCTTCATGAGAGGTGTCTTCGTCTCCGCTATCGGTTTCATAACTGTCATTCATCGTGATTTTACTACCCAAGGCAATGTCTGCGCGGGTAGTGCTTATTTTGCAAACCATCATTTGCATTTTCGCACCCAATCCTTCGACGGATACGGAATTTTTGAGCTGCTCAACGTCATTGTCTTCAGCGGTACTACTGTGAAGATAGCGGAGCGTTTTTTTCTTGTAAGCAGATTTAGAATGTTTAAAAGCTATTTCATTCATTTTGTCTGCTTTCTCTTTGTTGTGATCTGCCGCGGATTCAAAGGGAACTCTGTAGTCTATATAGTTATGCTCCCCATGCATGAAATGGGGATGCCGCATTTGAAGTTCGTATTCAAATCCGGTTACATCATGATCTTGTTCAAGTTCTAACGTAGTGGGATTTACCGCTTTTCCGAAGATCATCTTGCCATCCGAAAAGTAGAAATATTCGCCATAGCGTTGTGCTAAGCGGGAAAGGAAGTCGTATGTCGTTTCATTATATTGGACAACGTATGGAATCTTGGTGGTCTCTCGCGGAGATATTTCAACTTTAAGATCAGAGTATGCCGAAATAGCATCGGTTACAATATCTTTCAATGTTTTTTTCTCGTATGAATAGCAATGGGGGCTATCTATAAGAAGATAATCCGGGCTATAGGCGGTGATTTTATAGACTATTCCTTCGAAAGAGACATTGAAAATAATCCCGCTGAAAGTAAGTTCTTCTTTGCAGATATTTTCATCCTGATCACGGCGCATAGTCACTATCTTGCAGTCAACTGTAGCTTCTAACATCTTATCCGACAGTGAAAAGGTGACATCATCTTTGCTTTTTATCAAACTCTTTTTTCGCATTGAAAAACGGAGTTCATTGGGTTTTAGAAATTCCTGAATTAACTGAAGCTCTAAGACTTCGTAGTCTTCATATAGTTCTCCGTTAATTTTAACTTCTACTAATTCTGTTAAAACCGCCATGGTATTTTTTTTAATAATATAAATAGATCCTTTTTATCAGAAGAGATGAAATTCGCAGTTATCTCCAAATTTAATAACTCCCGCTGAAATAGTGAGTTTCATAATCATCTGGGAATCGGTTTCTTTATTGAAATTTTCAGAAAGCCCGACACAATAGGCATCTCGAAATCCGAAACACCGGGTTGAGTCTACATGATTATTGTTTACGATGAAAGTGATGACTCCATCTTTAGAGGCAAACTTGTCTCTCATCCATTCGTGAAAAATCAGGTCTGTGTCATCGGGAGCAACGATAGTGATATTGATTAATCCTCCCTTCGGACTTTCGGAAGGTCTTCCGTTTGAATCAATCTCTTGCGTAAACTCGTATTCACATTCTATCACATCATACTCTACATTGCTGCCTTCGATTTCAAATGTTGCCTTGAGTGCCATAATTCTTACTATTTATTACATTTACTTTATTTAAGAAAGAAATGGAATGAGGAACGATCCGAAGAACTCCTCATTCCATAAAGTGCTCATCCAATAGGATTTGTCAGATTACTTCCATGCGTTTTCAAATTTAACAGGACCACAAGCGATCTCTTGGCAAGAGATTTCGATCTCTTCCGTATGACCTTCATTGTCTTCCCAACTTTCGGTGAAGTTAACGCAATATCCTTTTTTGAAAGCGATGCTTTTCATTTTCTCACCTTTGATGGTGTCGTTGAAAATAATTTCTCCATCTTTGTGTAAGTAAGGAGAGAGCATCCATTTCAAAAGATCCGGATTGCCATCGTTGTACGCTTTACAACGAATTGTGATTTTTCCACCGCGTGGAATACCGGACATTTGTCCTTCCTGGTCGGTAGCTTGTTCAAAGGAATAGTTGAATCCTAATACTTCGCGTTCTTTGAAGCCGTCAACTTTTAATGTTACTGGTGTTGTTGCCATAATTTTGTTTGTTTAAGTTTGTAATTTAATGAATACTACATGTGTCTATTTTTATTCCGATTCACACTCTTTTGTTTTTTTATCTGCCGCTAATTTGATTACGAAATTCTTTGCAGCATAATAGGGAGTTAAGTCCAAGTCCACAGTAATCCTTTTTGTAACAGGATCTTGCTTAGGCTCTTTAATATCATATTTCTGGAAAAGATTTCCATAGCCGGAGTAATTACTCAGGAAGCTTTGAATTTTAGCTTTCAGATTATCCGGGGAGTTGTAGGGATCCCAGTTTTCTAAAGCTACTTCATGAACATAATTCATCAATACTTTTTTGATCCAATCGAATACGCGAACAATCGGATACTCCTTCATCGCGTCATTGTCTCCATTATATAATGTATTATTATTGAATGCCATAACACGCCCTTCGGAATACACCATCGGAATAACCTGATTGTCCATCAACGCCGCGATTTCAGATTTCAACAGATCTAATTTCACGCCCTTCACTTCATTGAGTGTTCCATATTTTTTACCACCGGAGCCTTGTGCCATATTGGCTGTTTCATCATATAATTTGCCGGCCAGAGCTGCGGAAGGTGGGATATAGAATGCTGGATCATCTTCTTCTACGAATGATAATTTCTCGGTCTCTCTACCTACTACCCAGTTTGCGGTCATCACCACATTTTGCAATGCCTGATCGCTATCTCTGTAATCTTGCGTGTTCTCTTTCAGGTCATCGAAAGAGTACTCGTTTGCGTGGTCGGTGATCAATAACACTTTATATTTGAAAGCAATTTTAGCCCATTTCAGCAAAGTCGGTTTATCTTTAAAATTGTACCCCGGAATAACCAAGAGGCTGTAGCTATCTTTCAAACTCAAGCGGTCGAAAGCATTTTTAAGCAAATGGTCAATGGTGCCGGAAAATTCAGATTCGCTATCTTCCAGATCTTCTTTGTTCACATTGACAATTTTCAGATTTTTCAACTTGTCACTGTTTGCATTCCGATAGAATGTGTCTAAGGTGCGATAGGAAATTTCCAGATTGCGGGTTGCTTCCAATGCGTCGGTAATACCTTGTTTTAAAAGCCCTTGGTATTTCTTCTCATTCTCTTTGCAAAGATCGGCATACTCTGTCGCGCTGTTTTTATTCTGGTTAAGAATTTCCAACCAACCTTTCAGCTCATCTTGCAGACGAGTTCTTTTATCTTTAAAACGAGCTTCAGTCAGGAAGATATTTTTAGCCGCTTTTTTTGCGGGATTCATATCTTCCGCGTCCGGAATAATTCCTTTTACGGCAAAGAATCCGCCAAAATCCGCTAAAAGATTGGCCATGTCTTTGCTCACCTGTTGTTGAACCTGTTGTTTAACTTCGCCCTCCGGTGATTGCGCTTTATCTTGTTGTAATTTAGGATCTGCCATGATTATATCTCTTAAAGGTTATTTACTGTTATTTAATTCTTCCAACATAATCTCAATCATTGCCTTGAACTCATCCCGGCTCTTTTCATCTTTGAGAATATCTCTTAACTTTTTATTCTGCTCGATCTGTTTACGAACTTTCGTATTGATATCCGCTTTCATCTTGATATCCGACAAAAACGCGCTGTTAGAAACTAAATTTCCTCTGCCGCCATTGGCTTCGAAATCTTTAATCGAGTTGAAATGGAGCGTCTCGTTCACACTACCACCCTCTTCATCGGTAAAGGAAACTTCCACATTGGGCTTGAAGTGGTCGAATACATCTTTTATGGTATCTCCACCTTCGAATAGTTCGGGATTTCCAACTTCTGCATCAGAAGTGTACTGGTCGCAGATAATAGATTTGTTATTGTCTATCAAACTGACTTTAGCATTTGATTCTTCATCTTCTGCGTGTGAAATAAAATTTTCTTTTAACATTTTTTGAGATTTTAATGATACATATTTATTTTCAATTCTATCTTTTTTAAATAAAGATCTGATTTTACTTTTTAACCATTGTATTAGCTTTTCCACACCAATTCACCATTATTCAGTAGCAGTTCAACATGATCGCCTTTTTTGATTTCACCGGAGATGATCTTTTTGGAAAGCGGTCGGCGCAGTTGATTCCGGATAATTCCTAAAATGGGTCGCGCGCCTAACTCCGGAGAAAATTCAGAAAGTGCCAGATGTTCGCGCACATCCGCCGGTATAGTCAACTTGATTTTCATCTCATCCATCGTTTTTTGAAGATTTTTAAGATGAATATCGAAAATCATCAGTACAATCTCTTTCGTAATGGGAGAGAATGGGATGATTTCAGTGAGACGGCCCAAGAACTCCGGCTTAAATTTCCGCTCTATCATAATTTGTTTCAACTCATTAGAAGATGGAACAACTCCTGCTTCAAAAGATTTGAAGACATAATCGCTACCCACATTGGAGGTGAAGACAATCAAGGCATTGGAGAAATCTCCCACGCGATTCAATTTATCGTGAATACGTCCTTCATCCATCAATTGCAAGAAGATATTGAAT
Source organism: Bacteroidales bacterium OttesenSCG-928-B11 (assembly GCA_030267125.1). GTDB lineage: Bacteria > Bacteroidota > Bacteroidia > Bacteroidales > WCHB1-69 > JAGVVH01. Next base: position 48,632 of record JAJDJJ010000001.1, read on the forward strand.
ACGTCGGGGTGTGCTTTCTCAATTTCATCAAACAGAACGATAGAGTATGGTTTCTGGCGGATCTTGTTCACTAAAAGTCCACCCTCCTCATATCCGACATATCCTGCGGGAGCGCCGGTCATGGTTGCCACGGAGTGTGATTCCATAAACTCCGACATGTCGAAACGGATGATTGCCGATTCATCTTGGAAAAGAAACTCGGCTAACGATTTGGTTAACTCGGTTTTACCGGTTCCGGTAGGCCCTAAGAAGAATACCGATGCTATCGGTTGTCCTTTTTTATTCAATCCCGAACGAGATTCATAAATGGCTTCTAACACCGTTTTGATCGCATGATCCTGACCCACAACGCGTTCTTTGATAATATTCTCCGCATTGATCAATTTGTCACGCTCTTTACTCTGCACCTTCCCAATCGGAATACCGGTTTGTTGTGCAATAATCAACGATAAATCGGGAACGTCAACTTCTGATTTTTTACTGTGCGAAAGCTCGCCTAATTTCCCGATGATCTCCTCCAGATAGCTGATTTTCTCCTCGTCTGTTTTCAAAGATGAGAAATCTATCGACTCATCTAAGCAGGAAGTAAGAAGAAAACTTAAACGATGGAGCACTTCATGGTGCAGCCAGGTGAGGTCATATTCAATATTTTCTCCTTCGTTTTTTCTCTTTTTGATGGTATCTAATTTGGATTTCAGCAAGTCGATCTCTTTTTCCGAACTATTGTTCATCGTTTGGATATGAGCCAATGTTTTATCAATCAAATCCAAAGCGGTATCGGGGAGGCTTCTTTCCGCCATAAATCGTTTGGCTAAGCGAATCGCCTCCATGGTAACCTCGTCGGAGAGTGTAATCTGGTGATGATTCTCGAAGTGGGGCTTAATGCCTTTGATAATCCGGGCGGTCATTGCGATGGTCGGTTCATCGATAGCTAATTTTTCAACTTTCCCCACAAACTCTTTGTCGGTCTCTATACTTTTAGTAAAACCTTCTACGGAACAGCTTCCTATTAATTTGATCTGATTCTGACCTAACTCTTTTTTCAGAAGATTGGAGACCCCGCTAAGAATGGAATTTTTGTCAAAAACCTTGTCAATATTCTCTATGACAAGAATATTCCGGCTATTTTCAGCGAGTTCGGACAGCAACTTTTTCATCCGATCTTCCACTTCTCCTTTGTAGTTAGCTTCCGAGGAGATGGCGGTGAGATCCACTTCATAGACGGTGATATCTTCGAGGAAAACCGGAACCTCTCCTTTATTGATACGTTGCACAAAAGCATTGATCAGCGCTGTTTTTCCCACGCCCGATTCTCCTACAAGCAATACATTCGATTTATTTTTCCTGCCGAATGTTTCGAACATAATCTGCAACTCTTTCTCAAAGCCTACAATCTCCCATTGATTCTCATCTTGCAACTTTTCATTCTTATTGATAGTATATTTGGAGATCGCGCTGTTTTTCTTGGAGGAGCTACCACCTGAAGAGGCCGGTTTTCCGGGTTGCGGAGTGCTTACGGTGCGATTTATCTGCGATAAAATTTCATCTGCGGTGAGCGGAAAGGTCTTCAGCTGTTCGAAAGTAAAGCCAACGCCGGGAGTAACAAGAGCTAATAATATGTGAATAGGAGTGATCTCGTCATCTTCTAATTTAAGGCGGAAATCATCCGCTTCCGAGAGCGTTGCCAATGCATCCGACGACAACTCCGGATCACTCACCGACCGGGTGATTTTTGGATAGGAAAGCATCTGCATATCTGCCCAATCTCTCAGATAATAGTAGTCTTTATCTAAATCTTGTTCAATGAAAGATATTAGTCCGATATCTTTATGTAACAATGCTTTTAATATATGTGCAGGGTAAATACTATCATTCATGATTTCTTTACTATACGCTGATGCAATGTGGAGTATCGCATCGACAGTCGAGTTGCTGTTATTACTCATATAATCTGTATTATGGTTATTGTAAATATGTGCTAATCCTCTGCTGTTTCTTCAACACGCAAAATTAAAAAAAAAAATTAAGTGATTATACTCTCTTTGAAAAAAAATCATCGTTTGGAAAAGGATGAGATTACGGTATAGAGTTACAGAAATTCTCTATCCTGCGAATTGTGCCGATTGCTTTTGTTTTTAGCTGTTTTTTCGTCCGCTATTCATGATCCATTCTTCAAATTCTACAGCTCTGTTTTTGCTTACATAGATGCGTTCGGGGGATTCAATTTTCATTTTCTCCCTTTTTTATGTAAGTTTGCGCCGCAAAAAATAAGTAACGATATGAGAGTGGCGGCATTGACTTCCGGGGGTGTTGATAGTTCGGTAGCGGTACACAATTTGGTGGAACAGGGCTACAAACCGGTGATTTTTTATATTAAGATCGGCATGGAAGACGAGGAGGGGAATGTGCAATGCACTACCGAAGACGATCTTTACATTGCCTCCTTCTTAGCCAAGAAGTATGGTTTGGAAATGGAGGTTGTCAACCTTCAGAATGAGTATTGGGAGAATGTGATCAGCTACACCATCGAGGCGGTGAGGCGCGGACTAACGCCCAATCCGGATATGATGTGCAATAAGATGATCAAGTTCGGCTGCTTTGAGGAGAAGTGGGGAAAAGAGTTCGACAAAATTTCCACCGGACACTATGCGACCACTACGGAGATTGATGGCAAAGTGTTCCTTTCCACAGCCAAAGACAAGGTGAAAGATCAGACCTATTTCCTTGGACAGATCAACTACATGCAACTCTCGAAGCTGATGTTCCCCATCGGGCATCTGCTCAAGAGTGAAGTGCGGGAGATTGCCACCGCCGCACAGCTGCCCAGCGCCGCGAGAAAGGATAGTCAAGGGATCTGCTTCTTAGGCAAAATTCACTACAACGATTTCATAAAACGCTATCTTGGTGTTAAAAAAGGCAAAATTGTCGATTTTGAAACCGGCAAGATATTGGGCGAGCATAACGGATTTTGGTTTCACACCATCGGACAGCGAAAAGGCTTGGGGCTGAGCGGAGGACCGTGGTTTGTGGTGAAAAAAGATATTGAAGAGAATGTCATCTACGCCTCTTGCGGCTATGACCCGCAGACACAATACGGGAAAGTGGTCAATTTAACAGGTTTTCAATACATTTCGGAGAATATATGGGGCGATTTCGACCGTCAGGAGATCACTTTCAAAATCAGACACACGCCCGATTTCACCAAAGGTATCCTTACAAAAATCGGGGATATTTACCGTATCGAATCGGATGAGAAGATACAAGGCATCGCCTCCGGACAATTCGGCGTGGTTTACGATACCGATATGAAATTGTGCCTTGGCAGTGGAGAGATTATTTGAGAATTGAGAGTTATGAGTTATGAATATGAGGAGATTTTATCTGGAAAATGCGGGGTTGGGGCAGACCTCTTCCTTTTTTGTTTCCGGAAATAATGTTTACGTAACAGATTTAGGAAAACTATGGCTAAATGGCAACGTATTTAACGTTAAGGGAGATTATAGAGGAATTTTTGTAAAATAAGATCAAGATTAAAAATGGAAAAAGAGGATTACGATTTATTTTTTAATGAGATTATCGCAACCATCCAGTCGCATCGTATTGCAGCAGTTCAGTCTGTGCAAAACATCTCCAATCACTTGTATTGGAATATCGGGGAATTGATTTTACAAAAACAAAAAGAGTTTTCATGGGGAAAATCTGTAGTTGAACAATTAAGCAAAGATCTTGCTGCCAAATTAGGCGGGGAAGTAAGTTGGAGTTCACGAAATTTGTGGTTTATGCGGCAATTGGAGGATTTTAAAAATTTGCCTTTTAAAGGAGAAGATATAATATGAAAAACCTTATCAATAAGTTAGAAACCGAAAAAGCACTTTCCAAAGAGGAGTTTGTTCAGTTGATTGCTAATTTCAACGAAGAGAGCAGTGACTATCTTTTTCAAAGAGCCGCGATCGTTCGCCAAAAGGTTTATGGCAATGATGTTTACATACGAGGACTGATCGAGATTTCCAGTTATTGCAAACGAAACTGTCTCTATTGCGGCATCCGGGCAGGCAATAAAAATGCGGAACGATACCGCTTGACGAAAGAGGAGATTCTCGCCTGTTGCCAAATTGGCGATGAGCTGGGCTTTAAAACTTTTGTCCTGCAAGGCGGCGAAGACACCTATTATACCGATGAGCTATTGGTCGATATTGTCCATAGCATCAAAGAGAAATATCCCGAAAACGCAGTCACTTTGTCGCTTGGCGAGAAGAGTTACGAGAGCTATAAAATGTTGCGGGAAGCGGGTGCCGACCGTTATCTTCTCCGTCATGAAACGGCTAACGAATCTCATTACAGCCAGTTACATCCTGCCAGCATGTCGAGCGAGGAACGGAAGCGAAGTCTGCGGGATCTGAAACGGTTAGGCTATCAATTCGGCACCGGTTTCATGGTGGGAACGCCTTTCCAAACGCCGGAGCTGTTAGCCGAAGACATGCTTTTCATCCACGAGATGCAACCGCAAATGGTGGGAATCGGGCCGTTCATTCCGCATCACGAAACGCCGTTTGCCGATCAACAGGCGGGAAGCGTTCCGCTAACACTGTTCATGCTCGGACTGCTACGACTGATGTTGCCTCACGCTCTCCTGCCTTCGACCACAGCGCTGGGAACGGCCGAAACCGATGGAAGGGAACGGGGGATTTTAGCCGGTGCAAACGTGATCATGCCCAACCTCTCGCCGTTAGATGTTCGTAAAAAATATATGATCTATGACAATAAGATAGCCACCGGATTGGAAGCCGCCGAATCTCTTGCCGGACTGAAAAAAAGCATGGAGAAAATCGGCTACCGGATTGTGGAAACAAGGGGGGATTTTAGAGTTATGAATTATGAGTTATGAGTTGTTTCTTATCGTTAGGGATGATGGCTTGGTAGAACCTTTGCGAAATCCTTGGCGCACTTTATAACAAAAAAAGAGAAGACGAAAAAAGGTACTGAATACTTAATAATAAAAACAGCAAAGAATATTAATCAAAAAAACAGTCAATTATGAAAAGAAAAATTACCCTTTTAGCACTTTTTATTATCGGATTTTCGACAATATATTCGTGCAAGAATGACAAAGAGATTCATTTTATCTCGGATGCGAAAATCCGTCAGGAGGTACATGAAGATTACCTCAAACGCAAGGAAATCGCCGCACCGCGCAACAACGAGTTGTTCGAACTCGGCAAACTGACTACGGAAGAACAAGAGGCATTGGAATTCTTGTATGCTTACATGCCTTTAAGCGATTTAGGCGACTATGACGGCAATTTTTTCTTAAATCAAGTCAGATACAGCTTCAAAGCGCGCGATTATTTCACTTGGGGCAAAACGATTCCCGAAGATATTTTCAGACATTTTGTTCTGGTTTACCGTGTAAACAACGAGAATTTGGATTCGGGCAGAATGGTTTTCTTTGAAGAGTTGAAAGACCGCGTCAAAGATATGAGTATGTATGACGCCGCATTGGAAGTGAACCATTGGTGTCATGAAAAAGTGACGTACCGTCCATCGGATGGCAGAACATCGGCGCCGTTGGCTACGATCCGTACCGGTTTCGGTCGTTGTGGCGAAGAATCCACATTTACCGTTACGGCGATGCGCTCGGTAGGTATTCCTGCAAGACAATGTTACACGCCGCGCTGGGCACACACCGACAACAACCACGCTTGGGTAGAAGTTTGGGTGGACGGTCAATGGTACTACCTCGGCGCTTGCGAACCGGATGCCGAATTGAATATGGGATGGTTTGACATTCCCGCGACACGTACGATGATGGTACACTCCAACGCTTACGGAAAATACCACGGCAAAGAGGAGGTTAACTACCAAACCGATCTCTTCTCAACCGTTAACATGCTCCCTAACTACACGGAAAACAAGAAGATAGAAATTACCGTAGTGGACGGGGAAAACAACCCTATCGCAGACGCGACTGTGAAGTTCAAACTATATAACCATGCTGAATTTTTCACAATTGCCACGCAACACACCAATAATGAGGGAAAAGCAAGGTTGACCACCGGCTACGGCGACCTGCTCATCTGGGCGTTTAAAGATGGATATTACGCATACGACCAAATCAAAGTACGTGAACAAGATGGCTTAACGCTCACGATCGATCCCGCAAATCAAAAACACCATGACTATAGTGTTGATTACGATATGAATCCGCCCGCAGCGAAAGCCGTGACAAGTAAAGCCACGAAAGAAAAAATAGAACTGACCGACAAACGGAAACAGTACGAAGATTCTTTACGCAATGCTTATCTGGCAACATTTATGACTGAGGAGCAAGCCCGTTCCATCAAAAATGACAATCTCACATCCGATCAGATCTGGGCCATCATCAAGAAGAGCGAAGGCAATTATGCTGAAGTGATCAAATTGATGAACCTTTTTGCTGAAAAAAATGAGGCATTGCTTCTGAATGAGTTTTTCGCTTCGATGTCCGATAAGGATCACCGCGACGGAAATGCCGCTATCTTGCAACAACATGTCACCTTATTTGATCCCGCCAATTACCCGAAGGAGGTTTATTTAAAAGGTATTATCTCACCGCGAATCGCCAACGAAGGCATTCGTCCGTGGCGTAATTACTTAGCAGACAAAATGCCTAATGTGTTAAACAATGACATTACACCTGCCGCTGTCATGGACTGGATCGAAAACAACATCATCGTTGACGAAGACGGTAATTATCATAACTGCCCGGTCACTCCCCGCGGTGTTTTCGAATTGCGCCGTGCCGACCAACGTTCCATCGACATTTTCTTTGTCGCAGCTTGCCGCAGTTTGAATATTCCGTCCTACAAAGATTTGGCTACAGGTCAGTTATACGCTTATGAAAACGGCGAATGGAATAAGTACCCAATTCGCGAAGAGCAAGTGAAAGGTGCGGTGGGAACACTCGTCCTCACGTATAAAGGCGATATGGAAACCGCGCCGAAATATGGCTACCAATACACAATCGCAAAAGAAGAAAACGGAGATTTCAAGACGTTTGAATATAGATATGATGAAGAAATGTCCAGCTTTCCTGTCACGCTGGAATTAGAACCGGGATACTATTTACTCACCTTGGGCAACCGCTATTTCGATGGTGATGTATTATCTCGTTTAGAATTTTTCAATATCGCAGCATATCAAACCGTTACGAAAGACGTCACTCCTCGTCCATTAGAACCGCGCGACATGAACTATGGCTCAATCGACATGAATTATCAGTTGGATCTGAATGGGACACAGAAGAATATCAGCGACTTAACGAATGGAAAAGCTTTAATCGTTTGCTTCATCGATCCCAGCCGCGAACCTACCACGCATCTATTAAGAGACATTGGAGAGTACAAACAGCAATTCGACAAATGGGGCGGCAATATGCTTTTTGTAATCCCTTCAGAAAAAGAGACCTCCTCATTCAATCCTCAAAAATGGAACCTGCCAAAAACAGCCACCATATTCGTTGATCAGGAATCTGCTTGGATGAACAACATCTTTAAAAGTACCAACCAACTCGAATTTAAAGACAACTACCCGGCAGTTTATATCATCGAACCCAACGGCAAAGTGATCTTCAAATCAGAAGGATACCGGATTGGAACAGGCGAGCTGTTGTATAAGTCGTTGAAATAACGAAACCCAACGGCAATTTATTAACTACAAATAACTTGAACCGACTATATTTTTCGTAAACTATTTTTTGTTTTATGTACAAAGTCAGACAAAATTTAAAGAAAGTTATAGCGATAGCAATCTGTCTCGCAAGTCATGCTATAATATTTGCACAGGATGTTATTATATTAAAAAATGGAGATGATATCCAGGCCTTGGTTCAAGAAATTGAAAATGAAAATGTTAAATACAAGACGTTTGATAATCCGAACGGACCTATTTACACATTGAAAAAGATAAGCAATACGCCGATTTCTTATCAAATAAACTTTGGTTTTACACAAACAGGTATTGGATTATGTATGCGATTTTAGCAATATTGCGACACATAAATTCCTATTTTTCGAAAAAACGGAGAAATAAATTCTCCGTTTTTTCATTTTGTGTTTTTGCGAAAAAAAAGCATGTTTTTTACCCAATCCTTTTTACTTACGTGTTGATTTCCATCAATTTTTTACTTTTTCAACAGTTTACCTCAGCCAATATTATTATATACTTTATTTGCGGTTTGCACATTTGATGCTTTTAGCCAAATCGCAGGGCATTTATTGGGAAAAACCAAAATATTTACGCAATTAAGTCCCAATAAAACATACGAAGGACTATTTGGAGGCTTGACAATGGCTGTTAGCACCTGTTTTTTGTCGGAAAAATAGTTAACCAGTCTGTAACCATTCCCCCAACAAGTAATAGTGCGTGAAAACGAGTCTGAACTTTAATGCGAATAGACCTGAAATATTTTTATTTTTGCCGCTTATTTTAAAGGATTCGCAAAAAATCAAAATGTCTGTTTCTGTATTTTCTAAAATCACATACTATTTATTGGCAATTTTTGTCATATCCATACCTTTTAGCATACCTTATTTCACGCCGCTATTAGGTGTTGTATTGTTGGGCGTTTGGCTCTCCGAAGGGAATTTTCGTGCTCGCCTTCAACGGATTGACACGATTCCTGAAAGGATCATCACAATTGTTGGTATTGCGTTGTTGTTCTTTTATGCTGTAGGTTTTTTTTATGCCCCTGATATGAAAACCTCGGCGATAGCCTTGGTGAAGAAAATATGGTTCCTGATCGCGCCGCTCATCTTCTTCACCGCAGATACAAACTATTTCACCGAAAAACGGGTCAAGCAGCTTTTTTTCTTGTATATCTGTTCTGCTTTCTGCATGATTCTCGTTAATTTAATTATTTCGATTTTTGAATATTCTGCCACCGGCAGCATGATGTACTTCACCTACAAATGGCTCTCTCATTTCACCCATCCGTCATATTGCTCCATGTATAGCTGTACTGCGCTGATGCTCTCTTTTTATTTCACATTTATCGCTCCCATTAACAATAAAAAATACTATTACTTCCTACTTTTCACCCTGCCGCTATTTTTCTCTTTTATATTGATGCTGCAATCAAGAGCCGGTATCCTTTCGGCTACGGCCGTGGTGCTTGCGTTGGGGGTTTTCGTTTGTAGAAGATGGCGGGGAAGGATTTTTTACATCATAGCTTTTATCCTTGCCTTACTCTTTTCTCAAAAATTTATCACGGGATATGTGTTGTGCCTTGGATTGATTACGGGTGTTGTTTATCTGCAAAAGAATCATGTGAAAGCACGTGTTTTTTTGGTTTTTCTTATCGTTTCGCTATCCAGTTATGCCGTTTTCGACTTGTTGATAGGCAGTAAGTTCGATCGATTTGAAAGAGGCATAGCTTGGGAAGAAGATGACAACAGTTCCATCGGGCAGCGCATGTATTTGTGGGAATCGTCTGTCGAGATGATCAAGAAGAAGCCGGTTTTTGGCACCGGTACCGGTAGTGCACGGGAAACGCTCTGCGAGATGCATCGCCAAGCGGATAATGAAATGATGCTTGAGAAACGAAAAAATGCACACAATCAATATCTTGAAACAATGTTGGATCTTGGTCTGATGGGCTTGATTCCGCTTCTGGCTTTTCTGTTCTTCCCTTTTTACTACGCTTGTCGTTATCGAAGTGTTGTCACGCTTTGCTTTGTCATCATCGTCGCGCTGAATATCGGCGTGGAGTCGATGTTCGAGTATTATATAGGTAGTGATTTTATCGCTTTCTTCATGGCGATATGTTGTTATTTCATATTCCTGATGAATCCGCAAAAAAAACAATCCCACCCCAGCCATGTCGCAAATCAATAAATCCCGGATAGCCAAGAACACGATGTTTCTTTATTTCAGGATGATTTTGATCATGCTGATCTCTTTCTATACCACCCGCGTGGTTTTCCGTACGTTGGGCGTGGTTGATTATGGAATACTTACGGTCGTTGGAGGTCTTGTCATTCTGTTGGCTTTCATCAACGGCACGATGTCGAATGCGTCGCAACGCTTTTTTGCCATCGAATTAGGGCAGAATAATAAAGAGCAACTTAAAAAGGCGTTTACTACTAACATCAACCTGTACATTATTTTCTCGGCAATATTGCTGGTTGTGGCTGAAACGATCGGACTTTGGTTCTTAAACCATAAGATGAACATTCCTGCCGACCGGATAGTCGCCGCCAATTGGGTTTACCATCTTTCCGTTGCCAGCACAATCATTTCTATAATCACCATTCCATACGGCGCGATTATCATTGCTCGGGAAAAGATGAAGTTTTACGCTTATATCAGTCTCTTAGAGGCAAGTTTGAAGTTAGCCATCGTTTACCTCCTGGTTATCTCTCCCGCCGATAAACTGATCACATACGCCATCCTGCTCTTTGTAGTCGCCATCATAAATTCGGGTATTCACGCGATCTATTGTAGCCGGAAATTTGAGGAGTGCCATTACTCGTTTTCTTGGGATAAGGCGCTTTTCAAAGAAATGTTGAGCTATTCGGGGTGGAATATGTATGGGGTTTTGGCGGTGTCATTGCGAAACCACGGGGTCAATGTTTTGCTGAATATCGTCTTTGGTCCCGCGGTCAATGCGGCTCGTAGCATCTCCTACCAAATTTTCAATGCCATCAACCAGTTCACTAACAACTTTTTCACCGCTGTCAGGCCGCAGCTCACTAAGTCGTATGCCGCCGGGGAACGGAAGGGGATGTTGACGCTGCTGTTTCAAAGTTCCAAATTTTCCTACTACCTGTTGCTTTTCTTAGCGTTGCCGATCTTCTTGGAGGCGCCCGGGATATTGAAAATCTGGTTGACCGACGTGCCTGAGTATGCCATTGTTTTTTCGCGTTTAGTTGTCATCAACGCTATCATTGAATCGCTGCAACTGCCTATCATGACTTCGATCCAAGCGACGGGCAGGGTCAAGTTTTTTGAACTATGTACGGGTACGGTTTTGCTACTGAATATTCCCGTTTGTTATCTTTTCCTAAAAGCCGGTTACCCGCCGCAAAGTACCATGGTCGTTTCGATTCTACTCTCTCTCATTGCCCAGATCATACGAGTGGTCTTTGCCCATAAACAACTCGCCATGTCCATCAGCGACTACTGCAAGTTTGTGGTCGCTCCCATCCTTATCGTGACTACGCTCTCCGCCATCTTGCCGGTGCTTACGGTCTGTTATTTCGAAACATCGTTTTACCGGCTTTTAGCCACTCTCCTTATCAGCACCCTTTCCTGTGCCATAGCCATTTATTTTGCAGGAATAAGTAAAAACGAACGGAAAGCGTTGATCACAGCGGTACAAAAGAAGTGTAAAGGGAGTAAGGAGTAGTGCTGCAATTATGCCACAATGAACCCTGTCTTCTTTGCGCATTTTCCTGATTTTTGTGCAATATTTTTCACTTAAAACAAAGGGTATGACAATTTTATATTGTAATTTTCTGATATTCAGAGAGTAATTTTTTTTCACAGATAATAGTGCTGTTTTTCCAAAATGATATATTTGCACGTTTTTATTGAAAGTGTGCAACGATGACGACCACGAAGAAAAAAATTATAGATACGGCGAAGGTTCTTTTTGGATCTAATGGCTTGAAGAATACGACAATGAATGATATTGCCGTATTGTCAAAAAAAGGACGGCGAACACTCTATACTTATTTTAAGAATAAAAATGAAATCTTGGATGCCATCATTTCTGAAGAACTTGATTGTGTGGTTCGCACGATATCGGAAGTGATGGAAAAAGAGATGGATCCCATTGATAAATTTGTGGCTTATATCGTTACGCGAATGAATGTGATGCGGGAAGTGGTACAGCGCAATGGTTCGTTGGGTGCGGATTTTTTCAAGGATGTGATTCGCGTGGAGTTATGCCGTCGGAAATTGGAGCGGATTGAAATTGATCACTTGAAGACGATTCTGCAAGAGGGGAGGCAGAAGGGGGTTTTTAATTTCAGTAATATTGATCAAGTGGCTATTTTCACCCATTTTGTGATACGAGGAATTGATGTTCCTTACATCCGTGGCGTCTTCGATGAACCCGGACCCGATAAAAATGAAACCTTAAAGCGCAAGACGTTAACGATTTTGCATGGACTGTTAAATAGTGAAGAGGGGGGGGGAGAATAATTATTGTCTCTTCAGACTTGAAGGTGTAGAAAGCTTTAGCTTTGTTAAATTTTGAATTTTAAACTTTGAAAATTAAATAACACGATGTATATAAATGCGATGGGGTATTATGTCCCGCCAATTAGAGTTCACAACGACTATTTTTTAGAAGTAAACGGTTTGACGAGTGATTGGATTTTCCAACGTACGGGTATTGAAACGCGAGCGCGTGTGCGGGAAGGGGACAATTCGTTTACTATGGGACGCAAGGCAGTGGCACGTGCGGTGGAGCGGTTGCCATATCCGATTTCCGAGGTGGATCTCATCATCAGCGCGGGCTACACGCCGCAAGATACAGTGGGCACACTGGCGCATACGATTCAACGAGATTTCGGCATCGAGAATGCCGTTTCGGTAATGATCTCTTCGGCATGTTCCTCATGTGTGAACGCCCTCGAGATCGTGGAAGGTTATTTCGCAGCCCATAAAGCAACCAAGGCGTTAATTGTCTGTTCGGAAAACAACTCCTATTATAATGATGAGAGTGATCCAAATAGTGGACACCTCTGGGGCGACGCGGCGATTGCCATGTTTATCTCTAAAACACAAATAACTGAAAATGAACCTCAAATTTTAAACGTGGCAACACACGGGTTGGGGCATATAGGAAAAGGACCGGAAGGTGTTTATCTTGAACCCAAAAGCGGGAAGATTGCAATGCCAAACGGCAAGGATGTTTTTGCTAATGCGACTCGCTACATGATTGATGCTGTGAATGAAGTAACTGCCAAAAGCAATGTAGACCTGAAAGAGTTGGATTATGTGATCGCGCATCAAGCCAATATGAGGATCATCAATAATGTGCTCAAACAGTTGGATTTTCCCGAAAGCAAATCATTAAACAATATTCGGAATTACGGTAATACCGGTTCAGCGAGCGCATTTCTCGTCATGATGGAAAATGAAAAGGAGTTTCAGAAGGGTAACTTAGTGGGAATTACTGTTTTCGGAGGAGGATACTCTTCGGGCGCCGCATTGATTCGATTCTGAGCGATAGTATTTAGCCCAACTTTCACCCCGAAAATTATTTTTCATAAAAATTTCGGGTATATTTCCATCCTTTGAAATCGCAACTTGCTGAAAAACAGATATATGGATGTACTATTCCACCTCATTTTCGATTTGTAGGACACTTTCGGTAAATTTTCTTGCCGTATTTTTGCGGCATGCACGTGAATGTACAACTTCGATTCAACCCCGCCACCGCCCAAGATGCTCCCTATTATCGTTTGAAGGAGTCTTATCATGATGTGCGCGCTTTTGCCGAAATATTTTGGCAACGCATGATCGACGAGGGTGGCATCGACCGGTTCAACCAGAATGAAAACAAAACCAAAAAAGAGAATGAAAAATATATAGACTTGATACCGCGGAACACACGGATGCCCGGAACGTGGGTGCGGAATGGCTTTGCAAACAGACTATTGATCGTCTTGGCATAGAAGAATTTCTGCGAGGACAAGGGTGGGCAGAGCCGTGGAGCGTTATCCGTCCATAGCCCGCCATTATCAGATAACCTACCTGAGCAACAACGAAAAACCTTCCGAAATGCGCCAGGTGGAGTGGAGTGTCAAAGATCCCGCGGCAATCGACAAGAACTCAGGGGTTTACTTTCTGCACGCCCTACCTCATTGATTGTAGAACACCCGATATTTCTCTTTTACATAGGAGTCCGCATTTGTTGAACGTCCTATTGCCGCTCCCATATAAAAATAATAAAAATAGCTACTTTTTTCTTTGTCAATATTATAGAAGCTAATGACATTATTTTTAGATTCAAGAAGGTGATTTAAAGCAAAAGAACAAGTGTAGTGTAATTTATGTGTAATTTTATAATATGGTTGATCTACACATTCAGTGAGATTAAAAGACAAAGTAATATTTTTATAATAAATATCTTCTGAAATTAATTGCAATAATTTATTTAAATTAGAATCAGCAATATCTATTAAGCTAGAATATATATGTCGTATTGGGATTTCTACAAGACCTTTTATGCTATCTTGATACTCAAAGTGTGCGTCTGTAATATGTTGATAGCCAGGAATTTTTCCATCAACCAAAATAACACAAGGAATCCCTGAGCATTGGCTAAAAACCTTTTGAGTAAAAAACAAAATGCAAAAAACAAACCAAATCGGTATAGAGCTAAATGATTTTCGTTTAGAACCTTTTTCTACTTTTTCCATTGTCTATTACATTTTTTAAAGCACTTATATTCATTTTTCCCAAAGAAGTTGAATTACTATTATAAAACACAACTTGTGGAACACGTTCGCTGTTACCTGTTGAAGCATTTATTCTAGGTTTACTGTTGCCTACTACGATATTAAGACCATAACTATTAAAAGTAGCATTATCATTGAGAGAGAGTGATTCCGGTGCATAGTATGTATTATTGCTATACTCTCCTAATGGATGCGAATGGATACTCGTAGTTCTGTTTTCTCCTTTATTAGAAGGAAAACTAGTGGTGGCTTTTTCTCCTTTAGATACATCGCCACCTTGAGGTCCTTTTATTACATTAATTTCATCCAGTACCACAGAGCATTCTTCCTTATTGCCACCATTTCCTGTTGTTCTATTATATACTTCATTCGCTTCATTTAATTCCTGATATGTGGTAGAGACTTTTATCTTGCCTGCTACACCATTAGCATTCTTTGGTGTTATTTTATCCTTTACATCATTTTCATTAAGCAAGTATACCTTATTGTCTTTTTCGCCGTCAGTTCCCAAATAATTACCTCCAAAGTCATAAAAATCTCCAAAACTCCTCCCATCCGGATCCACCAACTTGATCGGATTATTCGCACAATACACATACGGGCTCCATCCCGGATACTTACTTGCCAACGGATCCACGCTCAGCCAGATACTCAGGTCGCTATCGTAGTACCGCGCGCCGAAGTAGCCGTAGCCCGTCTCCTCGTCTTTTTCCTTCCCCGAGAAGGTGTAGCGGGAGTTCCAATAGGTGGCGCGCTGGTCGATGGCGGTTTCTCCAAATGGAAGGTAGTGCATAAACTGGACGGGGTCGCCGTCCTTGTCGGTGATCCAGGAAGAGGAGCCCAGGTGGTCGGTGTGGTAGTAGTCTTCGGAACACGGCTCACGGAACACGGTACAAGGAAAGCCTGCGTAAGAGGTTTGGGGTTGGAAGTTTGGGGTTAGATTGTTTTTCACGGTCTTCATAATGGTGTCGCAAAAGTAATGAATTTTCGGTTTGGTGATGTTGATATTTTCTTCCTGACTTCTGTCTCCTGCTTCCTGTCCTTTCTCCGTGTTCCGTGATCCATGTTCCGCTTCAAGCTAAAGTTCAAATATTCAACCCGCTTTTTTTGATTTTACGGCGTTATTTGCAGGGGGTTTCTTGCAAGGAGCAGTCCGATGTTGAATTATTTTCCGTGCGTCTCTACATCCGATTTGCCACGTGTCCTCGTAATTCGCAATTGTTTCAGATATTCAACCCGTTTTTTTTTGATTTTACGGGGTTTCTTGCAATGCAAGATGGTACACAACCCATGATGCGCATTTTATCCTGCTGTTTTTCTCTCTCTTAATCTCCGAACGACATGCCCATTCCTTTTGCGGTATGGATTAAATGGTCGGTGTTGGGATCGACGAGATTGGGCTTGCTGATTGCTTGGGTTAGCGGCACACTCAAGAATTTGGGCTGTCGGTAGACCACCATTTGTCCGTATTGCTGATCCTTAACCAGTTCGAAGGCTTTCACGCCGAAGGCTGTGGCAATGATGCGGTCGAAGGCGATGGGTGTTCCGCCGCGTTGAAGATGGCCCAAGACGGTGACGCGGATGTCGTGTTCCACGCCTAAGTCTTCTAATTCTTTGCGTAACTTGTCGCCGGCTCCGTGCAGTTTGAAATGTGGATCTCCTGCGTTAACCGGTGCCGATCCGCTTGCCGTTCCATCTTTTCGAACTGCGCCTTCGGCGATCACAATATTGCAAAAACCTTCGTTGTCGCGGTATCGGGTAGCAATCTTTTCCGCCACTTTCACAGGGTCGTAAGGAATTTCGGGGATGAGGCATACATCGGCACCGCCGGCAATGGCCGAATGCAATGCGATCCAACCCGCATCACGTCCCATCACTTCCATGATAAAGATACGATTGTGACTCTCTGCCGTAGTTACCAGTTTGTCGAATGCTTCCGTGGCAATCTGCACTGCCGTTTGGAATCCGAATGTGAAATCAGTACTAGCCAAGTCATTATCAATGGTTTTGGGAACACCCACCACATTGATGCCCATGTTTTCCAATTGGACTGAAATCCGTTGGGAGCCATCACCACCGATGTTGATGACTGCGTCGATGCCGAGATTCTCAAGTCTTCGTTTCATCAACTCGGATCGATCTTCCGTGATCCAAGTGCCGTCAGGTAGTTGCACAGGAAAGTGAAAAGGACCTCCGCGATTGATGGTTTTGATGATAGTTCCGCCTTTTACATGTAAGCCGGAAACGGTTTTGGAGGTAAGTTGGATAAGTTCGATGTTGTCTTTCAAAATCCCGTTAAATGATTCAATACACCCGAAGACCTCCCAGCCGCCTTCTTGATGTGCTCTTTTAACAATTCCGCGAAGTACCGCGTTCAATCCCGGGCAATCACCGCCACCCGTTGCAACTAATATTCGTTTTGCCATATTGTTTCTTTATAAAAATAGTATTTTTGCATGATCAAGAATTGATAACGATATTTTCAAGAAAAAGTTATATCCACTTTTTTTTATTTATGAACAAACGGTAATAACAATAAAAAATCACATAAAATGCGAAAAAAATCTTTCCTTTTTTTTCTTTTATCAATCTGTTTTATAACGAGTTTTGCACAATATCCGGCCAAATATTTTGTGCAATTTACAGATAAGGCGAACTCAGATTATTCGATTTCCCGTCCGGAGGAGTTTCTGTCGGCTCGAGCGATTGAAAACCGGCAAAAATTCGATATTGCTATCACTGAAGTGGATCTTCCTGTGAACAAAAGTTATATAGATTTGGTATTGTCATTAGACACGACCATTGCGCTATTCACAAAATCCAAATGGTTTAATGCAATTACGGTCTATTCCACAAAAGACAGCTTATCACAGTTGTTAAAATCATTGGATTTTGTTGCCAATGTGGAAGTTACCAGTGTGATGAAAGCAGCGGAGGAGAAAATTTTCACGCCATACATTTATCGGAACAACCAAGTCACTATGATACCGCTCATGACGCAATTGGATGAATTGAATTATGGGAAAGGATACTCGCAGGTGCGGGTTAACAATATCCACTGGTTGCACCGGATGGGCTTTAAGGGGGAGGGAGTCCCGGTAATGGTGATGGATGGTGGTTTTTTGAATGTGGATCAGGTTCCTCATTTCGCTAAATTGCGTGACGAAGGTCGTTTGGTAGACATGCGTAATTTTGTCAATCCGGGGAAAAGTGCTTTCAGATCGGGAAGTCACGGCACGATGGTGCTCTCCTGTATTGCGGCTGAAATTCCGGGTGAATTGATAGGGACTGCACCCAAAGCGCTGGTTTATCTTGCTAATACCGAGGATGGTCGCACTGAAACGAAAGTGGAGGAAGACAACTGGGTGGCCGGCATTGAATGGGCCGACAGCTTGGGGTGTCTCGTGCTGAACTCATCATTGGGATATACTAAATTTGATGATACTTTGGCTCAACCTCGCAATATAAATGACTTGAACGGTCAAACCAGCCGGGCTTCGATTGCCGCGACAATGGCATCCGATCGCGGTATGATCGTCTGCAACAGCGCCGGAAATGAAGGTGCGAAGAAATGGAGAAAGATTGGCTGTCCGGCGGATGCGGTAAATATTTTGGCGGTGGGTGCGGTTGACAGCGCCAAAGTAAGGGCGCCGTTCAGTTCGCAAGGGCCGACTGCCGATGGGCGTGTGAAACCCGATGCGGTGGCTGTGGGTCGAAGAACTTATGTGGCTAATCCGCGCGGGCACACTTCCCGTGCCGATGGAACATCCTTCTCTTCGCCGATGCTTGCCGGTATGGTGACATGCCTTCGACAAGCTTTCCCTGACAAAACGAATCTCGAGATCATGGATGCTATTCGCCGCAGCGGGCATTTGACAGCCACGCCGACCGATCGGTTAGGTTATGGAATTACCGACTTTTTGAAAGCATACAACTTATTATTACAAAGTCATACAGTGGAAACCGAGGCAGGGCTTAAGCTGCTGGAGTTTTCTTTTCCACAATACCATACAATTGGCAATAAGCTCACCATATACATTACGGCAGCGGATAAACAATCAGTGGCTATCAGCACAGAATCCCGGCGGACCGGAAAAATCAAGACTAAAAAATATGAGTTAAAAGCCGGTTTGAATATCGTGAAACTTTCATTGCCTAAGTTAAAAGGCAGTGATTATGATATTTACGATCTTCGAATTACCGGCAATGGTTTTTCATCGAGGTATGTGATCGGGCAAGAGGATTAATCAGTTTTGCCCTGTATTGGATTTACTCGCAAAGTTCCGTCAATACTCCTTGTGTGGATTTAGGGTGTAGGAATGCGATACTCAATCCTTCGGCACCTTGGCGGGGCGCTTTGTCGATCAGTTGAACACCTTTGCCTTCAACTTCTTGCAATGCGTTAGCCACGCCATTGGAAACCGCAAAAGCGATGTGATGAACGCCTTCGCCCTTTTTTTCGATAAACTTCGCAACGGCGCTTTCGGGAGAAGTTGGTTCCAATAATTCAATTTTTGTATCGCCTACTTTGAAGAACGCGGTCTTCACTTTTTGATCAGTAACTTCTTCGATGCTATAGCATTTGAAGCCTAAGATATTTTCATAATAAGGGATGGCCGTATTGAGGTCTTTCACCGCAATGCCGATGTGTTCAATGTGAGAAATGTTCATGACAATATGGTTTAAGGTTTATATTAATCTCTATTTTCACTTCGATTCAATAGTGAAGTATGGTGTTTTAAGGTTCTTAATACCAATAGGATAATCAGGGTGCTGCCTAATACGTAAAGAGAAGGACGTACCCAATCCATGTGTTGTAGATTGCCGTAAGTACGCCAGTTGATTGTCATTTTTATCCAGTAGTCGGTAAGCGTGTAGGCGAAAACCATGGAAAAGAGGCCTGTGTATTCCCTACGCAAGACTGTTTTGAACGAAAACGGCACATTGCTTCTTTTAAATTTACGTAAAGCAGGGATGAAAGCAGGTACTCCCATCGACCAATCCACAAATTCATCGCCAAATTGTCGTGTGAGATAAGCTTCTTCGGCAAACATAATGCGTTCATAATAGATCCAAAAAATCAAGGACACAATAAGGATGACGGGAATATTCATGGTGAAAAAAAGCAAACCGGCCCACATGAGATAATTCCCTAAATAGAGCGGATGCCGTACCATGGAGTATATTCCGGTAGTATTCAATAGATTAGCTACTTGTTTATTGGTGTTTCGGCCGGAAGTTCCGCGCGGTGTTGTTCCGATCGTGTAACAACGGATAATGAAACCTAACGAAGAGATCAGGATTGCCATGGAGATTAATGTCAGGTGGAAGGCGTGATAGTCGGAGGGAGGACAGCGATACATCCATTGATAATCAGTGAAATACAAGAACGGCATCGACAATACAAAGATGATGGCCGGAATTTGTCCGCGAAATTTAAAAAGGAAATTACCTGTTTTTTCAAAAGATTGGATTAGTGCCATAATTTGATAAAAAAAAACGCTTTTTTAAAGCGTTTTCCTATAGTAACGTTTATAATAATGTTATTATCTTCTCTTTTCTTTGATGCGTGCTTTTTTACCGGTAAGTTTGCGCAGGTAGAAAATACGTGCTCTGCGAACCACGCCGCGTTTGTTGACAGCGATATCAGATATGAATGGAGATGCGTAAGGGAAGATTCTTTCCACGCCAATGCCGCCGGAAATTTTCCTAACGGTGAAAGTTTTAGTCACGCCGCTGCCATTAATTTGAAGGACTACGCCTTGAAATTGCTGAATACGTTCTTTGGAACCTTCCACAATTCTATAAGAAACGGTGATAGTGTCACCCGCTTTAAACGTTGGAAATTCCTTAACTTCCACAAAATTATCTTCTACGTACTGAATCAATTCTTTTTTCATCTCTTACTATTATTTATCTGTTTCAAAATCGGCTGCAAAAATACATTTTTTTTCAACAAAACAGCGATCCCTCCAAAAATAATTCTTAAGATCGATTTTGAGGTTGTTTTTCAGGTTTCTGATTTCCTCATAAATCACTATCTTAGCTTCGTTTTTGAAAGAGTTCCGTAAGACTTTTCACATAATCGCCATCGGTATGGAGGGTAATCGCATCAACGCCGGCTTTCTTAAAAATCTCATTATTCCGTATTCGGAGTTGTCGCCACCATTGTTGGTGCTGTATTCTGATTTTAGGATTAGAAGTATCGGCGATGAATGTTTTTCCGGTTTCAGGATCGGTCACGTTGAGTAGTCCTATGTTGGGGAAGAAATCTTCGCCGCGGTCGATGATGTTTAACGCCACGAGGTCGTGTTTGTTAGCTGCGATGCGGATTGCTTGTTCAAAACCGGTGTCGATGAAGTCGGAGATGAGGAATGCCGTACATTTTTTCTTGATTGCGTTGGTCAGATAACGCAATGCTTCGCTAACGTTAGTTTGTGTGCAAGTAGGTTCATGGGATACCAACTCGCTGATGATGCGTAAGATATGAGAACGTCCTTTCTTGGGTGGGATAAATTTCTCTACTTTGTCGCTGAAGAAAACCACGCCGACCTTGTCATTATTGAAAATAGCCGAAAAAGAGAGCACGGCAGCCAGTTCCGTGATCAGATCGGACTTCATAACATTCTGTGTTCCAAATTGATTGGAACCGCTCACATCGATAAGCAAGACAACGGTTAGCTCGCGTTCTTCCTCGAAAATCTTCACGTAGGGTTGGTTGAATCTGGCTGTTACATTCCAGTCGATAAAACGCACGTCATCGCCGTAGCCATATTGCCGAACCTCGCTGAATGCCATGCCCAGCCCTTTGAATGCGCTATGATACTGTCCCTGGAAAATTTGATGGGATAGCGCCTTGGTTCGAATCTCGATTTTCCGCACTTTGCGGATAAGTTCGTTAGAATCCATAAATGACGTTTATGAAAAATCGATTAAGGTACTTCAATGGTATTCAATATTTCGCTGACGATGTCGGAGGTGTTGATGTTTTCGGCTTCGGCTTCGTAGGTGAGGCCGATCCGGTGGCGCAACACGTCGTGGGCAACGGCGCGCACATCTTCAGGAATCACGTAGCCGCGCCGTTTGATGAATGCAAAAGCTTGCGATGCCAATGCCAAGTTGATGGTGGCGCGTGGAGATGCGCCGTAGTTGATCATGTTTTGGAATCGATTTAACTTATAATCCGATGGATAACGGGTGGAAAAGACAATGTCTGTGATATAAGTGGAAATCTTTTCGTCAATATAAACTTCTTTCACAATCTTTCGCGCCTTTGTGATATCCTCGGGCGACAATATAGGATTGGTTTTGGGTAGTTGATCGTTTAGCTGTTGTTTTAAAATCTGTTTTTCTTCCTCTTTGGTTGGATAATTGATGATCACCTTCAGCATGAAACGGTCGACTTGTGCTTCGGGAAGGGGATACGTACCTTCTTGTTCTATAGGGTTTTGGGTTGCCATTACCAAGAATGGCTCTTCTAATGGGTAGGTGTGCTCACCAATGGTAACTTGTCTTTCTTGCATGGCTTCGAGCAGGGCACTCTGCACCTTCGCCGGCGCACGGTTAATCTCGTCAGCCAAGATGAAATTGGCGAAAACCGGTCCTTTTTTCACGACAAACTCTTCGTTTTTTTGACTATAGATCATGGTTCCAATAAGGTCGGCGGGGAGAAGATCGGGGGTGAACTGGATTCTGCTGAACTTCGCCCGGATGCATTGAGCCAGTGATTTGATGGCCAAAGTTTTTGCCAATCCCGGAACCCCTTCCAACAGAATATGCCCGTTAGACAACAAACCGATCAGCAACCGCTCCACCATCTGCTTTTGGCCAATGATTACGTTGCCCATCTCCATGTTAATCAAATCGATAAAAGAACTCTCTTGTTGAATACGTTCATTTAATTCTCTAATATCTACAGTTCCTTCCATAGTTTTATTTTTAAAATCCAATTTCCATTAACGAAGATTTGGGGATTTTGGTATGTGGATTAAGAGGAAAAAATGAAGCGATAGGAAAATGTGACAAGAAAGGATTGACCTGTTTGCTCACTAAAACTATCCGTCAGAAATTTCTATATTTGCCCTCCGAAACGTAATTGTAAAAATTATGAATCGCATAAAAGAAGTTTTGCAGGAAAGCGGAAGCAGGCAAATGTGGTTTGTAGAGAAAATAAATTGTTGACATTCTGAAATATATTAAGTGCATTGAAAAAACAAATATTCTACCTCTTCCTTTTAATCTTTAGCCTGTCGATTAATGCGAAAGCTATTGATTTTTTTATTAAACCGGATACGCTGTATTTTCCTTATCGAGAAGGAATTCAGATGATTGTCATTGATTATTCCAATGGAGAGAAGATAATGAATATTTCGGATGAGCAAAAAAAAGATTACATAAAAGAAATGACAAGTATATCTTCAATTTTTTGCTTTGTAAATTCCTCTATATGTAGTGCAAGAAGGTCATCCTCCTATCGGGGTGCAACTAGCGTTCCTGTTTACCCTAAGCTTAGCCTTCCAATCTTTCCTAAGCTTTATGTTTTCAGAAATAAAGAAGGAGAAATACTTTCTACTTATAATAATGTTCGAAATATAAATATTCGAAAAAGTGATTTTAAACCTCCTGAAGAAGCGGTAGCTATGGACGAAATAACAGCATCACGCTATGGTGAACTTTTCGTTTTTTATGGCAGTGATTCGACCTTTACCGATAACTATATACATATAAATCCCATTGATAATTTTAGCAAAAAAGGTTTATTTAATCGGAGAGGAGAGGTGGTTTTAGAAGCTGAATATGACCAAATCTATTTTTATCATTTAACGAATCCTATAATAGTAAAAGATGGAAAATTCGGTTTTTTGGGTCCGGATGGCAAAAAAATCACACCGGTAATCTTCCAACTTAAGGATAATAGTCTCAGGATATCAAATCAAAACGAAAACCATATTATTACATCAATCGATAGTTTGTTTGGGATTGTCGATTTTTCAGGAAAAATACTCCTTGAATTTAATTTTATGAATCTAACCGATTATAAGGATTATTATGTCTTCTCAAAGGAAGGCGAAGTGGGAATCATCAATTTCACAACCATGGAATATATTGTACCCTTGGGGAAATATGATTATATTGAACAATCATATTACACTATGTTGCCGCGGAAAGTGAAAAAAAATGACTTATATGGATATATAGATGAAGAATATAAGGAAGTTATTTCTTTGCAATTTGACACAATCATTCAAATTGGAGCTGCTTCTAATGCAGGCTATATTGTTAAAAAGGATGGTTTATACGGTTTTTACGATGCTAATTATGAGCTGAGAATTCCTGTTGATTTTGAAGACATAGGGTTGAATAAATATGGTATGACACGTTTTGTAGTTCAAGATCGCCGCCATTTTATGCTTGATAAAAGTGGTGGAAAATGGGAGAGCTGCTACATTGTTAAAAAAGATTCATTATATGGTGTGTATGATGAATCTTTCAAACAGGTAATCCCTGTTCAATATGATGCGATTTTAAAGCACGGCACGTTTTTCAAAGTAAAAAAAGAAGATAACTGGGGCCTCTATAATTCTAATTTGCAATTGCTTTGCGAACCTGTTTTAAAAAAAGAGTTTAAATCAGTGGTTTTTTCTTGGGGATATTCCTACGATATAATAATTACTCATGATGGCAAAAAAGGTATAATCGGCATGAACGACTGCTTTGTTCCTCCAATATACGATGATATTCGTTACATCAAAAATCGCTACAATCGGATTTATTTTCGCGTATGGGAAGAAAAGAAAGTGAAGAGATTGAAAATAAAATTAGGCAAAGTAAAGGGTATGGGCAGAGAATAATTCCTGGAAACTGTTTGAATTTCATTCATCTACTATAACATAAGATTCGGGTAAAACGATTGTGCTTCGATAGGGGGCGGATTATGGAACAATTTTTTTTGCAAAAAAAAGTTTCTAACAAGTTGTCGTATGATTTTTATCTTATTTTTGCACCGTATTAATACACCAATACACTAAAACAATAAACAGCCTAAAATAGAGGGGGAATAGTATGCTGACCATTAACAATCTGCACAAAACTTACTTCGGGGCTTCGCCACTTCATGTGCTCAAGGGAATAAATCTCCACATTAAAGAGGGAGAGATGGTAGTGATTATGGGTTCGTCAGGTTCGGGGAAGTCAACACTATTGAATATCATCGGGATTTTGGATAATTATGACGAGGGAGAGTATTATCTTAATAATCTATTGGTTAAGGACCTGTCGGAAAATAAATCCTCCGAATACAGAAATCGTTATATCGGCTTCGTTTTCCAAAATTTCAACCTGATTTCTTATAAAACGGCGTTGGAAAATGTAGCTTTGCCACTCTATTATCAAAATATTTCCCGTAAAAAACGTACGGCAAAAGCGATGGAATTGCTTGAGAGATTAGGACTAGCGGATTGGAGTGGCCATTTTCCCAACGAGATGAGCGGAGGACAGAAACAACGCATCGCCTTGGCACGCGCCTTGATCACCAATCCGAAATTGATCCTTGCCGATGAACCGACCGGTGCGCTCGACAGCAAAACGTCCGAAGAAGTGATAGATCTGCTTAAAGACATCAACCGCGAAACCGGTACCACACTCGTAATTGTTACCCATGAACAGATGGTTGCGGAGAAGGCAGAACGAATAATACGGATTGTGGACGGAGTGATAGAACAGTAAGTACGAATAATAGAGCGACTAATCCCATTCTGAACTTGTAAATCCTCAAAATAAAACAAAACGATGAACTTAGGAGTGATTTCGGAAATACTCTTCTCGATGCGGAGGAATAAAACGCGAACCATATTGACGGGTTTTTCGATCTCTTGGGGTATTTTTTTGTTAATTATCCTGCTTTCTGCCGGCAATGGATTCAAAAACGGTGTTACCGGAAATTTCGAGGGGCGGCAATCCAATACGATTACGATCAATTCCGGTTATACATCGAAAGAGTATAAAGGATATTCCAAATGGCGGAGAATCGTTTTTGATTATCAAGACGAAACCTTGTTGCGAGAGGGTTTTGCGGAGATCGATGAAGTAGTCCCCGTTTATCGTAATTGGAATAATAATGTCATTTATAAAAAGAAGGCAATAACCAATTCATTGCAAGGTGTTTATCCTGAACGTCAGCGTTTTGAAAATGTAAAGATTTTAAAAGGACGTTTCATCAATGTCACCGATATCCTTGAGAGACGGAAAGTGTCGGTGTTGGCAGACAAAGATGTGGAGAAGCTTTTCGTTGATGAAGATCCGATCGGGAAAGAGGTGAAGTTTGGCGAAATTGTCTATCAGATAGTAGGGGTATACAAAGCCGATGGCGATTGGCGAAACGACGCCTATATTCCCTATACCACGGCGCAGCAAATCTACAATCCATCCAAACAGTTCTCGCAAGTTAATATCACCGTGAGGGGATTGGATGATGTGGAATCTAACCAGCAATTTGTGGAACGCTTGCGCGCGAGTTTTAGCCGTTTGCACGATTTTGCACCGGACGATTACAATGCCGTGCGGATCTGGAGCCGTTTGCAAGACTATTTACAGACGATGTCGATCTTGAATGGAATCACGATTTTTTTATGGATCATTGGATTGGGGACGTTGATTGCGGGAATTGTTGGGGTGAGCAATATCATGTTGATCACGGTAAAGGAGCGGACGAAGGAGTTTGGCATCCGGCGGGCGATCGGGGCGAAATCGGGTTCTGTGATTTGGATGGTGATTTTAGAAGCGTTGATTATCACTACGATATTTGGTTATGTCGGTATGTTTCTCGGCATTGGATTGATGGAAATTGTGAATTGGGTGCTGGAGACAACCGGTGTCGCATCCAACGGCGAAATGAAAATCTTTGTCAACCCGACCGTGAATTTGGGTGTGGTGATATCCGCTACATTGGTGATGATCATTGCTGGAGTACTTGCCGGTTATTTCCCTGCTCGGAAAGCTGTGAAAGTGAAACCGATAGAAGCGTTGCGCTACGAATAATGAAAAAAATGAACGATGTTGGATTTAGATAGTTTCAAAGAAGTTTGGCAGGCGATCACTCGCAATAAAACACGAAGTGTTCTTACTGCATTCGGCGTTTTTTGGGGTATCTTCATGTATGTGGTGATGACCGGTCTTGGCAATGGCTTCGAGAATGGCTTGATGAGAATGGTGGATCAGATCAGCCCGAATGCGGTTTTCTTCTTTCCGAATGCCACTTCGGTAGAGTATAAAGGATTTAACTCCGGAAGATTTTGGAGTATGAATAACGACGATATGCACATGGTGAAAGAGAATATTCCCGCGGTAGAATACGTGTCGGGCATGATGTTTATGTACCCGTCAAATCCGACGACTTACAAAGAGCGTTCCGGGGAATACTCGATCAATGGAATTGACAACTATTACCAAGAAATCAACCCGATGCCATTGCTTTTCGGACGATTTTTCAATGATTTCGACATGCTGGAACAGCGCAAGATGTGCATCATTGGGGTTACGGTATGGCAAACTCTTTTCGAAAACGGCATGGATCCGGTGGGGGAACGCCTCAATGTCGATGGCGTTTTCTACACGGTGGTCGGCGTGGTTAACCCGGGAGATGCCATTAACCTTGGAGGTGATGCCAAAGAGGCTATTTATATCCCCTCCTCCACATTCCAACAGGTTTATAATTATGGGAAGAATATTGATGCCTTGATGGTTGCAGCGTATGATAAAGCAGATATAAACCAAGTTGAAAATGAGATCAAAGAGTTGTTGAAAAACAAGCATTTTATAGCTCCTGAAGACAATATAGCCATCTCGCATTTCAACGTGCAACAGATATTCCTTATGTTCAACTACTTGTTCTTGGGTTTGAATATTCTGATCTGGATTGTGGGGATGGGTACGATGCTGGCAGGTGTGGTCGGCGTGAGCAATATCATGCTGGTGACGATCAAGGAGCGAACGCAAGAAATCGGGATTAAACGTGCTATCGGAGCTAAACCGAGGGCCATCCTCATGCAGGTGATGAGCGAAAGTACGGTGCTTACTTTCATTGCCGGTTTTTTCGGTCTCTTTTTTGGCGTGTTAATCCTGACGATTGTTGATAAATTAGTGACCGATGCGGAGATGTTCTACAACCCATATATCTCCTTCAACATGGCGGTCTTGGCGGCGGTTATCATCTTGCTTTCCGGCGCTGTGGCAGGTATTATTCCCGCCCGAAATGCGGTTAGAATTAAAGCGATAGATGCGTTGCGGGATGAATGAACGCTTAAATTTGAATAATAATAAACAAACAATACAGTATCATGAAAAAAGTAATCAGAATCATTCTTGTAGTTCTTTTGGTTTTCATCATTTTCGGAACATTCTACTTTTTGTGGAGCAAATCCAAGAAGAAAGAGTTGGAATATGAGACGGTTAAAATTGAAAGACGTGATATAGAAAAAGTTACGGTGTTGACCGGTACGGTTGAGCCGCGCGATGAAGTGCAGATCAAACCCCAGATCTCCGGTATCATCACAGAGATTTACAAAGAGGCGGGTGACATCGTGAAAGCGGGCGACATCATTGCAAAGGTGCAAGTGGTTCCCGATATCGCCCAGCTTAACAGTGCTGAATCGCAGTTGAAATTGGCGGAAATAGCATTAAATAAAGCGAAAACCGACCATGAAAGATCAAAAAGACTCTTCGATGCCGGGGTCTCTTCGAAGGAGGAGTATGAAGCCGCAAATACCGCTTACCAGAATGCGATCGAAAATTTGAATAGCGCCACCGAAAACGTGCTGATTGTGAAGGAGGGTATATCTAAGCAAAATGCCCAATATAGCAATACGCTCATCAGGGCAACGGTTAGCGGTATGGTGCTTGATGTTCCCGTGAAGGTGGGGAACTCGGTGATTCAAACCAATAATTTTAACGATGGGACTACTATTGCCTCCATTGCCGACATGACGGATCTGATTTTTAAAGGGAATGTGGACGAAACCGAGGTCGGGAAAATTGCAGTGGGAAATGAGATAAACCTCATAATCGGAGCGCTACAGGATGAAAAACTGAAAGCGGAGTTGGAGTATATTTCCCCAAAAGGAACGCTGTCAAATGGAGCGACACTTTTTGAAATCCGGGCAGCAGTAAAAATTGATGATGATAATGAAACCTTGATACGCAGTGGTTATAGTGCCAATGGGGAGATCGTACTGGAGAGACGGGAGCAGGTGCTGGCGCTTCCCGAAAGCTCCGTTGAGTTTGTGGCTGATTCGACATTCATTTATGTCTTGGATTCTGCTTCTCCCGAGGATGCGAAGGTCTATACTAGAAAGGCCGTGGAATTAGGTCTCTCAGATGGTATTTTTGTGGAATTATTGTCGAAAGTGGACACTAATTCGCTGATTCGGGGTAAGGTTAAAGTGGAGGCAAAATTCGGCCCCGCGATGTAAAATCAGAAAGTTAACATTTAAAATAACACCAATGAGAAAAATATCAATCCTGTTAGCCATACTGATCTCCTTTTCAGTTGCTAATGCGCAACAACAATGGAGTTTGGATTCCTGTATATCGTATGCGATCGAACATAACTTCACCGTTCGCAAGAATATGCTAACATTGGAATCGAAGCGAATCGAGTTGCAGAGTGCGAAAATGGACATTGCACCGTCGGTTTCCGCATCGGTGGGGGAGTCGTTTGATATTGGCCGATCCACTTCCGTTACTGGCGTGATTGTCAATAACTCACAGTCGTCGACCTCTTTCGGGGTGGGAATGAATATGCCGCTTTTCCAAGGATTGCGAACCCATCACAACATTGCTGCCTCGAAACTCGACCTGCAAGCCACGGTGTATGATTTGGAACAGACTAAAGATGATATTGCATTGACAGTGACAG
The DNA here is from genome assembly GCA_030267125.1 of Bacteroidales bacterium OttesenSCG-928-B11. Lineage (GTDB taxonomy): Bacteria > Bacteroidota > Bacteroidia > Bacteroidales > WCHB1-69 > JAGVVH01. The sequence continues at coordinate 77,993 of JAJDJJ010000001.1, forward strand.
CTTACTATCTGCAAGTGCTATTGGCGAAAGAGGCGTTGGATGTGGCACGGAAACAGGAGGAAATATCGCAAAATCAAGTCGAAAGGATCGAAAAGATGGTCGATTATGGTAGAAGTTCCGATGCCGATCTCTACGAAGCACAGGCCTCGTTGGCAGCTGATCAATACGCTGTCACCGAAGCCGCTAACAATCTGAGACTGTCGTTGTTAGACTTGACACAGCTGTTGAATCTGAGCGGTATCGCCGAATTTGATGTGCAAGAGATGGATGATCTTTATTTCACGCAATTGTTGTCGCAGACGTATAATATGGATGCGTATCTCAACGGCGCATTGACGAATCGTCCCGCCTTGAAAGCTACGGAGCAGCGCATTGCCATGAGCGAACGGCACATCAAAATGGCACGGTCGGGGTGGTATCCGTCGCTGAGTTTCTCGGCAAACTATGGAACAGGTTACTATTATGCGTACCAATCCGCCTTTATCGAAAATAATTTGCCCTTTGGCACACAACTAAACAACAATAGCCGAGGCATGTTTTCCCTTTCGTTAAATATCCCCATTTTCGACAGATTGTCGACCTATAATTCTGTGAAAAAAGCGAAATTGAACTTGGCAAATTATCAAATACTATTAGAAGAGAGTAAAGCTTCCATCACAAAGGAAATAGAGCAGGCTTACGCTAATGTATTGGCATCCAGAGAAAAATACCATTCTGCCGAAACGTATTTAGCCGCGGCAAAGAAATCGTTTGCATACGAGGAGAAACGCTACGAAGCCGGTGCTTCTAATATCTTCCAATATAATGAATCCCGAAACCGCTACGAAAAGGCCCAGTCGGATCTGCTGCAAGCCAAATACAGTTATTTGATAAGATTGAAAATCTTGGAATTTTACGGACAACAATAAAAAAAGAAAAATGAAAGGAAAAGTAGTGTTAACTTTGCAAATCTAAACTTGACCCAAATAACAGTTAAGAATGGTGCAGGAATGGCCTATGAATGGGGTCTTATTGTTGTAAAACAGGAATAGAATAACTAAGAAAAAACAGTAAAATAAAAAATGCCAATATGAAAAATCAAAGAATAATGCGATTATTGTTAGCAGGGATTATTATGGGATTCATGGTGTCGTGTGCAAACACTTTGGATAGAGAAAAACTATCAGAAGCTCTGCTCAAATGCGATTATTTTGGATCATTTCAAGAAGGTTTTGCAAAGGTAGTAAAGGATGGCAAGTATAGTTTTATTGATAAATCAGGGAAAGAAATTGTCCCATTTATATATGATGGAGCATACGATTTTCAAGAAGGTTTTGCAGTGGTAATAAAGGATGGCAAGTGTGGTTTTATTGATAAGTCAGGGAAAGAAATAGCCCCACTTATATATGATGTCGCTTTCGATTTTTGTGAAGGTCGTGCAAGAGTTTTCAGTAAGGAAGGCAAATGGGGTTTTATTGATAAGTCAGGGAGAGAAATTGTCTCATGTATATATGATAAGGTCTCCGATTTTCACGAAGGTTTTGCAAAGGTGAGCAAGGAAGGCAAATGGGGTTTTATTGATAAATCAGGGAAAGAAATTGTCCCATTTATATATGATGTAGCATACAATTTTCATGAAGATCGTGCAAAAGTAGAAAAGGATGGCAAGTGTGGTTTTATTACTAAATCAGGGAAAGAAATAGCTCCATTTATATATGACGACGCATGCGATTTTCAAGAAGGTTTAGCGATGGTAAACAAGGATGGCAAATATGGTTTTATTGATAAATCAGGGAAAGAAATAGCCCCACCTATATATAATTATACCTTAGGTTTTCACGAAGGTTTTGCACCGGTTTTCAAGGATGGTAAATTTGGCTTTATTGATAAATCAGGGAAAGAAATTATCCCATTAATATATGATAACATTTCCAAATTTCATGAAGATTGTGCACTAGTTATTAAGGATGGCAAGTGTGGTTTTATTGCTAAATCTGGAAAGGAAATTATCCCGATTATATATGATGGCGCATACGATTTTAGCGAAGATCGTGCAATCGTTTTCAAGGATTGGAAATATGGTTTTATTGATAAGTCAGGGAAAGAAATTGTTCCATTTATATATGATAACGCTTCCAGATTTCAAGAAGGTTTTGCAAAGGTGAGCAAGGAAGGCAAATGGAGTTTTATTGATAAATCAGGGAAAGAAATTTGTCCATTTATATATGATGCCGCAGACGATTTCCAAGAAGGTTTTGCACCGGTTTCCAAGGATGGTAAATATGGTTTTATTGATAAGTCAGGAAGAGAAATTACCCCATTCATATATGATAACGGTTTAAGTTTTCAAGAAGGTTTTGCAAAGGTAAGAAAGGGTAGTAAATATGGTTTTATTGATAAAACAGGGAAAGAATTTATCCCTTGTATTTATGATGAACTATCACGAAACTTCTCGGATGGTTTAGCAATCGCTGTGTGGGGTGAACAACGAGGGTTTGTAGATAAAGATGGATATTATATCGGTAAAGGTTTCGTGAAAAAGTTATCAGAACTAGATGGAATCAATATAACGGATTAACCCCGCCTTTCCCAGAAGCCCGAAGCAAAAGGATGGGGATAGTTTAGAGAATCTGTTTTCCCTCAGAATATGCGATTCTCAGCGGTTTGCCTTGTCAAGGGTGCCGCATTGAATAATGTTAGGAAGAGCTTTATTTGCATTAGCATTATTTGTTATTTTTGCTCCAATTTATATCAATCATCAGGAATTATGAAAAAAATCATCACACTCTGTCTTATTTTTTCTTTATTAACAACGATTTATGCCCAAAACAATTATGTTCCGGCGCCGGAAAATATGAAAGCGCGGGAGGAGTTCCAAGACAATAAATTCGGAATCTTTATCCATTGGGGAATCTATAGCATGCTCGGCGATGGCGAATGGGTGATGAATAATAAAAGCCTCAATTACAAGGAGTATGAAAAATTGGCAGCTGGTTTTTATCCTGCCAATTTCGATGCGGCTGAATGGGTGGCAAATATCAAAGCATCGGGCGCAAAATATATATGTATTACTTCACGGCATCACGATGGTTTTTCGATGTTCGATACAAAGTATAGTGATTATAATATTGTAAAAGCAACGCCTTTCAAACGGGATATCTTAAAAGAGATTGCGGATGAATGCGAAAAACAAGGCATTAAACTACATCTTTATTATTCGCATATTGATTGGAATCGGGCGGATTATGCGCCGAGGATATATACGGGTTTGAAAAACGGGCACACGGAGTTTGGTGATTTTTCGACATATTACCAGTTTATGAATAATCAAATCAAGGAGTTGCTTACCAATTATGGATCTATCGGCGCAATTTGGTTCGATGGTGTTTGGGATCAAGAGAAGAATCCCGATTTTGATTGGCGATTGCCCGAACAATACGCCATGATTCACCAGCTACGTCCCGCCTGTTTGATTGCTAATAATCATCACATCAAACCGTTCCCGGGGGAAGATATTCAGATTTTTGAGCGGGATTTGCCTGGAGAGAATTTTGGTGGATTATCGGGGCAAGATGTGAGTGCACTGCCATTAGAAACCTGTGAGACGATGAACCGCACATGGGGATACCGTATCACTGATCAACATTATAAAACTACTGAACAGTTAATCCACCTATTAGTCAAAGCGGCAGGAAAAAACGCCAATTTATTGTTAAATGTAGGCCCGCAACCCGATGGATCATTGCCTGCTGAGGCGGTAAGTCGGATGAAAGAGATTGGAGAATGGATGAACCGGTTTGGCGAGACAGTATATGGTACGCGAGGTGGTCCCGTGACTGCGCGCGACTGGGGTGTGACTACACAAAAAGAGAACAAGATATTTGTTCATATTCTTAATTTGGAAGATAAGGTGCTCTTTGTTCCGATTACAGGCAAGAAAATTAAGAAAGCGACTCGTTTCATTGACCAATCGCCCCTCAAATTTGCCCAAACTCCCGATGGCGTAATCATCACCCTGTTGGAAATTCCAACGGCGATAGATGAGGTGATAGAGTTGGTGTATTAGAAATAAAAAAGATAGGGGCGGAAATTTTCCACCCCTATCTTTTTTGCGCATGATGCTGCGCTCCTACATCTCGTCACTTTTATTCTACATCCCAAGTGTCTCCGCTGTTTAACAGGTCGTCAACACTGTGAATGGGGCAAGATTGAATATGCGTGGCGATGAGATCGTCCATGAGTTGGTCATAAGAAGCTGCGTCTGCGGAACGGATAACGCCTAATGCGATAGGGAATTGTGGCGGCTTCATCTTGGCTAACATCAAGTGGACACCCGGGTCTTGACGGGTCATATCGTGAACCAAAATATCATCGATAGTCACACCGTCTTCGCCGATGGTCACTACCTCCAGGCCATTTTGTCCCATGCGGATCCCTTTATTACCCTCTTTTCCGAAAATCATGGGCTCGCCTTGGCGAAGGATCAGTTGGCGGTCTTCTCTATTATCTTTATCAGATATGTATTTGTGGGCGCCATCGTTGAAGATCACGCAGTTTTGCAACATTTCCACCACGGAAGTTCCGTCGTGTTTAGCCGCTTCCAATAACACTTCGCTGATGAATTTCGGATGGGTGTCGATTACGCGGGCAAAGAAAGTGCCTTGTGCTCCCATTACCAACTCGCCCACGGTGAAAGGATGCTCGATCGTTCCTTGTGGAGAAGATTTGGTGATTTTTCCCATCGGGGAGGTGGGTGAATATTGCCCTTTTGTCAATCCGTAAATCTCGTTGTTGAAAAGTAAAATATTCACATCCAAATTTCTACGGATAATATGCACAAAATGGTTCCCTCCGATAGCTAATGAGTCGCCGTCACCGGTAGCGATCCAAACGCTCAAATTGCGGTTGAAAAGTCTCACGCCGGTAGCGATGGCGTTGGCGCGTCCGTGGATGCCGTGGATGCCATACGTGTTCAGATAATAGGGTAGGCGAGAGGAACATCCGATACCGGAAACGACACAGAATTTCTCTTTTTTATAACCTATTTGAGGAAAAACATTCTCGATTGCGGACAAAATCGCATGGTCGCCGCAACCGGGACACCATTTTACCATTTGATCACTGGCAAAATCTTGCTTAGTCAATTTTTCTGTTGTTCTTTCTATCATGGCTGTTCCTTATAAAGCGTTATTGATTTTAGTAACTAATTCTTCCACAGTGAAAGGTAAACCTTGCACTTTGTTATATTGTAAGTATTCAAATTGAGGAAGTTGTGCGCGTAGATAATTGGCAAACTGTCCTTCGTTCAATTCGCAAACCAAAATTTTCTTGTATTTGGAGAAAATATCGGCGGTATTTTTGGGCAATGGCATGATATTGGTGAAGTGTGCATGCCCTACGGATTTGCCACTTTCTCTAACCTCTCTTGCTGCCACGCACACCTGTCCGCGGGTTCCACCCCAGCTCACTACCAGCAAATCGCCTTCTTGCGTGCCGGAAACGGTTTGTTCCGGAATCCGGTTGGCCAAGCGGTTTATCTTCTCTTTTCTGTAGTAAACCATTTTTTCGTGGTTGAGCGGATCGGTGGAGACATTGCCGAATACATCGGTTTTTTCCAAACCGCCGATGCGGTGCCGCAAACCTTCCGTTCCAGGAATCGCCCACTGTCTAACCAATGTTTCAGGATCTCTTTGATACGGATGGTAATCGGAATCGTTGGCTTTTGCTACCGGAGGAGTGATCGTCGGAAGATCGGCAACCTTCGGAATGCGGAAAAGTTCACTGCCTTGCCCAATGTAACCATCTGTCAGCAAGATGCATGGAGTCATTGTTTCCATGGCGTATTTTGCTGCGTTAAAAGCTTGGTAGAAACAATCGCAGGGCGAAGAAGCGGCAATCACGATGCAAGGGGCTTCGCCATTTCTGCCGTAAAGAGCTATATTTAAGTCGGATTGTTCTGATTTTGTAGGAAGTCCGGTTGACGGACCGCCGCGTTGCACGTCCACAACAACGATAGGAAGTTCGGTGATCACGGCCAAGCCGAGAGCTTCGGATTTCAGGGAAAGCCCGGGGCCGGAAGTGGTGGTGCAAGCCATGGCGCCGGCGTATGCCGCACCAATGGTAGAGCAGATTCCCGCGATTTCATCTTCCGCTTGGAAAACTTTTGCCGACAACGATTTGTATCTTGCCAATTCGCACAAAATTTCTGTTGCCGGAGTAATAGGGTAGGATCCTAAGAATAGTTTGTGGCCGGATCGCTCGGCAGCCGCGAGCAAACCCCACGCCGTGGCGATATTGCCGGTTATATTTCTATATTTTCCTTTCGGAAGATCTACTGTTCCAACTTGGTAAGTGGTTTGGAAAAGCTCCATTGTTTCGGCGAAGTCATAGCCTTTTTGCATCACTTGTTTGTTCACCAAAGCCATATCCATTTTCTTGGCGAAACGTTTGTCTAACAGTTTGAAAGGCGTTTCGAGTTCGAAATTGAAGATGTAATAGATCATGCCGAGTGAAAACATGTTTTTTGTTCTGGCCGCGCTTTTGTTGTCTAATCCTAACGCCATGGCCGTCTCTTTTGCCATGGTTGTGATCGGGGGGCTAACCACGCGGTATGAACTTAACGAACCGTCTTCCAGTGGGTTGGTAGTGCAGCACGCTTTCTTCAAAGCAGGGTCGTCAAATGCGTCACCGTCGGTCAAAATCACGCCGCCTGTCTTCACCCATTTCAGGTTGGCCAAAAGCGAAGCGGGATTCATAGCCACCAAGATGTCGCATTGGTCTCCAATGATACGTGTTTCTTTGCCGATGTGAACTTGAAAGCCCGAAACACCCGCAATAGTGTTGTGCGGGGCGCGGATTTCCGCCGGATAGTCGGGAAACGTTGCAATGTCGTTGCCCGCCAAGGCGGCTGTGTCAGAAAATAGCGTGCCCGTAAGCTGCATGCCGTCTCCGGAGTCTCCCGCAAACTTCACGACTACGCTGTCTCTTTCTACAATCTGTTTTTGTGTTGCCATAATTTTTTTTATAAGGTTACAGTATATTGGTCTCTAAAGAAGTTTTTTGTTGTTTTTTTGCGTTTTGTGTTTTTTGTAACTTGCTTTATTATAATATTTTAATATATAAAAATCGTTATCTCAATGCGCAACAAAAGTATTTAAAAAAACGAATGTATGGCAGGGAAAAGGTTTTTTTCTTTTCTTAAGTGAATACGAGCCATAAAGCATTGACGAAAACCTTGTTTCTTGTTCCCTTATCCCCTTTTTATTACTTTTGCCGTTTCATTGAAATATCAAGCCAATGCCCTCCATTAACCGTAAGAGAATAGTTAAAAACACCGGATTCCTCTATTTCCGGATGTTGCTGACGATGATGGTCAGCCTCTATACTTCGCGTGTGGTACTCAAGGTGTTGGGTGTGGAAGATTTTGGAATCTATGGAATCGTCTGTGGAGTCAGTACACTGTTTGTCTTCCTTAATTCTGCGATGAGCGGTTCAACCTCCCGTTTTTTTACCGTCGAACTCGGACGTGATAACCGCGAACGTTTGCAGAAAACTTTTTCCACAGCACTCACCCTGCATCTGCTCATAGCGCTGATCGTTCTGGTTTTGGGTGAGACTATCGGGCTGTGGCTGCTGGAAAACAAGCTGAATATTCCGGCCGACCGGATGTATGCGGCTCGTTGGGTTTATCACCTTTCGCTCTTTTTTACCATCGCCAATATCATCCGCGTTCCCTATAATGCGGTAATCATTGCCCACGAAAAAATGAGTTTCTACGCATACACCGAAATACTCTACGTTTTGATGAAACTTGGGATAGTCTATATTTTGCTGGTTGTAAATATGGATAAACTAATACTATATGCCTCGTTGATGTTTGTGGTGACGTTCATATTGCTGGGCGTCTATATGTGGTATTGCTTGTGGAAATTCAGCGAGTGCCGTTATAAATGGGGGTGGGATAAAGGGATTTTGTATCCAATGTTGAAGTTTTCAATTTGGGATACGTATGGTAGTTTGGGTGGGATGGCGCGGACGCAAGGGGTGGATATCCTGCTGAACATCTTCTTCGGGCCTATTTTCAACGCCGCCAGCTCTCTCGCCATGCAGGTGCAAGGTACGGTCATGGCATTTGGCACCAATGTGCTGACCGCGGTGAGACCGCAAATTATAAAGACGTATGCTGCCGGTGAATTTGAAAATACGCGCTACCTTGTCTTCAACGCGTCCAAGTTTACTTACCTGTTGATGCTGGCGTTGTCGCTGCCGTTGGTGCTCGAAATGGATTACGTGCTCACCTTATGGCTGGGAATCGTTCCCGATTATGGCGCGCTGTTTTGCCGGTTAATGCTCGTTTTCAACCTTTTCTATGTCATGATGATCCCGCTGTCCGGCGCAATCCATGCCACCGGCCGGATCAAGTGGATGAACCTTGTTAACGGAACGATCTACATGCTGGTCATTCCCATTACTTGGGTGGCTTTTCACTACGGTGCGCCCCCGGAACGACCCTACGTCATCAATATCATCGCCATTATCATCACCCTCTTCACCAGTATGTTGATTTTGAAAAAAAACATGCCGGTGTTTCAGTTGAAGATATTTGTGTTTAAGGTGTTATGTTTGTGCTTGCTCATCACGGTGATCGCGTCTGCCCTGTCGGTGTTCGTGCAATATTTTTTTACCCAAGGTTTTATAAGATTGTTGATTGTAACGCTCACCTCGACCCTTGCCATCGGGTTATGCACATGGACTATGGCTGTCAATAAATCGATGAAAATAGTTTTGATAAACAGGGGTTTAGATTATGTTAAAGAGATGGGGAGGAAGTTAAAGAGACACCCTAATGAATCAAAAAAAAGTTAAATCCAGTTATTATTCATGAAAAACAATCTTTATTTAAGAGAAGAAAAAATAAACCGGACCGACATTCATTCCGCTGTTTTTTTTGCATTGATGACGCTGATCATAGCGGTGCAGCCTTTTACGTTTTACTTAAATTTGCCGATCGCCATTGCATTGCTGATCAACTGGATTGCGGAATGGGATTGGAAAGCGAAGCGGCAACGTATTGACACGCCGCAGAAAAAAGTGCTGTTCTGCGTATTCTTATCCATCTTTGCGATTTATATGATCGGAATTTTCTATTCAACAAACACCCAGCGAGCATTGGCTGAGTTAGAGTATAAGTTGTGGTTTCTGGTAGCTCCATTAACGATCTTCACTGCTCCGCCCGAAAGGTTGAATAACAAAAAAATACTTTTCTTAGCCCGCATTTTCTTGATCTCCTTGCTGCTGTTGATTCTCACGAATTTCTCCATAGCTGTATGGAAATGTATTGAAGCACCCAGGTATTATTATTTCGTTTACATCCACCTTTCAAATTTTATGCATCCGGCCTATAGTGCGATGCATGTCAGCACCGGATTGATTGTGGCTTTTCATCTGTTTTTACATCAAAACAAACAGCGCCAATGGCGTTTTTTAACAACTATCTCGATGATTGTTTTCCCCATTTACATATTTCTATTGCAATCTAAAGCGGGGTTATTGGCACTTTTGATTTTGTTTATTCTGATGAGTTTATATCTTATAAACCGGAGAAAACGGCGATTGCTGCCAAGTCTTGTTTTTGTCTCGTTACTTATTCTTATCCCTACGACTCTTTTTTTCGTTGTCCCGGAACCGTATAACCGTTTGAAACCGGCTGTGAGGCAATTGGTTTCGGATGATAGAGATAAAGATGCGTCGGATGGGACAGGATTGCGCTTGGCCGTTTGGCAAGCCAGTTGGAAAGTGGCGATGCAGCATCCGCTATTTGGCGTTGGTCCCGGTGATGTGCGAGACGAATTGATGAAAGAGTATGAAAAAAGCGACAATATACACTTGACGGAGCATCAGTTTAATTGCCATAATCAGTATCTGCAAACATTCGTAGGGCTGGGGCTTGCGGGGCTACTTGTCTTGCTGTGTTATTTTTGTATACCGTTAGGGTATGCCATTCGCCATAAGAAAATTACATACATCTTGTTCCTCCTCCTCATTCTCATCAACCTCTTTTCCGAATCTATGTTTGAACGAAAGGCCGGAGGAGATTTTATAGCGATAACCGGGGTTTTGTTTTGTTATTACTTTTTATGGAAGAAATCACCTCTCACCGTATCCTCGCACTCATCCCCCCGCCTGCAGCAATCTTCTGTTTAAGTTTGGTTTTAGATGTAATTTTCATATTCTTAACGGAATATGATTTGGGATTATCTTGCCAATGAGCATTATCGCCATCAGCGTAGAGTGTGAGTTCATACTGCTTTCCGGGTTTCAAAAAGCTGAAACTGATGACGGTTTCACGGGCATGTTCGTCGGTGATGGATCCGATGAACCATTCGTCCTTGCCGCGGGCTTTGCGGGCAATGGTGATGAAATCCCCCGGTTCGGCCTCGAGGATGCATGTGGTGTCCCAATCCACGGCAACATCCTTGATGAACTGGAAAGCATCGGGATGTTTTTCGTAGTTGACAGGCAAATCGGCAGCCATTTGCAGAGGGCTGTACATTATTACATAGAGTGCCAATTGCTTTACCAGCGTGCTGCTCAGTTTGGCCGGATTGCTACCGTAAATCGAAAGATCGCCTTCGAAAATACCGGGAGTATAGTCCATTGGGCCGCCCACCAAACGGGTGAAAGGGAGGATGGTCGTGTGATTGGGGTGATTGCCCCTGAAACTTTCAAACTCTGTTCCTCTTGCCGATTCCGCCGCCAACCAGTTAGGGTAGGTGCGGCACAATCCTGTGGGGCGTACCGATTCATGCGAGTTTACCATGATCTTGTATTCAGCAGCTTTTTCGATGACACGGTTGTAGTGATTCACCATCCACTGCCCATCGTGGTGTTCACTACGGGGGATGATCGGGCCAACATAACCGGTTTTTACGGCAGGATAACCATGCGTCACCATAAAACGAAATGCGGTATCCAATTGCCGTTCGTAACTGATTACGGCGGAAGTGGTTTCATGATGCATGATCAGTACGATACCCTTTTCCGAAGCATACTGTCGCAACTTCTTTACATCAAAGTCGGGGTATGGCTTTGTGAAGTTATAAATCTCATCTTTCACAAAAGCGACATTATCTTCCCAACCTTCGTTCCAACCTTCCACCAACACGGCATCAAAGCCATGTTTTGCGGCGAAATCAATATGATATTTCACATTCTCGGTGGTGGCACCGTGCTTGCCGCTGGGCGTGAGCTTGCTATAATCTGTCTCGCCAATGCGGATTCCCTGATGCTTGGTGTATGACCATGAAGAACCGCCTCCCGTGAAATATTCCCACCAAACGCCAATGTACTTCATCGGTTTGATCCAAGAAAAATCCTCTATTTTGCAAGGTTCATTAAGGTTTAGAATGAGATTGGATGCCAGTATGTCGCGTGCGTCATCCGAAACGATGATGGTGCGCCAAGGCGAGCGATCCCCCGTTTGTGCATAGACTTTATTGCCTCGAAAGTCGGGTACAAGGTGTGCGCTAAGTTGGAAGTTGAGGTCGTCCACATTCAGCTGCATTGCCGCAAAGTTAACTAAAGCGGCTTCATGGATGTTGATGTAAAGCCCGTTGTCACTTTTCAGTAACAACGGCGTTTGTATCGCCAGATTCGGCGTGAAACTCTTGGCGGCGAGTGGTTCTTCCCGCACCTTATCGATCAGCTGGTTAATCTCTGAAAGTTTGGAAATGGTGGTTGGATATTCGTTGGTGTCGTAATCGCCGGGCAACCAAAAAGCAGTGTGATCTCCGGTAAGATTGAATTGTGTAATTTCTTCTTGGATAATGAAATGCAAAAGGTTGTCTTGCATTGGAAAATCATATCGAAATCCTAATCCATCGTTAAATAGTCTAAAAGTGATCAGAAGAATGCGATTTGTCTCTTTCTGCTTTAGTTTAACAACCAATTCGTTATAATGATTCCGAATGAAACGGTTCTCCCCCCACACCGTCTCCCAAGTGTGATCCACACTGTTTTGTGTGGCGTCGACAATGGTGAAATCATGGGCCAGCGGTGTGCTCCATTGGATATGGAATCCCATTTTACTCTCTTTAATTACCGGCTTGTTTTTATACGAAAGCGCATAGACCGGTTCGCCATCTTCGCTGACTTTAAATGTTAAATTCAGTTGCTTATCGGGTGAATAGAGAGAAATATTAGCATATCCCAAAGCCGAGAATAAAACAAAGGCTGCAAACAGTAAGTGACGTTTCATACGGTTATGTTTTTTATGTTAAACTCAGTTCATAAGGAATATGAAAAATGGCGATATTATCGCCATTTTAACTTGCTATTATGTGTTCTTTGAAGATTTATTGCTTTGAGAAAGTAACACCTTGAACACTAACTGCTTCCAAGCCGGCTGCGTCATCTCTTGGTATGCTGATATCTAAGGTCATCGTTTTTTTATCGACAGTTCCATTCCAAGTTGCCCCTTTTGCGGAAATAGTAATATCTTTTTTGTCGCAGCTGAACGTCCCGATATAGGGTATCTCGGTGGTGAAGCTAGGGCTGGCGCTATTATTGTACTTGAAAACTATCTTATGATTGACGCTCACAGCATTACCTGAGAAATCCAGATCGATGTTATGCGTGTATGTACCTACTGGATTTGTCTGTTCAAAGCTGCTGCTTTTCCAAGTGGTGCCGTCCAATTTGTTCTCCATATTACATGAAAAAATGGCGACAGCAAATAAAGTTAAGAATAATCCTCTTGAAATTTTAGTGGCTTTTGTGCTGAATTGTGTAAATCTTTTTTTCATTTTTTTGGTGTTTAACGTCCATCCTTTGCATGGACAAGTTAATGGGTTTGTGATTCAAGAATGCAAAAGTAGCTTTTTTATAAATATGTTGAGATGAATATTTCACTTTTACAGATAAAGAAATAACACCATCTGCAAATGCGGATAATTTTAATCATTCTTCTCCCTGTCACCCACCTTTATACTTATTAGCCCCTTAATCTCCCGGCTTCACATTCGCCTTCAACGAATCGCTGATCAGTTTCTTCAGTCTCATGATTTCTTGATCGACAACGCGTTGTTTTTTAGGATTGTAGAGATGTGCGTATTTGCAAGGGACAAGCTTAAACTTATAGTCTCCGTCAACGGCTCTGACATCCAAGCCGAGCCGGATGGGAAGTGGGGTGTCGGTTACGGAGATGTGGTAGTTGCCGGTCATCTTGCGATTTTCAGCGGATTTGGCATGGTCATAGAAGGAGAAATTGTGCTTGCCGTCGATGACCGCCTGCCAACGGTCGATAGATATGACAAACGGATAGACATCCACCTCGTTGCGGAAAAGAGTCATTTCCACGGATAGACTGTCAATGAGATTCTTCGTTTTTTTCTTGAAATTCAACATGTTGGATATTTCGGAAAAGGTCTCTCCGTCCAATACCACCAAGCTGTCGCCGCTGATGGCCATCGCCCCGCGCAAAGTGGAGAACTTGATGTCGTAGTTTGATTTAAGATATGTTTCTACTGCAAAATGAAATTCCGCATCGCCTTCAAAAGAACCGAGCATCGGCAGCATTCCTTCTAAAAATGGCAACATCTCAATGAGTTTGGCTATGTTGACATCCAAGAGATGGAAATCAACGCCCGCAAAAAGATGGTTCATCCTGGACGACCGGTAGATGGCGGTGAGCTGCATCTCGGCAGCTTCACTGGTGAATCCCATCTGTTCTAAAACCAGCACTCCGTCTTTGACCACTAATTTGCCCCCCAAATCCATCAATGCCGTATTCCCGAAGAGCGCATTCTTGGCAGTGGTAACTAATGTGATATCAATACCGTGTGGCACCATGAAAGGATTGTCAGTTGCGTTTTCCTTCTCTTCAATCTCCGTGGAATCCGCATTCAATCCATTGAAAACATCCATGATTTGGTTCACATCTACAAAATCGGAGACAAACTCCAGATCGCCTTTCAAAAGACCGGTTTTGTCTAAGTATTTGTCGATATCGGTTACTAATCCCGAAAGGTTGAAGATGGAATTGCCAAAGATGATCCGGCTTTTTTGAATGTCAAATTTACCCGGGGTGAAATCGAAGTTGATACTGGGGATTTCAATGGGGTAGGGGATTTCCGCCATATTGACCGTCGCATTTTGTAAATCCACTTTCAGATTCGGATTCCATTGCAGTAAAAATTCTTCCTTTTTGTCATCATAAACGGCATGCCCTTCGAGAGCTAATTTTTCTGTTCCGGCATAGATGTTTTTCCCGTTACGCAGTTGCAGGCTACTATTGTTAAATGAGAAATGGATATCCGGATTTTGTGGGTTGCGTGTGGCGGGCTTCAGATTTATAATGCCGCTGGGTTGGGTGGATTTAACAAATAAAGTGTCCATTTCCATGGATATATTGCCGAAACTGAAGGCGCAGTCGATGAACGGCAAACGGGTGGTGTCCATGAAATTAGAGATTGTCATTTCCAGACTGGCATTTTTAAGATTGGCATCCAGCAGATCGGTCATGGAAACAGTGAGGGCGCCTGCATCAATCTCAGCGGAAAGCAGCCGGTTCGCACGGGTTATCTCTTTAGGCGGCATGGAAAAATCCACAACGGCCACATCGCTTTTAATCAGCATTGAGTCCCCATAACTGACATCCAGCCCCTTTGCCTTTATGGAGCCGGATGCTTTGATTTTTTCTAACTCCAAATTAGTTAATTGTCCGATTGTAAAGCTACCGGTTGCTGTTAGATCAACGTTCCCGATTGCCGTGATATCCTTTGGGAGAAGTGGCGCCAACTCCGGTAGGTTTACGTTGCCGGCTACTTGCAAGTCACATACTCCGTCGGTCATCAGGTCTTTTACCGTTCCACTTAGGGAGAGGTCGGATTCGCCGGTCTTTGCCTCGAAATTTTCGATTGTGAGTGACGTGTTACCATCATCGGTCAAGTCGAGATGGACATGGGTGTTGATATTTTGAAAATGATAGGGTATTGTGGTGTGGCTGAAAGCAGCATCATACAATTTTACCCCAACGGAAATTGACGGGATCAGCGTGTCGTTATAGGTGCCTCGCAATGCGCCCGTAAAGGCAAAATCTCCGCTCATGTCGATATTCTCCAGTAGGTAATTGAATTCCGAAGGCACTAATGTTAATAGTTGCCCGATATCCCATGTCTCGCTTTCGATTTGCAGATCCATCTCCACATCGCCTGTTTTTTTGTACGCGGCACTGCCTTTGATCTTCAATAAGTGTTCCTTGACTTTGACTATGGCTAAATTGGTTGAAAATGCTTGTTTATTGATAGATGCGTATAATGGCGCATCCAGGGAAGCATCCCATTTGTCCACATACACCGAATCTTTCAAGCTCAAAAACAACTTCGATAAGTCTAAAGCCAAATCGCCTTCAATCTCGTCGAAATTAACAAGTTTTCCATTAAAATCCAATGCTAAATTATTACTTTTAGCAACTACATTGTTGCTGTCGGATAATGCGAATGAAATAGACCCCGTGTTTAACTTTGCCTTAGCGTTGATCACATCATCTTTCATGTTACCCTGAATAGTTGTGTTGATGTTATTGATTTTCGTGGAAATATCGTTAGATCTGTCCCGATAAGACACATTCAGTTTTTTCACATCGACTTTTTGAATATCCACACCGCCAATTGTAAATTGACTATCGTCCTCTGATTCAGGGATAATGAAAACATCAAAATTGGTATTGCCTTTGGAGTCTACAAAAAGGTTTGTAAAAGCATCTTCCAAAAAGAATTTATTGATGATATAGTTGTTGCTTTTTAGCAGCTCCCGAATATTTAGCGAAACTACACACTCTTTTATTTTAGCCAGTGTGTCAGACGGCGCCCCTTTTGTCGGATTGACTAATATCACATCATTGATTTTCACCCCTACATCGGGAAAAGTCTTGAACACAGTGAGTTCTACTTTTCCGAAATGATACTCGCAACTGATGAACCGTGCCGCTTGTTTGTTGACAATGGGAGTTAACCTTTCGGGTGTAACCAATATTCTTGCCGCAATGGTTATTGCGATTATCGCCAACACAAGCAGTGAAGCCAGTACAATTAGGGTGATTTTAACAACTTTTCTTCTTCTCATTGCATTTTAGTGAAATTATAACTCCTGTCATAGGTGTCTTCATACTGCAACGTTGTGGAATTGAGTTCGGTAACCTTATAGTTTTTAGGAATCCTACCCCCCATCTCCATGATATGGATGTGTTCCAGTTTATCTTTATTTAAAGACCATTCAAAAGGTTGTGCCTCTTCTTCGGTCACATCATCGGCTTCATCCCAAGTGTAACCGGTGCCATCGGATTTGTAAACCTCAAACAGCGTGTTTTGCTTCCATTTTCCGTGAAGTAGTGTGGGATCGAATTCTTTTTCCCGTTCACAAGCTATACAAAAAACAACTAATATCGCGCTTAAAATGAGGAGTTTATTTTTTTTCATATCGATTTGTGTTGTATTTCTAACAGACCTGCAAATATACAAGTTCTTCATCAAAGAAATCTGACCAAATCTTCATAAAGCATATCGTTGTCTTGAATGTAAGTTTCATGTTTATGTCCGGGGATAATTTTGAGTTTTGCGTTAGGCATGGTGTTTACAAGATTAGTATAGGTTTCTAATTTGAAAACCTCTTTCTCCGCGGCAATAATTAGTGTTTCCGTATGGATATCCCGAACATCTCCCAGTTCGATATTGGGTTCGTCCAGCATCAATTTCAATAGGGGATCTTTGGTCTCATTGTAATTTTTCCAGATGATATCGTAGATTTTATCCCTGAAATCGGTCGGTTTCAAATTCACTCCTAATAAAACCAATTTGTCGAAAACACTTTGATCCTCAATCGCCATCATCAACCCAATGATGGCGCCGTCACTAAAACCGAGCAATGAAACTTGTTCCAGGTTTAGCGCTTCGATGAAAGCAAACATATCCTCCCGCATTGTCTCGTAAGAAAACAAATCGGTTTTTTCACTCTCCCCATGGTTGCGACTGTCAATGGCATATATGGTGTAGTGATTTTTTAATTTTGCTGCTAACTTGTCAAAAATGTGATGATCTTCGCCATTTCCGTGCAAAAGCAGCAGCGGTTTTCCATTCCCCGATTTTTCATAATGGATGGTGACGTCGTTTACGGTAATTTTCATTTTAGTTGATTTTGATAAACGGCAAAGATAAGGGAGATTTTTATAGGAGCGAATTTTATTTGATTAAGTTTTATTAACATTTGAAAATTGTTGTATGTTTGCAACTTAATAATCATAACGATATGAAAAAAGAAAAAAAAGGTAAACAAGATCGTGCAGGAAGTTCTTTTGAACAGATGAGCAAAACCAGAAAATTGGAATCTATATTTCTGTTTGTTACAGGGAAATGCAATGCGAAATGCAAAATGTGCTTCTATGCCGATGACATGGATATGAAAGAGGCGGATCTCACTTTTGAAGAGATGAGAAAACTGTCGGAAACCGCAGGGGAGTTTAACCGGCTATGGCTTTCGGGAGGCGAACCCACCTTGCGCGAAGATCTTCCTGAAATCATCGAGATGTTCTATAAAAACAACAAAGTCAAGGATATAAATATGCCTACTAATGGATTAAAACCCGACCGAGTGGTGGAGTGGGTGAAACGATTGCGCCAATCTTGTCCCGATTGTTCGATCACCGTGAGCATATCGCTTGATGGATTTGGAGATACGCATGATACACAGCGGGGTGTTCCCGGAAATTTCTATAAAGCAATAGAGACGATGCAGAAATTGACCGAAAATTTTAAAGATGACAAGAAAGTGTTGAAAAACGCCACCACAGTCATTACTCGATATAATGTGGATGAGGTGCTGGATTTTATGATGTGGATGTTTGGTCGTTTCGATACTTCTACCCACACCATCGAGGCCGCAAGAGGCGAGACACGTGAAGATGGCGTGAAGGTGTTGACCGAAAGTTCACTGAAAAAACTACAAGACGAAATGGCGCCAATCTACTCTGCGTATGCCGATCGAATGGTTAAAGATGACCAAGGAATGCGCAAATTTATGACCAAATTCTTCTTTCTCGGACTGATTCGCACACTATATGATGTCCGCGCAAGCAATATTGACAAGCCCACACCCTGGGGAATGGACTGTACTGCAGGGGAAACCACATTGGTCGTTGACTATGACGGTCGGTTCCGTTCGTGTGAATTGCGTGAGCCAATCGGAAATGTGAAAGATTATGGGTGTGATGTGATGCAAATCATGCACGGCGAAGCCATGAAAAATGAAGTTGACGAGATTGGGTATGGCGACAAAGCCAATTGTTGGTGCACGCATGGTTGCTGGATCATGTCTTCAATCATCTTTAATCCTAAAAAAATGATAGCCAAGGTTTTCAAAGGTTACCGCCAGACAAAAAAGTTGAGTAAACCGCTGACATTTGAAGAGTCATTCTTGCAAGGATTGGAAGCTAAATATAATTTAGATAGAGAGAAACTTCAAAAACTAAACATTGTTAAATAATTGATTATGAAGATAGTACTTGTGACGAGAGGGTCGCACGGCGACGTGTATCCCTATTTCAATATTGCCAAAGAGTTGGAGAAAAGAGGTCACGAAGTGATACTGAGCATTCCTAAATTATTTGAGCATGATGTGAAACAGTATCAATTAAATCATGTATTGCAAGATTTTGAAGATATAACAGGGATGACCGCTAAGGCGGATACAAAAAAATCCGGTGTGAAAGTGCTGCTGGATTGGGTGCGAGACTCCATTGATAAACAATTTGAACAATTGCTTCCTATTGTGGAAAAATCGGACTTGCTCATTGCCGCAAACACAGAATTCGCGGCGTCAAGCATTGCCGAGTATTGTCAAAAGCCGCTTATCAGAACAGCGTATGCACCGTTCCTCCCAGGCAAAAGCATTTCGCCTCCCATATTTCCATTCCCCAAAGCGCCTCGCATTATGATCCCTTTTTTGTGGAAAATATTGAACTATCCAACCGATCTGATGATGGCTAAATCCATTAACCGGAATCGAAAATCATTAGGAATGAAGCCGATGAAAAACTTAACCACCCATTTGCCTGCCAATGCGCATAATGTGCTGCTATATAGTCCGTCGTTGGGTTCTACCGATCCGTATTGGGAGTGGAAATGGAAAATCAATGGCTACTGTTTCAATGACAATTTTCATTACGAAAAAGAAGCGTATGATAATTTGATGAGTTTTGTGGATCAAGATGATCGGCCGGTGATTTTCTTCACGTTAGGAAGCTGTAATTCAAAGAAAAAAGGTCGTTTTGTCTCTTGTCTTTCGCAAATAATAAAAGATAAAAATTATAAATTGATCATAGGGTCGGGTTGGTCAAAGGATGATGCCGATTGGGAGTGCGAAGATCATGTTTTTAGATTAGACAAGGCGATTCCACATTATTTGCTATTGCCGAAATGTACGGGGGTGATTCATCATGGCGGGTCGGGGACCACGCATAACGTGGCGCGCTATGGCATCCCCCAGATGATTCTTCCATTGTTTATAGATCAGCATTATTGGGGCTATCAGGTGGAAAAATTGGGCCTTGGCCCCGGTTACGCAAACATCGGAAAAATATCGAAAGAAGAACTGGAGAAAAAGGTGGACGATTTGGTGCACAACCCACTGTACAAAAAAAATGCAAGCGCTATTCATGCTCAAATCCAGCAGGAAAACGCGACAGATAAATTCTGTGATTTTATTTCAAATTATTTAGGATGAAAATACTGGAAAAATCGCCCAAAATAACCGCCGATCTGCTTTATAAAGCGGAAGCTTCGACGGGAGAAGGAGCAATTTGGCACCCCGGCAGGAATACGCTGTTTTGGGTTGATATAGAGGGAAAAACGTTGTATGAATATTTCCCGAAACGCAGGGAGTGTTATCGCCGGCAATTCGACAAGATGGTGACGACCGTTGTTCCTGAAACGGAAAACAGCGTCATTGTGGCTTTGCAAAACGAGATCATTCGGCTGAACCTTGAAACGGGCGATACCGATTCGCTTGCTTTCATTGACGATAAGAATGGAACGTTGCGCTGCAATGACGGCAAATGTGATCCCCAAGGTCGTCTTTGGATCGGCACAATGGTGCTGGATGCTCCGCCGGGAACAGCGGCGTTATACACATTATTGCCGGATGGAAAATTGAAGCAACAGCGGGATGGCATCACCATTTCCAATGGTTTAGGATGGAGCAAAGATCAACGCTACTTCTTTTACATAGATACTCCGACCCAAAAAATGGAACGTTACCTGTACAATCCTGAAACCGCCGACATTATTGAAGATGGAGTTGTGGTCGAGATTCCCAAGTGTATGGGCAGTCCCGATGGCATGACCATTGATGCCGCCGGGAATTTGTGGGTTGCCTTGTGGAACGGATTTGGCGTTCACTGCTACCATCCCGCTACAGGCGAATTACTTATGCGAGTAGAATTGCCGGTTCCTAATGTCACTTCCTGTGCTTTTGGAGGCGAAGAGCTGGATACATTATATATAACGACAGCCCGGAGTGGTTTGTCAACCGAAGAGTTAGACAAATATCCTTTGAGCGGAAGTTTGTTTGTGTGTAAACCGTTTGAGGTTTGAGGCTTCTGCTTTTTGATCTCAAGTTACTACTGATGTGTCAATATTTCGGTTTCTCTTGTAATTGTCTGATTACAAAATGCATGGAATCGTTTTTTGATTTGAATTGACAGTAACTTTGCATCTCAACAAATTGCAAGATTTGAATCTCGAATATACCAAAACGAATGTTTTTATCCAAAGAAAGAGTGTGTTCACTTGCTTTATTTCCGTCTGATTTTTCACGACGAAAATCAAGACAGACGATTAAACGCGGGAAACGGCAGAGTGGATGGTGGTCGCAAAGTCTTGCTTCGTAGGAAAGTTTTGCCGAAAAAGGAGCTTGTCTCTTCGCGGGAAACATTATCTTTGCCTCGCCTTTGGCAAAATGCCAAAGCATTAGATGGCAGTGTGGAAAACTGATAAAAATGGGATCATTGAAAAAATATCCACGTCAATGCCGAATTCGCACCAATAAGCTGTTAATTGTGGGTCTGCAAAAAAATAAAACGATCTTCACCAACCCTCTCTCTTGGAAAAGAAGCACCCAGGTCATAGTTGTCATTGCGGTAGTTTTGTTGGTGCTCTACGCTTTCTGTTTGCCGAGGCAGCTTTTCAACGTTCCTTATTCCACCGTGGTGGAGGATAGGGGCGGGGAGTTGTTGGGCGCGCGAATTGCAGAGGATGGACAGTGGCGATTTCCGGTGTGTGACACTGTGCCGGATAAATTTAAGACTTGTATCATCCACTTTGAAGATCGTTATTTTTACTATCATTGGGGAGTGAATCCACTGGCGATTGGTCGGGCTTTATCACAGAATATCAAAGAGAAAAGAGTGGTCAGCGGAGGAAGTACGCTTACTATGCAGACCATTCGGTTGGCACGCAATAAGAATCGCACCGTGTGGGAAAAACTGATCGAGGCTGTGTGGGCTACGCGGCTGGAGTTCCGCTGTTCCAAGAAAGAGATATTGGCATTGTATGCTTCGCATGCGCCTTTTGGAGGTAATGTGGTGGGATTGGAGGCCGCCGCTTGGCGCTACTTCGGTCGTTCTGCCGATCAGCTCTCTTGGGCGGAAGCTGCCACGCTGGCTGTGCTCCCCAACGCACCGGCTATGATCCACCTGTCGAAAAACAGACAACAACTCCTGCGCAAACGCAACCTGTTACTTCATCGTCTCCACGAGCGAGGTGTCATTGATGAGGTTGACTACACGCTGGCGTTAGGGGAGGAATTACCCGGCGAGCCGTTGCCCCTTCCGCAAATAGCTCCACATTTGGTGACTTATTTCCACCAACAACACAAAGGGGAGCGTATCACGTCCACTATCGACATAGGCATGCAGGTGAAAGTGGAACGGTTGCTCGTCCGTTGGAATCGAGACTTTTCCCGTAGTGATATAAACAACATCGCAGCTATGGTGATTGATGTGGATAACAATAAAGTGGTTTCTTATTGTGGTAATGTCAATTTTGCGGATGATAAAGCCGCCAATCAAGTTGACATTTTGCGTTCCCCGCGAAGTACGGGAAGCATTTGGAAGCCATTGCTTTATTATGCCGCATTACAAGATGGGGAGATATTACCGCACACGTTGCTTGCTGATATACCTGTGAGTCTCAATGGGTTTAATCCGCAGAATTTTTCGTTGCGTTACGATGGAGCCGTTCCTGCCTCGCAGGTGATCTCCCGTTCGCTCAATATTCCATCGGTGTTGCTGTTGCGGGACTACGGTGTTGCGAAATTCTACGACTTTCTGAAGCAGGCCGGGTTTACGACTCTTACTAGACCTTCAGCACATTACGGATTGTCACTGATTTTGGGAGGTGCGGAGGCTATGCCGTGGGAAGTTGCAACCATCTATGCGGAGATGGCGCGTAGCCTGCGAGGACTGGAACCTACGAAATCGCAAATCAATAATCGAGTGAAACCGGAGGTGGTGGCCAGGGTTTTTAAGCCCGAAGGTGTGTGGCAGGTTTTCGAAGCGATCAAGGAGGTGAACCGGCCGGAAGAGATTGATTGGCGCGACATTCCCTCGATGCAGACCATTGCCTGGAAAACAGGTACCAGCTATGGATTTCGTGATGCCTGGGCGGTGGGTGTGACACCGAAGTTTGTGGTTGCCGTGTGGGTAGGCAACGCTTCCGGTGAAGGAAAACCCGGATTGGTGGGTGCCAGAACCGCCGGCCCGGTGATGTTTGACATTTTTAATATGTTGCCAACTTCTCCTTGGTTTTCAATGCCTGACGGTGATTTTGCCGCCGCGGAAGTCTGCCGGCAATCGGGACATTTGAAAAATCGGTTCTGCGATGAGGTCGACACAGTCTTTATTTGCGCCAATGGCCTCCGTTCCGAACCTTGTCCGTATCATGTGCCGGTGCACCTCACGATCGATGGACGTAATCGTGTTTACGAACATTGCGCCGGTGAGTTTGGAGCGGTACAGCGTAGTTGGTTTGTACTGCCACCGGCCTGGGAGTGGTACTATAAGCAACAGCATCCTGGCTACAAGGTTCTTCCGCCTTTTAAAACCGGTTGTGACGATGGAGCGCAATCGATCATGCAATTTATTTATCCCCAGCATAATGCCCGCATCTCTCTGCCCCGTCAATTAGATGGTTCGCCCGGAAAGGTGACTTTCGACTTGGCACACCGCAACAATGCCGCTACCGTTTTTTGGCACATCGATGAAGAGTATGTCACTGCCACCCGCGACTTTCATCAACTAACCGTCGCGCTTGCCGCCGGCGAGCATTATGTCACTGTGGTGGATGGAGAGGGACGTGTATTGTCGGTACGGATTTTTGTGGAATAAAGAGAGGGCGAACGACAGTTTCCCGTTTTTGCATATGCCGGAGTTGGGCGCCACCCGTGAGCGACAGTGCAAAATTTGATAGATTTTTTTGAAAGAGTATTTATAACCAAATGAAAATTGTACTTTTGTAAAAAGTGAAAAACAAATATGATTTCAAAAAACCAAAAGACAAAAGACACAGCAACTTCCGAATTTTTAGAGTGGATAACAACACTCAAAAGTAAAATTCGCAGTGCAAGGAATAAATTAGCCTTTTCAATTAATTCACAAGTACTTGAATTGTATTGGGAACTTGGAAAAGATATTGCCGAAAAACAACAAAATTCTAGTTTTGGCAGTAATTTCATTGAACAAGTTGCCGAAGAATTAAAACACGACTTTCCTGAAATAAAAGGTTTTTCCCGCCGAAATCTGTATGCGATTTTACAATGGTACAAATTTTATTCCGAGAAATATCAATTTGTGCCACAAGTCGTGGCACAAATTCCGTGGGGACATAATCGACTGATAATTACAAAAATAAAGAATATTGAAGAAGCTGAATTTTATTGTCGTGCAACCATTCAAAACGCTTGGGACAGAGATACTTTAGAAATTCAAATTGACAATAAATATTACCTGACTTCGGGAAATTCTACGCACAATTTCAACAATACTTTACCCGCAAAACAATCAGAACTTGCCACGCAAACGCTGAAAGACCCTTACAACTTTGATTTTCTTGGATTGGAAAGCGATGCCTTAGAAAAAGCAATTGAAGACGAACTGATAAAGAATGTTACCGAATTTTTGCTTGAACTTGGCAAAGGGTTTGCCTTTCTCGGACGACAATATAAAATTGAAATTGGCGAAAACGACCATTTTCTTGATATGCTTTTCTATCACGTAGAATTGCGTTGTTACATTGTGATAGAATTAAAAGCAGGAAAATTTCTTCCCGAATATGCGGGCAAACTCAATTATTATTTATCGGCTGTTGATAGTCAGTTGCGAAAGAAAGACGATAATCCAACTATCGGAATACTTTTGTGCAAGAAAAAGAATAAAATTGATGTGGAATACTCGTTGCGTGACATTCACAAACCAATGGGCATAAGCGAATATATATTAACGGATTCTATTCCCGATGAAATTAAACCTCAATTGCCTTCGGTGGAAGAACTTGAGCGAGAATTAGAAAAACGACAATCAGAATAAGAAGGTAAAATGGGCGAGCGTACAACAAGCAGTTTGCCAAAAGCGGGTCTATCGCTTCGTAGGAAAGTGATTTGCAAATAGATAGTTGATTTCTTTGTAGAAAGTTTTATCTTTGCCCGCCTTCGCTGCTAAACCGTTAGCCGTCAGCGAAGGATAGATAGGTGCTGATGGTTCGCAATGTGTTTTAATAGTTTGTCGTGATAGAAGAAACGAATTGATACGCTCCTACGACCAGAAATGCTCTGGCGACTTGGATATTGGTATTGTTTGCGACCATATAATGCTTTGTGCGCGAGAATTAGGAATTGGAAGCGTAATGGTTGGATTATTTGACCCTAAAATTATTAGAAGAGAATTTTTTATACCAAACCACATAGAACCCACGGCATTGATAATGTTAGGTAATCCGATAAATGGTTTTTTAGACGCTGAACGACACCATACAGAACGGAAAAAACTTGAAGAAACGGTTGTGTATGAAATGTACAATGAATAATGCCAGCAGCCGGATGTAATGGACGTTTTTAATGGTTTTTCAGATCAGCTATGCATCAATTAGCAGAGTTTTTGTACGATTATTATTACACTACTTTATAGTGAAGTGTTATCGGATAAATCATGCCAAGTGGGATTTTGATTTACAAAAATAATATCTCAAAAAAATTAAATCAAATAAATATAAAACAGAAAGAAAAAAACGAGCTGTTTTGTTGAAAATCACGACTCGAATCCCGGCCAAAAATAGCAGTGAAAAACCCCTTGAATAAAGAAAAAAATCTCTATTCATCTTCTTGATTATGAGGGAGAAAAATAATTATTCAAAAATGTTTTCCGGGTATTTTTTATATGAAATTTGTTGTACTTTTGCATCGCTTGAAAGATTTTTGGAGCGAGGAAACAAGAAGATTTCGGGTGTAAATTAATAGGAGCAGGAAGCATTTAATTAGAACAACCAATACAGAGCGTTATGGAAAGCAAAAAAATTTTAATTGTTGATGATGATATTGACGTGATCACCATCATCGAAACCATTCTATCCCAAAAGGGATACAATGTTATTTCGGCTACAAACAAAGTGGAGGGCATGCGGAAGATTCGCAATGAAAAGCCAGACTTGGCCATTTTGGATGTGATGATGACGACACATTATGAGGGATTTGAATTAGCCAAAGAGCTTACCGATGATCCCGAGCTGAGAAAGCTGCCCATTTTGATGCAAACTTCTATAGATATTCTAACCACTACCAAGCCGGATGTGCAATCCATGGCTCGGGAATTTCGCAAGAATCCGGGTTTCAAAGAGTTGCATGTGATTTTGGTCAAAGATATCAATTCCGGGAAAGCCGGTGTTGACTATTTGAGCGAAAACGGCGAATCGATTTGGTTCCCTGTGGACGGTTTCGTGAGAAAGCCGGTGGATGGTAAAAAAGTCTTGACAGAAATAGATAGAATATTGGGTGAATAGAAGCGAGATTTGACATTTTTTTATTGCAATTTTTTTTATTGAAGATATCTTTCTTCAATGCAGGAGCTTTTGCAATATCGGTGCATAAGCCAAATTAAAGAATCAGAGTTATAAACCTAAAATAAATTTAAGTAACCAAAAATTTATTATGAAAAAATCGATTGATAACATCTTAGAGAAGTACGAAAACAGCGGAAGGGATGCCCTTATCGCGTTACTCCAAGAAATTCAGGACAACGAGGGCTTTCTGTCAGAAGAGGCTATTGTTAAGACTGGGAAAAAACTAAACATTCCCACGAGTAAGATTTACGGCGTGGCGACATTTTACAATCAATTCCGGTTCGACCCCCAAGGAAGATATCACATTCAGGTATGTCGGGGAACAGCTTGCCATGTGTTAGGCTCGCTCACCGTGTTGCAAGAACTGGAAAAAACCCTTAAAGCTAAGGCCGGACAAACTACTCGCGACGGTATGTTCAGTATCGAGGTGGTAGCCTGTATCGGGGCTTGCGGTCTCGCACCCGTGATCAGTGTCAACGGAACCTTCCATGCCAATATGACCGCTGAAAGTATTAATGAATTAGTTGAAACCTATAGAAATAAAGAATAATTATGACCGGGATGAATTCAGAAAAAAGGACACAATTGTTGATGGACCTTATCAAAGGCCAAAAAATTGAAAACGCTGAAGCCAAAAAAGAGCTGGGCGTAATTAGGCGGGAAATTATTGATACCCCGATCATCTATGTGGGAGCGGGTACTTGCGGATTGGGCGCCGGAGCAGGCGAAACGATCACCGCTATCAGACAATATATAGAAAATAACAAAATAGCAGCCGATGTGATGGAGGTGGGTTGTATTGGTTTATGTACAGCCGAACCCATCGTTGATGTGCAGCTTCCGGGTAAAAATAGAGTCTCTTTCAAGAAAGTAACGTACGATAAGGTGAACGATGTCTTGGATGCCGCTTTCGCTAAAAAACCGGAAACCCAAGAAAACCTTGGCCAACTTGATGTGGAAGGTAGCGAGAAATGGGATACCCTGCCCAATTTCAACGACCATCCGTTCTTCGCGCGCCAACGCCGGATTGTTCTCAAAAGCTGCGGGTTGATTAATCCCGAAAGCATCGACGAATATATCGCTTTCGGTGGTTACGCTACGATGCTGAAAATGATAACTAATCATTCGGACTTCGAAGTTTGCGACCTTATCGAGAAGAGCGGATTGCGCGGCCGTGGCGGCGGTGGTTTCCCCACCGGAAGGAAGTGGAAGTTTGCGCAAAAAGAACAAAATGATCAAAAATATATTATATGTAACGCCGACGAGGGTGACCCAGGGGCATTCATGGATCGTGCCGTTATCGAAGGCGACCCGCACCGTCTCCTCGAAGGTATGGCGATCGGCGCTTATGCAATCGGCGCTTCCGTGGGGTATATTTATATCCGCGCGGAATATCCGTTGGCTATTAAACGCTTGCAAATTGCTATCAAACAAGCGAAAGAGTATGGCCTGCTGGGTGAAAACATATTTGGAACCGGTTTTAGTTTCGAACTGAAAATCAAGATGGGGGCAGGTGCATTCGTTTGCGGAGAAGAGACCGCTTTGATCCACAGTATTGAAGGAAAACGCGGTATGCCGCGCCCTCGCCCGCCATTCCCGGCAGTGAGCGGATTGTTCGGCAAGCCTACCGTGATTAATAATGTGGAAACTTTTGCCAACGTGGCCGAAATCTTAACCAAAGGTTGGGAGTGGTTCGCATCTGTGGGAACTGCAACCAGTAAAGGTACCAAAGTGTTCGCCTTGTCAGGGAAGATTAAAAATACCGGATTGGTTGAGATCCCCATGGGAACTACTATCCGCCAAATCATATT
Source organism: Bacteroidales bacterium OttesenSCG-928-B11 (assembly GCA_030267125.1). GTDB lineage: Bacteria > Bacteroidota > Bacteroidia > Bacteroidales > WCHB1-69 > JAGVVH01. The sequence continues at coordinate 105,939 of JAJDJJ010000001.1, forward strand.
TGACATTGCCGATGGTATTGCTAACGGTAAAAAATTTAAAGCCGTACAGATAGGTGGGCCGTCAGGAGGTTGCGTTACTGAACAAAATCTGGATATTCAAATCGACTACGAAACGCTCTTGACTGTGGGCGCGATGATGGGCTCCGGCGGATTGGTGGTGATGGACGAAGATAACTGTATGGTAGATGTGGCTAAGTTCTTTATGGACTTCATCCAGCGCGAAAGTTGCGGGAAATGTATCCCCTGCCGCGAAGGAACACGCCGTATGTTGGAAATCCTCGAAAGTATCACCACAAAACCGATCCATAACGGACCGAACTCCGCATTGGAAAGAATGAAAGGAGTTATGCAACTGGAAAAATTAGCGACCGTGATCAAAGAAACGTCATTGTGCGCTTTGGGGCAGTCAGCTCCGAATCCGGTACTTAGCACCTTGAAATGGTTCAGGAACGAGTACGAAGAACATATTTTCGAAAGAAACTGCCCGACCAAGACATGCACGGAATTGAGAAAATTCAAAATTCATGCCGACTTGTGTACCGGTTGTACGCTTTGCGCGAGAAAATGCCCTACCGGTGCGATTATTGGATCTAAGAAAGCGCCGCACTTCATCATCGATGACAAATGTATTGGCTGTGGCTCTTGCAAAGAGTCATGTAATTTTAACGCAATTGAAATGATTTAAAAAAAACAGAGTTATGAGTATGCAAATTGAAGTTAATGGTAATAAAATAGAGGCCTTTGAAGGCGAAACCATATTAAGTGCGTTGAATAGGAACGGAATCAAAATACCGACCCTATGCCACATGAAAAAATTTATCCCTTCCGGTGCGTGTCGTATCTGTGTCGTGGAAGTTATAGGAAGTCCTAAGTTAGTTACAGCTTGTTCTTTCCCCGTTGCCGACGGGATGAAAATTCTCACGCATTCGCTGAAAGTTACTGAAGCGCGTAAGACGATTATCGAACTGTTGCTTTCAAACCATCCCGACGATTGTTTGTACTGTTTGCGCAATGGGAACTGCGAATTGCAGAGTCTTTCGAAAGAGTACCACGTGGTGGAAAGAAGAATCCGCGGCAAAAAGAATAGTTTTAAATTAGACCATTCCGGTCCGAGTATCGTGCGCGACCCCGAGAAATGTATCCTTTGCGGTCGCTGTGTGCGCGTATGCGAAGAGGTGATGGGTGTGGCTTGTATCGATTACATCAACAGAGGAAGCCAAACATTTATCGGCACAACTTTGAAAAAACCGTTGAATACCTCCAGCTGCATAAATTGCGGACAGTGTATCATGGTTTGTCCTACCGGAGCTTTGACCGAGAAAAACAATGTAGCCTTGATGCAAGAAGCTTTGCATCGCAAAGATAAAAAAGTGGTTGTGCAATATGCTCCCGCTATTACGGTTTCCATTGCTGAGGCATTTGGCTTGGAACCTGGTACGGATTTGAACGGCGTGTTGAATGCCGCTCTCCGGAAAATGGGCTTTAATTATGTGTTTGACACTACGTTCAGCGCCGACTTAACCATTATGGAAGAGGCGTCAGAGTTGATTCATCGAGTGGTAAACGGAGGCAAACTGCCGATGTTCACCAGCTGTTGCCCGGGGTGGATTAAATATGCGGAGGAGTTTGCGCCGGATATGTTGGCTAATTTGTCCTCTTGTAAATCGCCGCAACAGATGTTGGGCGCGGTAATCAAGAGTTATTTCGCTGAACAGGTGAATTTGAAACCGGAAGAGATAACCTCCGTGTCCATCATGCCTTGCACTGCGAAGAAATTTGAGGCTGAACGCGCAACGATGGGGCGCGACGGTGTCCCCGATGTAGATATCGTGCTGACTACCCGTGAATTGATCGAAATGATCAAGTTGTACGGTATCGATCTGAAAAACATCGAACCCGAAATCACAGACTCGCCGCTTGGCGTTAGAAGCTCTGCGGGTAAAATTTTTGGCGCTAGTGGCGGTGTAATGGAAGCGGCGATCAGAACGGCGTATAAGATGATTACCGGTGAAGAACTCGCCAATTTTAGAGTGTGCGCGGTCAGAGGCTTTGACGGACACAAAGAGGCGAAAATCAAAATCAACGAAAACTTGGAGATCGGTGTGGCGGTTGTTAGCGGATTGGCTAATGCGGCTACTTTAATTGAGGAGATCCGTAATGGACGTGACGACATCCACTTCATAGAGGTGATGACTTGCCCCGGCGGTTGTATTGCGGGCGGTGGACAGATCATCGGCGTGAACGAATCTTTCATTGCTGCGCGTATGAAGTCGCTCTATGACATCGATGAAAGAGAAACTATCAAAGTGTCTCATAAAAATCCGGAAGTTATCGAGTTGTATGATAAATATTTGGGTAAGCCGCTTGGACACAAGAGCCACGACTTGCTTCACACTTCTTACGAAAAAAGAGATGTATTATTGTAAACAATGACTTCGATGGCACGCTTAAATAACGAGCTTGTTTTTACTGTCAAAGACAGGTGTAAGGTTTGTTATACCTGTGTGAGAGGATGCCCTGTCAAGGCCATTAAGATTGTTAATGGCCAGGCAGAGGTGATCTCAAGCCGTTGTATAGGTTGTGGAAATTGTACCCGAGTATGCAGTCAAAATGCTAAGAAATTCCTTGATAATACCGAAGATGCCATGGAGCTGCTGGATATGAAAGGAGTCAAAGTAGCATGCCTTGCACCAAGCTATGTCGCAGAGTTCGTAGATATAGTAGACTACAAGGTGCTGGTCGGGATGATCAAAAAGCTGGGCTTTGATTATGTGACGGAAGTCTCTTTCGGAGCGGATCTTATTGCCAATGAGTATAATAAGATGTACGAAGATGAAGACTGTCCAGCCTCTATTTCCACCGATTGCCCCGCAATCGTCTATTATGTTAAACATTATGTTCCGGAGTTGACCAACATGTTGGCTCCCATTGTTTCACCAATGGTTGCTTCTGTGCGTGTTGCAAAAAAGCTCTATGGTGATGGCATCAAAACGGTGTTTATCGGACCATGCGTGGCAAAAAAAGCGGAGTCTACCGAAGTTGATATTGTACTCACTTTTAAAGAACTGCGTAAGTTATTCAGAGTTAATAATATCGCTTTGCATAATAGCACACCTTCGGGGTTTGACGGGCCAGAGGGCAACAAGGCGGCACTATTCCCTGTTACAAGAGGGAAATTGCATGCTGTCAATAAATTGGATGATATCGGAGAAGATAACATCCTTGTTGCCTCGGGTAAAGGGAACTTTCGAGAAGCGATAAAGGAGTTTGATGCGGGGTTGGATCGTTCGCAACATTTGGAACTGCTTTGCTGCAACGGTTGCATTATGGGGCCGGGAATGACGCAAGGCGCGCATTATTATGCCAAAGTCTCACACATGAAAGAGTTTGTATCCAATAAGATCAAAACGATGGATCAAGAGAAATGGCAAAAATATTTCGACCAATTCAAGAATGAAGACTACTCCCAATCATTTTATCCCGCAGATCGTCGTATTCCCAATCCGTCTAACGAAGAGATCGAAAATGTGTTGATATCCATGGGGAAGGCCAATCCAAAAGAACACCTCAATTGTGGCGCTTGCGGATATGAAACTTGTATTGACCATGCCATCGCCATTGTGGAAGGTTTGGCGGAAACGGAGATGTGTCTGCCGTTTACTATCGAAAAATTGCACAAATTAGTGGCGGAATTGAACCTCTCCAATGAAAAATTGGCGTCGACTCAACAATCGCTCCGACAGAGTGAGAAATTAGCGTCAATGGGGCAGCTCTCCGCAGGTATTGCGCATGAACTGAATAACCCATTGGGAATCATTACTATGTATAGTAATATTTTGTTGGAAGAACTGCCGGAAGGAAATTCACAGCGCAATGATTTGCAGTTGATTGTAGAGCAGGCCGAGCGTTGTCGGAAAATCGTTGGCGGTTTGTTGAACTTTGCGCGCAAGAATCAGGTTCATTACCAAGAGACCGATATTGATGCTTTCGTTCTGCGAAGTATCGAGTCGGTGATTGTGCCGGACTTGGTTAACGTGGAATTGCAATCTAACTTGACAGATAAGTTGGTGGAGATCGATACGGATCAGTTTATGCAGGTTCTTACTAATATTGAAAAAAATGCCATTGAAGCTATACCGGAAACGGGCGGAACTCTATCTATCACCATTAATGGGGATGAAAAAGAGGTGGAATTCCTTATTTCGGATACCGGCGCGGGAATTTCGGAAGAGAATATGGATAAGATATTCACACCGTTTTTCACGACTAAGCCAGTGGGACAAGGCACGGGATTAGGACTGCCGCTCATCTATGGAATAGTGAAAATGCACAAGGGACAAATTCAGGTCACTTCAAATAATAATCCTGAAAAAGGTCCGACAGGAACAACATTTAAAATTAAAATACCAAGAAGAAAATAAGAAAAAAATTATGGAACAATTCAAAAACATGACAGCGCTAATCGCTGACGATGATGTGGATATGACCACACAATTGTCACTTCAACTTCAAAAAATGGGTTTCAAAGTATTGATTGCCGAATCGCAAAAAGAGACGGAAGAGATTATGGAAGCCACCAAACCGGACATCGCCATCTTTGATTTGATGATGGACAATAAGGACAGCGGGTTTATCCTCAGTTATAAAATGAAGAAGAAATATCCCGATGTGCCGGTGATTATCCTTTCTGCTGTTACTTCCGATACCGGGATGATGTTTGGTGTGAATACCGATGAGGAAAAGGCTTGGATTAAAGCCGATTGCTATTTGGAAAAAGGCTTGCGAACCGAACAGCTCGAAAAGGAAATATTCCAATTGTTAAACAAAGAACATAATTAGTCATGGCTACGTTGAATGTACTCATCGTTGACGATGAACCGGGCATTAGATCGGGAATCACCCGTATTTTACGAGATTTTTCCGTTGATTTTCCGTTCTTGAATGAAGAGTTCGACTTCAATCTCATTGAGGTTGAAACGGGTGAATCGGCGGTCGAGCATCTGGATGCGGGAGAGGTAGATATTGTCCTGCTGGATAACAAACTGCCCGGAATTGACGGCATAGAAGTGTTGGAGTACATTAACGACAAAGAATTTGACTGTAGTGTAATGATGATTACGTCGTACGCGTCGTTGGATCTGGCGATCAAAGCTACGAACAACGGCGCGTATAATTTTGTGCCCAAGCCGTTCACTCCGACAGAGCTAAAAACTTCCATGGAAGGGATTACCAAGAATCTTTACCTGAGAAGGATGACCAAGAAGATGAACACGGAGGGCAAACAGATTCGTTTCCAATTCCTCTCCGTCCTCTCCCATGAGCTCAAATCTCCGCTTAATGCCATTGAGGGTTATCTCAATATTATTAAGGAGAGACAGTTGGGTGATAATGTCACAGATTATGAGATGATGATCGATCGATCGTTGGAACGAATTAAAGGGATGCGCTCTCTCATTATGGATATGCTCGACCTTACCCGTCTTGAATCCAGTGCCAAAAAACGCGATGTGCAGAAAGTGGATTTAGTTGAAATCATGCGCCTCTCCAAGGATACGATGAGTCCATTAGCTATCCAGAAAAATATCAAAATTAATATAGACGTACAACCTGACCATATCTTTTATATGGCCGATCGCCAAGAGATTGAAATTATATTTAATAACCTTGTGTCTAACGCTGTTAAGTATAATAAAGACAACGGTGAGGTCAGCTGTGTGCTTCGCGAAGAGGGAGATCGCATCCGCATCTCTGTCAGTGATACCGGCATCGGTATCTCCGAAGAAGATATACCCAAACTCTTCCAGGATTTTGTCCGAATCAAGAACGAAAAAACCAAAACCATCAGCGGTAGCGGATTGGGTCTTTCAATCATGAAGAAAATCGCAGAAGAGGTTTACCACGGGACAGTTTCCGTTGAAAGTCAGCCGGATATGGGGTCGACCTTTACCGTGACCTTGCCGCGAACACCAACGATGGGGCGATAGGTGATGAATTAAATTCCACTTAACAGAGCAATAATGTGCACACTTTTTTGGAATGTTTACCGCATAAGAAAAAAGCTCCGATTTTTCGGAGCTTTTTTGAGCGGAAAACGAGACTCGAACTCGCGACCCCGACCTTGGCAAGGTCGTGCTCTACCAACTGAGCTACTTCCGCCTATTTGTTGTACCTCGGGCGGGACTTGAACCCGCACGAACGCAATGTTCACGGGATTTTAAGTCCCGCGTGTCTACCAATTCCACCACCAAGGCGACTATCAAAGAACATTGCTTGTTTGAGGCTGCAAAAATACACTATTTTTCCAAACGTGCAACAAGAAAGAACATTTTTTTCATAAAAAAATGCTTGCCTCTTTTTTCTTATCTTTAACCTCATAAAAAAATAAAATAAACTCATTCAAAATGAAACGATTAACTGTGTTTGCATTGCTATGCTTTCCGATATTTCTTTTTTCACAACAATCGGCAAAGGAGATGAAAACGGTTCTATTGCATATTCAAGAACTGAAAATAACAACGGATGATTATTTTGATTCCACATATCATATTTTAAACCAGCAGATCGAGAATAATGAGGGTGTTGCGATGGCATTGTGGGAGAGTATGTTGGGAAAATTTTTGTTTGAATACTATAATGTTAACCGTTATCAAATTGGGCAACGTACTTCGATTGTAGGGGAGCTGCCGGAAGATTTTAAAACATGGGACGAAGAAACATTGAAATCACAGATACACAGTTGTTTTGAAAAATCATTGGCGGAAAAAGAGGGGCTAAAAAATACACCCGTGCTAAATTACGACTCGCTTTTCATTGCCATTTCTAATCCCGATAATGCAAATTTGTATGACTATGTGATGGGGTGTTATATTGACATTTGTGGAGATATCATTTCCGTAGGATCTACTGTTCCGGAGATTAGTTTCCGTAAAATACTTATTCCCAATACGGAGTTTGTCAACTTCAATTATCCGGCAATCATTGGAGATGTGGACATGTTAAAACTGTTGGAATTATATCAGGAATATACCCAATATTGCATGAAACAGAGTAAAGGACGAGTTGTGAAAACAACATTGAAGCGTCTTAGCATTGTTAAAAGAATCTCCCATAGTATTTATTTCGACGAATACATGGAGGCGGTATTGGCATTTGAGAAAGAGCAGCAGGGAAAGGAAGATTATGACAGGTTATGCTTTGAGATTGGAAATATGTACTATGATATTGCCGAATTTGGTTTTATGACGAAAGAACGTAATGCGGAAAATTGTGCTCTTGCCATCTCATGGATGGAAAAAGTCATTGCAAACAGTTCCGATACGACATTAATTAAGACAGCGAAAAATAAGATCGATTTTATAAAAGAAAAAGATATAACGTTAAATATAGAATCGTATCACCCTTCCAACCAGCCAATAATAGCCTCTTTAGAATATAAAAATAGTGATACGGCGACAATCCTTATTTATGATCTCCAATCAGAGGGATTTCCGGAAACTGATAGGCGCAATACCGAAGAGTGGGTGAAAAAGTGTTTGAAGTTTAACTATTTCAAGCAAATACAACTCCCGTTGATCACGCCGCATCAATATGTATATCACCAGGCGGATCTCATCTTGCCTGCATTGCCATCGGGTGAATATCTAATCCTAGCGTTAAATGAAAGTGTTGATTCCGTTTTAAATCGGGAATATTTCTCAGATATTCTGGATATAAAACAAATTGTTGTTTCGGATTTGCAGCTGCTGTTTCGTGAAAATTCGGAAAATTTGCAATTCTTTGTTACCAATCGTATTACAGGTAATCCTTTGGCAAAGGCCAATATAGAACTCGCATTTTATGAGGGAGATTCACTCTTCCAAAAAACGAATCTTATCACAGATAAAAACGGAGAGGCAAAGTGTGATATCCAATCCGTTGGGCGTAAGAATTTTTCATATACTATTTTAGTTACGTACAAAAAAGAGACGTTGCAATACAATAATTATGGCAATCTGAAAATACGACATTGGGAAAGAAACCGGCAACAACAAAGACCGGATATGGTAACGTATCTGGATCGTGCTATTTACCGCCCGGGTGATACCGTGCAGTTTAAATCTATTTTATGCAAAACGATGGATAGCGAATGTGTTGTTTTATCGGACTCGAGTATTCAGATATCCTGCCGTACTCCCAACTGGAAAATTCTCGATTCCATGACGCTTAAATTGAATGATTTCGGTTCTGTTTCAGGCTTTTTTATTATTCCAAAGAATGCGGAAACAGGACAGTACTCCATATCTGCTGAAAACATGGCTTCCGGTTATAAATATTTTCAAGTGGAGGAGTATAAACGGCCGAAATTTAAAATAGGCATAGATAAATCGACAAATTGTTATGAGATAAATGAACAAATGGAAATTACCGGAAAAGTAGAGGCTTATTCGGGTTATTCGTTAGAAGATATCCAGGTGAAATATCAAATAACAAGTCGGGTATATTTTCAAACCCCATTGGGACGATCAGGATCGGGTGGTTATCCGATACAATTTACATATAAAACGGAAACGGGATTGTTAAAAACGGATCAAGATGGCGCATTTTCAATCAACCTTTTTCCCAATGATTCCATTTTTCCCGAGTTAGTCAAAGAGATAAGATATGGCATTGTCGTTACGGCAACCGATATTACCGGCGAGACACAAGAAACGAGTTCTACGCTCAGGGTTGTCAAAAACAAAATCGAGATCATTCCGGATATCCCTGATGAGGTGGCATTAGATCAGAAATTTAGCTATCCTATCCATACAACCGCATGTGATGGAATTCAGCAGCCGATTACGTTGAGTTATACGGTTCACCGATTGGAGGCCCCTTTCCAATATTATCATCGTTTCGACCGTTTGGGGAACTTGTTGAAGCTGGGGGATACCACGCTTTTTGAAAAATATTTTCCGGATTACGATTTGTATGATTATGGAAATCCTGAAAAGTGGAAAGATGCGGGAATTGTGACCTCCGGTACACTAAATGCGGGCATTGATAGCTTGCTTACTATTGCCGGTACGAAAAATTGGAAAGAGGGGCATTACATCGTAAAATTTGAACATATCAATGTAAATGGCGATACGATCCGGGCAGAAAAGAGCTTTAGAGGAATAAAGAAGGAAGAAAAATCGTGTCATATTTATGAGGCTTTATGGATTAAATCAGAACAAGATCACTTGTTTGCCGATGATGTTTTGGAATTTTCCATTGGCTCCTATTGTAAAAATGCGAAAGTGTTACTGGAGGTTGATAATCAGGGTAAAGTCGTTTTTTCTGAATGGATTACGCTAAATAAGAGTAAGGAACTTATTAAAATACCAATGCTGGGAATGACGCAAGGCGATATATCCATCCAGGCGACATTGGTGCAGGCAAACGAAGTTTATATGGTCAACAAATCGCATACATATAATGGTAATAAAAAGAAAATGACTGTAGAACTGCACTCTTTTCGCGATCAGTATCTCCCAGGGGAAACCGTTACGTTAAGTTTGCAAACAACCGATGAAGATAAAAAACATCCGAAAACAGAGCTCCTTTGCGCCATGTACGATGCGTCGCTGGATATATTCGGCGAAAACAAATATTATCCATTTCATAATCGGATAAATTCTATTTCGTTATCTTCATTGCGCTATTCCCGAGGGGGACGTTCAATCTATTTGAATTATCATCGTTCTGGAAATTACTTATTTAGTTACGATAATGTGAAATTTATTGGGATTAGTGACATTTGGAATTTTAATCCATGGGTGGTATACGCTAATAATGCAGGTGGAGATTATTTTAGTCGAAATTTTGATGCGGAAATTTTCGACGAACTTGTCCTGATGGAAGATTCTTCTGTGCCGGGGTTTGGTGGTGGAGATGGATCTGACGTCAACGGAACAATAGTAAGGCATTCCAAACCAATGATAAGCGGCGAACAACTTCAGAAAAGTCGGAGTAATGGTGATGCCGGCCTGTCTGATGCTACCTCTTCAGCTCCTGAATTATCATCCTTTCGCACCAATTTTGCTGAAACAGCCTTCTTCTATCCGCATTTGCAAACAGATGAAAAAGGAGAAGTCTCTTTCACGTTCACGATGCCGGAGAGTTTGACAGCGTGGCACTTCCAAGCCGTGGCGCACACAAAGGACTTGAAAATGGGAGTATTGTCCAAGCAATTCAAGACTGTCAAACCGTTGATGGTGGTGACTAATCCGCCTCGCTTCTTTCGTGAGGGTGACACCATCGACTTCAGTGCTAAAATTGTGAGCCAGTTAGAAGAAGATTGTCGTGTTGTGGTCAACTTGCAATTGTTGGATGTTGAAACTGGAATCCCTGTTCGTTTTCAGCCAGACAGCAAAGTTGTTGACACGTTAACGGTAAAAACCAACGAAAGCACGTCTTGGCAATGTCGCTTTGTGGTACCTAAAGAGACACGGGGTATCACTTACCGGATCATGGCAAAGATGATTGGTTCAGTAGTGATGGATGGAGTGGAAATAACCCATAGCGATGGCGAAGAGCAGACCATTCCCGTGCTTCCCAACCGTACTTTGGTGACCGAAAGCATGCCTCTCTTTGTTGGAGGGAAACAGACGAAGGCGTTTGTGTTTAAGACGATGAAAGAAAATAACTCTCCAACGCTCGAAAACTTCCGTTATACTGTGGAGTTCACCGCTAACCCGATTTGGGAGGTGTTGTTATCGTTGCCCTACATTATGGAATATCCTCACGATTGCAATGAACAGATTTTCAGTAGACTGTATGCGAATAGTGTTGGTGCGATGGTGGTGGATAGCCGCCCCGGAATCAAGGCGGTTTTCGCCCAATGGGAGAAAGAAGGTGCCTCTGCGCTGCAATCGCCCTTGGAGAATAATCCGGAACTGAAAGGTGTTTTGTTGCAAGAAACACCGTGGTTAGTGGAAGCAGAGAATGAAACGCAACAACGGAAAAATATCGCCAAACTTTTTGATAGAGATAATCTGCAAAAAGAAAACCAATCCGCTTTGCGTAAACTGAAACAAAATCAAAACAGTGATGGAGGTTGGAGTTGGTTTGCGGGTGGAAGATCCAACACTTTCATCACCCGTCATATCCTTGCCGGATTTGGCAAACTCAACCGGTTGGGGGTCAATGTGAACACTGATTCTGTTATGATCAATAAAGCACTCGTCTTCGCAGATCAGGAACAGTTCTACGCATATAAGCAACTTAAAAAGAACAAGGATTTCAATGCGAACAGCCATTATTTATCATCGGATGTTTCGCACTATTTGTATTGTAGATCCCTGTTTATTAACAAAAAAATAATCGGAAACGAGCAACAGGAGATGTATGATTTCTATCTGTCCCAAGCGGAAAAAAACTGGCGGTCGCAATCGTTTTATAACCAAGCATTGTTAGCTATCGCCTTGTATCACAACGATAAAATTGATATTGCTAAAACGATAGTGAAGAACCTGAAGAGCAAAGCACAACACAGCGAATCGTTAGGGATGTATTGGAAGAAAGAGGGATTGGGATGGCGTTGGTATGAGGCGCCAATTGAGCGGCAAGCCTTGCTGATCGAAGCATTCGCGTTGATAGGCGATGAGGAGGAGAGTGTGGAAAAGATGCGACAGTGGCTACTTTGCCAAAAACAGAGTCAGCATTGGGGAACCACCAAGGCGACCGTGGAAGCTTGTCATGCTTTGTTATCCACATCCGCGGCAAACTTGCCCGCAACGAATGACGTCATACTTACCATTGGTGATGCTGTTTTCGATTTGGACAAAACGGCGGCCGAGAGCGGTACCGGTTATTTCAAGCAAAGCTGGAATGGCGTGGAAATCCAATCGGACATGGCTAATATCCATATTACGAAAAAATCTTCCGATGTAGCGTGGGGCGGTGCATATTGGCAGTATTACGAGGAACAGGAAAAGGTGAAGCCAACGCAAGGCGATCTTTCCGTGAGTAAGAATCTTTATGCGGTTGTGATGAAGGATGGCAAGGAGCAGCTACTTCCTCTTAACGATGCTTCTCAATTTTCCGTTGGCGACCGCATCCGGGTGCGCATGGAAATTCGCAGCGACCGTGATATCGATTTTGTCCATCTCAAAGATTCCCGTGCTTCGGCATTTGAACCGGTGAGTCAACTGTCGGGATATCGTAGCCAGGATGGATTGTGGTATTATGAAGCTCCCCGCGATGCCGCGACCCATTTCTTCATCGATTTTCTACCTCGCGGTACTTACGTGATAGAATATACTTTAGTGGCTACACAAACCGGTGCCTTTAACACTGGTGCTGCCACCATCCAATCGATGTACGCGCCGGAATTTTCAGCGAATAGCGGAGGAGGAGGGAAAGTGAAAATCGGGAATTGAGTTGTATAAACTTCATAATCCCAGTTTCTTCCGCAACGCTTTGTATCCATTGTCGCTCACTAAAATCTTATCGCCATTCTTCAGTGTGATTTGGCGGGTCTGCTTACCGTATTGGGCGATACCGGAGATCGTCTCTACATTGACAATGTAGGAGCGGTGGATTCGTACGAAGAGATTCTGCGGAAGAGCATTCTCGAAATACTTCATTGTTTGTTCTTTCAGATAAGTGGCATTGGCAGTGTGGAGCTGTACGTAATCGCCGTCCGCTTTCAGATAGTAAAGTTGCTCTACGGGAATGACAACCAACTTGTCGCGAACTTTCACCGCAATTCGTTCCAAAATTTGTTCGGCATCCGTTTCCAAATGCGAATCGGTTTTTTTTGTTGAAATGGCGGGTGGGGTAGGAGGTTCGTGGCATTCTGTCTGTTCGATCTCGAAGGTGTCAACCAATCTGTTTTTTGTTTGAATGTGAACGATATAACAGATGGTCAACGCAACTCCAATCCGGATGGGAATGGTTGCCGCAATGGTAGCGATGAATGTCTTGCCCATGAAGATGAATGCAAGCAGCAGAGAGATGCCGGGATAGCAGCATAAAACGAAAAATAATCCCAATAAAAATATTCGAACTGTTCTCCAGTTGTATGAGATGATTAATGGATTTTGATTTCCCCTGATCATCAAGATCAGATGTAACAAGATGATGTTTAAGGACGAGATAAATGCATCAATGATTTTGTGAGATACGGACGCATTGTATAATGGCGTGATTAGCAGATAAAAAAGAACAGCGAAAAGTAGTAGCAGTAACGCTTTCCGCATGATCTTGATTTTATGGACTAATGATAGGTTTTCAAACATTAGTCACGGATTTCGATGGTGGAAAAAACAGCTTCGCCGGAAACGACCACTACCCGGTCGCTATTCAGTGCTTCGGACATGATGCGTCGGTCATTATTGCTGCCGAAGACGGTACTGACGGTGGAGATCACTTGGCAATCCTGAGGGAAAATCACCGTCAGGGTTCCGAATACCACCTCGATTTGTAGATAACTCTCGCCTATGGGAATTTCTGTCTTTCGCAAGTCAAGAGTCATCGAGCCAAAGACGACAGATACTTTTCCACCCACGAATTGTTGTTCCAGAATGATATGTTCACAGTCGCCGAAGACAACGCTTTTGTCGATGAATCCTTCATCACCCGATGTGAAATAACGCTTTTTTTCGCCGTGGTGATTGTGTCTGTTCTGAGACACCCAACGTTTTCGTGGTTTGAAGAATGAGCTGATGATGATCGCTGCACCACCCACAATCAGCAAAATAGGCCAATAGTTAGTGATGAAATCGGTTTGGATAAACCAAAATTCATCGGGAAAAACACGGCTTAGCTTGGGTAGAATGAAGAAAGTGCCGACACCCATCATGATGAGTCCGAAAGAATAATCTTTATGGGAAAGAAAAAATAGCCCAATGGCAATCAAGAGCATCTGCCATGAAAAAACAATAGTGCGAAACTGCCATGGTAACAATCCCGTATTTGTAAATATTAATACGAATCCCACAATCAATAAAAGTAAGCCAAAGATAATTCCTGATCTCACATCTTTGTTATTAGTCCTGTTTCTCATCTTGAAAGGTTTTAAATTTTTCGGCAAAAATAGAGACTGTCTTGCTGCAATCCAAACAAAAAACGATGAAAACGGAAATTTTCCCGATGAACGGAACAATTTTTTTTCCTAATTTAGCCACCTAAAAAATAGTATTTGTTGCTTGGGGTTGATAAATACCGGAATTGATAAAAAAATATTGCGAAAACACTTTATATGAAACCATTAGTAAGTATTATTATGGGAAGCACCAGTGATCTTCCTGTAATGAAAAAAGCGGCGGATCTTCTCGATGAGATGCAGATCCCGTTTGAAATTCACGCCCTTTCGGCGCATCGTACTCCCAAAGAGGTGGAAGATTTTGCCACCCATGCAGCTGAGCGCGGAATTAAGGTTATTATTGCTGCGGCAGGTATGGCGGCACACCTTCCGGGCGTGATCGCATCCATGACAACTCTCCCCGTGATTGGCGTTCCCATTAAATCAACTCTGGAAGGGGTGGATGCACTGCTCGCTATCGTGCAGATGCCTCCGGGGATACCGGTTGCAACGGTAGGTATTGATGCCGCTCTTAATGCAGGATTGTTAGCCGTTCAGATGCTGGCTCTTAGCGACCAAAACCTGCAACAGAAATTCGCTCAATACAAGGAGAAGCTGAAAGGGAAAATCGTTAAAGCCAATGAAGAGTTACAAAAAATAGAGTATAAATACAAAACAAACTAACAGATAGAATATGTACAATACAAAAGAACTTGAAAGAATGTATGTGGGTAAAACAAAAGATGTTTACCGGTTGGAAAATGGAAACCTACTCCTACAGTTTACGAATAAAACAACAATGAATGATTTGGGGGAAGAGGATCCCGGTGGAAATAAAATAGGAAAAGAGGTTGCCGGTAGCGCTCGGGCTTGCATTCTGATGACGCAGCATTTTTTCAAATTGTTTGCGGATGCGGGAATCCCAACTCACTTGATAGGGATTGATGTGGAAAATTTGCAGATGGAAGTGAAGCCGGTTACTACTATTGGAAAAGAGACTTTTGTAAATGAAACCGGTGGTGTTGAGTGGATATGGCGAAACCGATTTACCGGAAGTTTCCGGAAGATTTTCGGACGATATAATAAGAATTTTAAAGATGGAGATATCTTTTCGTCTCCGGTGATTCATGCGACGGTGAAAGACGATGAAGCCGGAGATCCTTACATTGAAAAGGACTTCATGGATGCTCTTGATATTTTATCCGGTGATGATTATGATACGCTGAAAGGATATACAAAAGTAATCGGGGAGATCCTATATGCTGAATTCCAGAAGTTGGGATGTGATATTTGGGATTTTAAAGTTGAGTATGGCAGAGACCGGGACGGAAATCTGATTCTGATTGATGAAATTGGACCCGGTAGCGCCCGCGTTTATAGAGATGGTAAGAAGATGGAGAAAATTGAAATCGGCGAACTGTTTGGATAGAATCCTGGTGGCAATTCCGTTTTACTAAAAACTCATGGTGATCTTAGTGCCCCTTGCGGTTAATTAATTTATTTTCAATTAACCACAAGGGGCACTAAGTGCACAAAGATATCCCGATATTTTTTACCTATTGCAGGAAATTTGTATAAACGGCACACATTTGGGAAGAGTAAGCCTCGAACTTCATACTTTCAGTATCGCCTCGTATGGGTCGCCTTCGAGACCGAGTAGCTGGGCAAAGGCAGGTTCGGTTTTTATTCCTTGTTGCTTGAGTTTGATAACATGGTCCTTGAATGTGTCGCCCATTAGAAGCAAAATACGGTTTTCGATGAGCAGATGCCGATAGGATTGTTGTTCCGTGACGGGTAACTTTTGCCCGAAAATCTCAACAGGAAAACTCTCTAACCGGAATGAAGCGATAATCGAGGGTTGTTGGTGGATATCCTTCTCTTCTAATTTGTATTCGGGATATGACGCAAACTGCTGAAGGCAATCTCGGAATTCGGCAGCGTCTTTGTAGCAGCAGATGATATCCAAGTCGCTGGTGTCTATGTCGATGGAAAGAGGTATTGTGCCTGTGAGAATCGGAGTGTATAACTTCAACCTTTCCATCACGCTATGTTCAGTAAGCAGATGGTATGCCTCTTGTTGACGGGGAGTTCCTTTTTGTAAATAGTTGATTGAAAGGAATAAATTCTTGTGGTTGTTCATTCTCCGATAATTTTAATCAGTGCGCGTTTTTTTCTTTTACCATCTAATTCATAGTAGAAGATCTGTTCCCACGGACCAAAATCAAGTTGTCCGTTGGTGATAGCCACAACCACTTCGCGCCCCATAATCGTCCTTTTTAGATGGGCGTCGGCATTGTCTTCAAAGCCGTTGTGCCGATATTGGTTGTATGGTTTTTCGGGAGCTAATTTTTCTAACCACACTTCATAGTCGTGGTGAAGACCGCTTTCATCATCATTGATAAAAACGCTAGCGGTGATGTGCATGGCATTCACTAATACCAGCCCTTCGCGCACACCGCTCCCGGTAATTGCTTGCTGAACCTCAGTAGTAATGTTGACTAAACCCCTGCGTTGGGGAATGTTGAAAAACAGTTCTTTTCTGTAAGATTTCATAAGATTGTGATTGCTTTTACTTAACAACTGATCGTTCTCTCTAAAACTGTGTCGATTAGTTTATCCATGGCGGGTTGATAGTTGGCGGTGAAGTCGCCGGTGAATCGGTTAGCGATACCCACGCAAACGGTCAACGTTTTGTGTCCCAAAAGTTTCCCTAATCCATAAATAGCAGAGCATTCCATCTCTAGATTCATGATGCGGAGGCCGTCATATCTAAACATTTCAATGCGTTTTTTCAAATCGGGGAAACGCACCTTGGCTCTGATTTCTCTCCCTTGAGGTCCATAAAAACCGGGGGCGGATGCGGTAATCCCATGGGTCATGTCGTGGCCAATGGTTTTCAGCAGATGATCATCCGCAGGAACGCAGTAGGGATACGGTAATTTATCATCCCAGTTAGTCTGTTTAACAAAATCGTCTGCAATGTCATCACGGAAGATGTCGCCGTGCTGGTAGAAGTGCAGTAATCCATCGAATCCAAATCCAAATTCGGAAACGATATAGCTTTCAAGAGGTATGTCGGGTTGTACGATTCCGCATGTTCCGATACGGATGAGGTTAAGTGATTTGTGTTCGGCGTTAACCACCCCTTTGTTTAAGTCCACATTAGCAAGTGCGTCTAACTCATTGATGACAATGTCGATATTGTCCGTGCCCATGCCGGTGGAAAGCGCCGTTATGGATTTCCCACCTAATAATCCCGAATGGGTGACAAGTTCGCGGTTTTGTCTTTTTACCGTGATGGAATCGAAACGTTTGGATACCGATTCCACGCGGTCAGGGTCGCCAACTAAAATGACGGTGTCACCTAACTCTTCGGAAATTAAATTGAGATGGTATATTTTGCCTCCATCTTTTAATGGCATTTCTGATGATTTGATTCTCATGATCGTATATTTAAAATGTTACTATTTCATAACCTGAAAACGAGCGGATTGTTTTGTGTAAGAGAAAAGAATGTCTAATAAAGTGTTGAATTGAAGTGCTTGATGTTAGAAAATTCTGTAGGTGGAGAGATAAAAAAATGACCAAATGTAACTTAACATCCGGTCATTTTTTTATCTGAGGTATATCATTTTATTATTTTATCACTTTTGCACTGTAATTAACTACGATTACATCGTTTGCAGGATCGTTAGTGATAAATTCGACCGTCCCTTTTGCATTTCCAACTCTACGAGGATAATATTTTAAAGAAATGGTTTCCGATTTGCCAGAATCGATGGTTATAGTTGTTACGGTTGTCGTCATATCGCGGTGTGACGATGCTATTTTGCGGATGATAAGTGGGTTGCGACCTTCGTTCTTGATGGTGATCTCAGTCTCTTTATTTTGGTTGACTGTAACTTCCCCCATATCGATCGTGTTGCTCTCTATGGTAGCCTTGGGCGCTTTCGCTAAATTCACTTTCGCAAAATCTTCCCGGATAGTGGCATTGAAGCTCACAGCCTTTTTTGCATCCAAAGAATCGGTAGTTTTCAAGATGATATGCTCATTGATCGTGCCGAAATCATTCTTCTTTGTGGCGTCATATTTGAAAACGATGATCTCTTCCTTGTCGGGTTGGATCTCACCCTTGAAACTCCTGTACACCTCGGTGATATATTCAGGTAGTTTCTCATATTCCACAGTGATGGGTTTAGTCCAAAAGTTTTTCACAGTGATAGTATCCAAGTGGGTTTCCGTATTTTTGATGGTGAATTTGATGTTGGGGTCTTTCACGCGCATCATACCGGTACCTATTTTGTAACCAGCTTGTTCGAAAATTGTAGGAGGTCTTTTTTCAACATTTCCTTTGAGATAGAGAACATAAGGAGAAGCTTTGCTTTCGCCTTGAAATTTCGGTTCATTGGTGGTAACTCTAACGTTTTTGTTGATGCCTCCGGGGCGACCGGATGGGTTGTACGCAGCATCGATAAAGCCTTTTTCGCCGGGAGCAATGGGTGTTCTGGTGTAATCTGTAGCGGTACAGCCACAACTGGCTTTGACTTGGGTTAAGACTAATGCGCTGTCACCCACATTCGTAAATTCAAATCTACCGGTTTGTCTTCCCCCTTCTTCCTTGATGGTGCCAAAATCGTGTGTAGTTTTTTCAAATTGAATTTTGGGTTGTGCAAAAGAAATCATTCCTAACAACACAATCCATAATGTAAATCCGAATTTTTTCATGATGATTGATTTTAATTATTATTATTTTTTGAAGTGTGCAAAAGTACAATTTTATTTCCTAACTCGTTTAAATCTACTCCATTAAAATTCCCAGACGACATAAATAAGTAGACCGAAGGTGATTCGATATGCAATAATATCTTATCAATTAATTCCTTAGAATCAGTAAAAACATCTAAATTTTCTTGATTAAAAAAGTCTTTCACGATGTTTTTTTCCAATTTAGGTAATCTCTTATGTTCTAATGCGTGAAAATTATAATAGACAATAGACGCATCAGCGCCCCTCATTGTTCCCTCGTATTCGCGTAAAAAATCCTCGTTTAAGCTGCTGAAAGTATGTAGCTCCATGAAAGCTAATAATTTACGGTTTGGAAATTGTTCGCGAACAGCTTCAATAGTGGCTTTCAGTTTGGATGGAGAATGGGCAAAATCCTTGTAAACGGCAATACTATCGCTCTTTGCAATCAATTCCAAACGTTTCGAAGCACCTTTAAATGAAGAGATCGCTTGGTAGAAATCTTTCTCGTCCACTCCAACAGCCAAGCAAGCGTGACGGGCAGCGTTGAGGTTTGCCAGATTGTGTTTTCCGAAAATTTGCAACGGAATATCGCCGTATTGTGTTTCTAAAAAAGTGGTGCCATTAGTGATATGATACGCTGGTATTGAATAGGGGATTTTGTTTTTTATAGCGATTTTTTCACTCATTTTGGCCAACACATCATCATCTTTACAATAGATGTAAGTGCCATTTTGAGGAATCATTTCCGCAAAAATTTGAAACTGTTCCACATAGTTTTCAAAAGTAGGAAAAACGTTGATGTGATCCCAAGCGATTCCGCTGATAATTCCGATATCCGGTTGATATAGATGGAATTTTGGACGGCGATCAATCGGAGATGTGAGATATTCATCGCCTTCAATGATCATGATGTTTGCTTCCTCACTCAATTTAACCATAACCTCGAAGCCTTCTAACTGTGCGCCAACCATATAGTCGCAATCCCGCTTTAGCTTTTGTAAAACATGGATAATCATCGAGGTAATAGTTGTTTTTCCATGACTTCCACCAATCACGATACGGGTTTTGTCTTTGCTTTGTTCGTATAAAAATTCGGGATAAGAATAGATTTTAATACCCAATTTTTTAGCTTTCAGTAACTCCGGGTTATCTTCCCTGGCATGCATTCCTAGGATAACCGCATCCAGATCAGAGGTAATCGCATCCGGATTCCAGCCGATGTTTTGGGGTAACAGGCCATATTTTTCCAATCTTCCTTTTGCCGGATCAAAAATTTCGTCGTCGGAACCGGTGATCTCATAGCCTTTCAAATGCAAGGCAATGGCGAGGTTGTGCATGGCGCTCCCACCGATGGCAATAAAATGTATTTTCATAAAACAGTATTTTTATTAACAGCGGCAAAGATAATTAATAAGAAGCAAGGAAGACGGGGCATCATTGATCATTATTCCATCATTTCTTCTTCGCTGTTTTCTCCCCGTTCGGGGGTGCGGCGTTGTTTGAAGTTGTTGATTTTATAACTTAATGTCAGGTAGGCTTGAAATTGCGAGTTATAACGTGTGCTGGTCGCATCATAACCACTCACCTCTTCGTGGGAGTAGGTGTTTACGATTGTGGTCCGGCGATAGATCAAATCGCGGATATTCAAACTGACGGTGAGGGTTTTCTTAAAGAAAGATTTGCGCGCGCTGAGACCGAGAGAGTAGCTTGGTGAGCGTCGTCCCTGTCCTACGCCGCCACTTCCCCAGCCCATACTGCCGGTTGTCAAGGATCCGGAACGGTAACGAAAATTGAGCTGTGCCTCCCAGTCTTTGGGGAATGTGAAATATTGGTTAAGCCGCGCCCCCCATGCCCAGTCGCGGGAGAGGTTCTCATCGATCAAGTCGTCACTGTTGATGATCACGCGGTAGAAGTCGGCATTCAGATTGAAACGCCAAACCTTGTTGATTCGCATGCCAAGAACTGCTTCGAATCCAAAATTCTGACTCTTGTTCAAGTTCTCGTATGAAGTCAGCGTATAAGTGTATTCTCCGCCATCCTCATTAATCCCTTCAAAAATTTGAGTATAGCGGGTGATGATATTCTTGCGTTGACGATAGAAGGCCGTGACATTTAAGGACCCCTTTTTCATGATGTAGAGATACGAAAGTTCTAACGAATTGACAAACTCAGGCATTAATAACGGGTTGCCGACACGGAGATTCATCTTGTCGGAAATATCCACAAATGGGTTGAGTTGATAGACACGCGGACGGGAGACCCTGCGCGAATAGCTGAATTGGAAATTGTGCTTTTCCGAAGGTTCGTAGCGGATGTGTAGCGTGGGGAAGAGGTTGAAATACGGGTTTTTGATGATGGTGTCGGCAGAACGCAAATCGGAGGAAGTGTTGGCCTGTTCGGCGCGTAAACCTGCTTGAACTTTCAATTTTTTCCAAAAAGTATTGGAATAGATGAGGTATGCGGCGTTGATATATTCGGTGTAAAGAAAATCGTTGATTTGCAAGGAGTCGATAACTAAAGACTCTTCTCTGTGCCCATCAAAAAGGGAGTAGTCTTGACCGTTCATCCGCAGCGAGAATTTGTAGCCAGCTTCAATACGCCCGCCGTTGCCGACTGGTGATACAAAATCAATTTGCGCAGTGGCATTCCGGTTTGACGTGATATTTTCGGTACGTTGAAAATAGTTGGGCGTACTGTCCGGGATGGTGTAAAATTGGCTCATTCTGTTGATGTTATTGCCTTGCATCTGTGTGTAATACAAATCCGCAACTAATTCCATACCTTTTACGTTGAACTCTTTTTTATAGTTGATATTAGCATTAAAATGGTTGTTTCCGTTATCCGATTTACTCAATTGATCGTATGTCATATAGGGGAAATATTCGCCATAACGAACCCTTGCGTTGTCGGAGGATGTTTCGCTGGAAGAGTTTCGATTACTATTGTTATAACCGAAAGAGAAGGCCAGCGTATTTTGTTTGTTGATAAACCAGTCTAATCCCGTCCGCAAACTGTGGCTCATGCCGGAATTGTCGCTACTGTTTTCTTGAAAGAGATAGGATGTGTCAATGGTGTTAAACCAAGAGGTGCGCTCCATTGTTCCGGCACTATGCCGGCCATTTGTCCGGAAATTATAATTAAGATAAAGTGTGATTTTGTTATATGTGTAATTCAGATTCACGTTTCCATTATAATTTTCAAAGTAAGCTTTATTTTGAAAGATGGTCATCCCGCTGCCGAGGCTTACCATGCCGGTGAATCCGCTCTCTTTTTTCTTTTTTAGCACTACGTTTAAAATGCCGGCCATGCCATCGGGTTCCAAGCGGGCCGAAGGGTTAGTGATCACCTCGATTGATTCAATTTGTGCGGCGGGAATCTGCTCCAGCGTTAAGTTTGTGGGCCGGCCATCTACCAAGATGGTCACGTTTTCACTACCCCGTAGCGTCACATTCCCCTCCAAATCCACATCCACGGAAGGGATGTCTTGCAAAACCTCCACCGCTGTGGCGCCATCCGCCGAAATATTTGCATCCACATTGAAGACTTTTTTGTCCAAATTGGTGGTCAGCATATTCTTTTGCGCTGTAACCGTAACACTTTCCAGCATCTCTGATCTCTCTTCCAGTTTGTAGCGCGGCATTCGGTGCATGGGATTTTCTTTCGATATCGTGAATGGCTTTGTGAGATGGTTTTTATACCCCATCGCATTAATGTCGATGTAATAGAGGCCGTAATGGATAGGGTTGAAGGAAAAGCGACCGTCTTCATCGCTGATAGTCATGCCTTGAGATAGTGAATCGGGAAGACTGCGTATGTGGATGGTGGCGTATGGGATCGGTTGCATGCCGGCATCCACTAACGAACCCATCACAATGCCCGCACTATCGGGGATTTGTATCTGTGGGCGTTGTTGGGAATAAACGGGGAAAGAAAGGAGTAGGGTTAAGATAGAGTTGAACAGGATAATTTTTCTCATCATATATTTAGATACTTTTATGCAATAAAAAAACCCAGCATAGACAATCTGTATTATGCTGGGTTTAACTTAGGGGTAAAATATTTTATGGAATCAATCGACCTCTATTATCGAGGATCTCAATATTTTTTCTCAAACCGGTGATTACCATGTATTCATTGCGCATGCCTCTGCCCGAAAAGATGTTACGTAATAAGAACTTCTCTTGTTGGAGTGTTTCGGAAGGTTGTGCGCCGTCCACTACACTGCCGGCTGCAAAAACATAAACATTGTCTTTGCCGGCAATTGTCTGCACACCGTTGTTGGAACTTTTAGCGAACATTTCTCCGGTAGCACCGTTGTCAACACCTCTGTTTTGGCCTTGTTCGCCAAGATAAGTCATTTTCACGCTGTCCATTACGATGGAGCCATACGCGGAAGCCACATCTTTCATTGATTTTCCAGCGGCGATTTCAGCGGCGATTTTCTCTTTCACTAATTCCACCTTTTTAATATGTGTCATCTCTGCGGAAATAGCATCTTTAACATCTTCAAATTTAGGAGTGCCTTGCGGATGTTTTTCCACTACGGTTGCCACGGCAAAATAGCCGTTGTCTAATTTGAAAATATCGGAAACCGCATTTTTCGCAGTGTTTTCGTTGAATGCCCAATAAACAACCGATCTAAAACCTGGCATTTGGTTGATAGATGTTGCCATAGGAGTGATGGCATTTCCGTTCATTACTTGTACGCCAGCGTTATTGGCTTCAGTGTGAAATTCTTCGGTGGTGCTACTTGCCGATGCCAATTGTTGTGCTTGCGAACGCAATGAGTTAATCGTTTCATCCGAAGCAATGATGTCAGCTGCGTAAAGAGCATATTGTTTTTTAATTATCGGATCCGTTTTAGCCAGGACTTGGAAAATATTGTAAGCGGTAGCTTTATTGTTTTCAACATAAACCCCGCCAACAGGAGTTTCGAGCAGGTTGGAGTATAAATCTATGTTGCCGCGGAAATCGTCTTCGGAAATCCACAGTGTAGTATCGGTTGCATTTCTGCCGCCAAGATAATTTGGCAACAATTCAAAAACGGAAGCTTCGCCGTTCAATATCACATTTTTCACACTGTCAGCTTCAAGACGAGCCTCTTTTTTAGTGCGGGTGCCGTTCGGATTTTGTTGAGACTTGTAATCCACGAATAATAAAGCAACCAATATGGAGTCAGAGCGTTGCGCGGTTCCGAATGTCTGTCCGTAAAACCAGATTTGGTCTTCATGGTTGTAAGGTTCGATGTAGTCGCCAGGGGCGGAATTGAAGATGATTTTTTCTAATGTGTCGATCACATCCAATGCGATATATCCGTTTGTCGTGTTTACAATCAGATTGCTTCCGGCTTTATGGTATGAGCTGTCCACGATTTGGAACATTTGCGCCCTGTTGAAGCTGTCAAGAGTTGTAGACTGCAAGTTCTCGAATTTCTCCCGAATTTCATTCTCAATATTTTGCTTATCTGTATTTGTCGGTATAATTGGGAAAAGAGCGATATCGATGTCGCGTGTTTCCACCAAATTGTTATAACGGAATTTATTCTCGTTATACCAGTTTTTCATCTCTTTTTCAGAAACAGTTGCATCGATTTCAGCGAAAGAGGCGTGCTGCGGATTGATGCTCATCAATTGCGCCGTCATTGTTTTATTTTCAGTGGCGATTTTTTTCGCTAACTCATCCGAGAAATTCATTGTGCCCATAGCGAATCCTCTGTAAGTATTCATTTTGCTTTCGAAAACGATCCGGTCTTGGATAACCTTATACATATAATATAAGTCAGCATAGTCCGGCTGGTCTTTTAAGTCGCGGATGCTCATGAGTACTTGTTGGGCAAACTCCTCGCCTCTCATTTTTGCCAAGTAGCTATAATAGCCAATCAGGTAGTTATTTGGTTGTTGGGTAGATAGAGTGGCGAATACCTCATCCATGATGACCTCAATTGCTTCGTCGGTGTAGATGATGCCTAACGATTCAAACTCCTTGTTTAATGTGATCTCTGTGAGCAGTTGCTCCCAAGTTAACTCGTGGATGAAATAGGTCTCAGCCTCTTCCAATGTGTTTTTGTCGTTTAATATTTTATACAAAACAGTGAGTTCTTCGTACAAAGTAGCGTAACGCTCATCAACATATTGCCCGTCTATTTTGCCTCGCGTGTACTGGTCACCGTGGATGAACCTATTTAACGTGTTTCCATCAAAAAGTCCGGTTAATAAAAAGAGTACCAGAGCAAAACCAATAACTATCATCATTAGTACCCCGTGTTTGCGAATTGATCCAATTGCTGCCATATCAACAAATTTATTATTTTTAGATTTTTAAAATTCAAGGCGCAAAAATAGTATTTTTTTTGAGATAAATTTTTTTCGAGAGAAAGAAAAATTTACTTACTTTTGCACGCTTTTAAAAAGACCAGTAATTAATTAAAAAAAAGAACAATGAAATCAGTATCTATTAGCGGTTCTCTAAGGGAGAACGTAGGGAAAAAAGATGCAAAAGCACAAAGAGTTAACGGCATGGTGCCTTGTGTTTTATACGGTGGGAAACAACAATACCAATTTGTAGTGCCGGAAGAACAATTCCGGAAATTACTTTATACACCCGAAGTGCGGTATGCTGAGCTTACCGTGGGAGATAGAACATGTAATGCCATCGTGCAAGCAACTCAATTTCATCCTATTAGCGATAAATTGTTGCATGTTGACTTCTTGGAAGTTATCGATGGGAAACCTATTACGATTGATATTCCAATCAAAATAACCGGAACTTCGCCCGGTGTTCTCCGCGGTGGGAAATTGGCGAAAAAAGTGAGAAAATTGAAAGTGAAAGGTGAATTGAAAGATATTCCGGAAAATATCATGGTGGATATTTCAAACCTTGAAATCAATGATACATTTAAAATTGGCAATTTGGGAATAGATAAAATCCAATTTATGGAAAGTCCTAACAAAATCATACTTTCTATCCTTACGACAAGAAATGTGGAAGCTTCTGCTGAAAACGAAGGGTAAGCATGGTCTGTTTTTCCTGAAAGACAAAAAAAAGTTGCTTGAGAAATCAGGCAACTTTTTTTTATATTTGCGGATTGTTAATTAAAACCTGATCTCATGAAAAAAACATTACAAATTACTTCTATTTTGTTCCTTTTAATTATGATGTGCACTCATTTTGTTAAGGCACAAGATGATACACACTATTGGATCAAAGAAAACTTTAGAACATTTGATCTCCCCATTGACTATTATCAATTTGACACCTCTTACGCTACTTTGCCTACTGGAGTTGAGCTGCACGCTTATTATGCCAATACCGAGTATTCGGAAGGCGAGTGTCAAAACGATAGTATCCATTTTAGGATTCGTGGATTAAAAGATGGTGGGTTCGCCTATTTTACAGTACCTGACGCTAAAATTGTCACCATCGACGTGAAAGGGAAAAGCAACTCGGAAGATCGTATTGCTTATCTTTACAGAAATGACCAACTGATCGATTCAATCACCGGCTTGGATCGCGACCATTGCGGGACATTTATCGATTCGGTATTTACAAAAGAGGAAGTTACGTACAAAATTACCGGAGGAGATGTTGCTAGTACGAAGCCGGTGGTGATCACATACATCGAGGTGGAGAAAATGATTCAAACTTATACCGTTGATGCCACGGCAAGTGCTAATGGAACGATTGCTCCTTCAGGTATATTCACCATGGTGGAAGGTGCGGATACTGTTTTTATCATCAAACCGAATAATGGTTACAAAGTTGATAATATTGTAGTTAATGGTCTTCCGGTTACGTTGGAACAAGATTCAATCTACCGCTTGCAAAATATCACGGAAGATCAAGTGATCCGGGTTGATTTTGCATTGGCGACTTCGCGCCACACTAAGAGCGATGGAATAATGGTTTACCCCAATCCGGCGCAAGAGTTCCTTTATGTAGAGGACCGCAATGCAAACACAAATCTCATCTACCATAAGATAGAGATATATACACCGATGGGCAAGAAAATTTTTGAGAGCGAAAACAAAGGAAATCCAAAGATGATGATCGATTTGAGTAAGTATGCCAATGGGGCTTATTTGCTGCATATCTCTGTTGGAGATGGCGTGGTAGTGAAAAAATTCGTTGTTGAGAAAAGATAGACGTTGTTTTGCTTATAGTTGAAATTTATCAATCTGAAAAACAGTTTGACATCTGTTTTTCAGATTTTTTTATCTGAAAATGACATCCTTCACAACCGGAACTCCCGCTTTCTCATTGATTTTCTTGATGATTTCGCTTTTACGTCCCATCATCTCAAACTTCAAGGAGGCATTGAGCAACGAAACATACAGCACGCCATTTTGCATCGAGACACTCTTGGTGTATCGAAAAATAGAATCGCCCATTTCAGTCTTCCATAATTGAACCGCAACTTGCTCGTAGTATATGTTACTCTTTTGATTTTTGCGCAAAAAATCTTCAATTAATTCGCTGATCTTAAATTCGCTCATTCTTCTTTAGCTCTTTTAAATTCCGTGATATCTTTCTCTTTATCATTTTAATAGATGGAACAGATGTTTCTACTTCCATGTTTTCTAAAACACATTCCAGTTCTTGGCGTAATTCGGGGTATGGCTTGCACATCTTGAAAGCGAGCTTGGCGCTGAGAGTGATGATGCCGGGAGGCTCCAGTAACGAGCGCAGGTTTAGTAAGCAACGGTCGAGAAGGTCGACACGTGTCGGCTCGGGGAGTGGATTGAGGTTGATGAGTGTCAATAATAACCGCCTTTTGCCCACATGATTGCAGACGAGAGCCTCGTCAATAAGCGCATTTTGCTTGTTTGCCAGCCACTTGATCTCGTCGGGATTAAAGTGGGTGAATACCCACGCTGCTTGATAAGCGACCGTATCATCCTCGTCGAAAAGCAACACGTACAACTCTTCAAGCAATGTCTGGTCGCTCCGAATGTTAGCGATGACCTTCCTGATATATCCGATACTGATGCGTTTAGATAAATGTGATTTCATGTTGCAAAACTAAACAACCGGATAATTAACTATTCGGTTGCGGTATGAGTAAAGATTTTCCAGCTTTTCTCCGCCTGTATTTCAAACATCCGATTTCCGTTCAATATTTTTGCGCCTTTTTCTTCGCCAAGTTGCAAGAATGGTGTTTTTTCAGGATTATAGATCATGTCAAAAAGGTGGTGTTTGTCCGTGATATTATCCGGAGAGATCGGTAACTGTTGAGTTGGGAAGTTAAGCATGCCGACAGGTGTGGCGTTGACCAACAAACTGTGCTCTGCAAACATTGACGGCGTAATCTCTTCGTAAGTGATGTAGCCCTTTTGGGTAGTACGCGACACTTTGGTGACAGTGATGCCTTGCATCTCCAAGGCATAGTGGGCAGCCGCGGCCGCACCTCCACTTCCAAACACCATTGCTTTGCGGAAATCCAATCCCCAAGCTTCTTCCAGCGATTCGATGAAAGCGTCGGCATCCGTGTTGTAACCGATCAGCTCAGTAGTCTCACCTTCGTGAACGATCTTGATAGCGTTTACGGCTCCGATTTCTTCCGCAGTCTTATCCAATCGGTGAAGGTGTGGAATGACTGTTTGCTTGTGTGGAGTCGTGACATTTAGACCATATAAAAAAGGGTGGCTTTTAATGAGTGGGTGTATTTTGAAAATAGTGTCGATCTCGAAGAGATGGTAGAAATGCCAAGCCAGGTTTTCCTTTTCAAACTTTTGATGGAAATACTGGGGGGAACGGCTGTGTGATAGCGGAAAGCCGATGATGCCGAATTCTCTAACTACATTATGTTCTGCCATTGTTTTGAACTTGTCATATTTTACATCCAGAAAAGCATCAATTATTTTTCCGATGTGGATTTTCTGCGTTTTTTAATTGCTTTGAAGATGAGGTAACACGCAAGCAGTGCTGCAAGTCCCAGTAAAACCCATGAAAGTTCATGGCTGTATTTGTCGATGAGGTCGCGTTGTCCATGTGCGACAAATCCTAAGACAGCCAAAATTATATTCCAAATACCGGCGCCCAGCATGGTGAAAAGGATGAAGGGGGTGATTTTCATTTTTGCCAAACCGGCAGGGACGGAAATCAGTTGTCGGATGCCTGGAACCAAACGACCGATAAAGGTGGAAATGTTGCCGTGTGCCACAAAGTAGTCTTCGGCTTTTTTTATCTTTTCGCCGTTGAGTAGCAGGAGATGTCCTAACTTGCTGTCGGCAAACCAATAGATGATAGGCCGTCCTAAAAACAGAGCCAGAAAGTAGTTGATTAATGCACCCACTATAGCACCCAGCGTGGCAAAGAGTACTACTAATGAGATGTTGATGAATTTGCTGTCTGTAGTATAAAGCGAGGTGTTCTCGGGGTTGCAGGCAGCGTAAGCGGCAGGCGGTACCACAACCTCTGAAGGAAACGGGATGAACGAACTTTCAATGGTCATCAGCAATGTTACTGTGCCGTAGTTCAGATTATCCATATACCAATCCACAACCCGGTTGACAAATGATGATTTCTCAACAGTTTCGGTAGGTTGTTGCACTGAAAGCGAATCAATATGCTCATGGGCAGAACAACTGCAAAACAGCGCCACGGTGAAAAAAATGGTGTAAAAAGCTTTTTTCATCAACTTCTAAATATTTCGATAAGGTTTATAATGTCGGGGATCTCTTCCAACTTGGAATTCAGATTCAAGAAGGTTCTGTATTGTTTGAAATTGAGCATTAGAGCATTACATAGATGTTGGTTGCCATTAGCGATATCCCCCGACAGGTAATAGCACGCTGCGATGAAATAATCCTTCATTTGGCTCACTGCTTTGTGCGATTCATAATGCCGGAAGATGATCAAGCCGTCCAAATAATGCTCGTAAGTACAACAATAAATGATGAAATCTTCAAAATGAAGTTCTTCGAATTCGGTGAGCTCCAGTGTGCAGGCGAATAATTCGATCAGTTTTTCCTCATGCAGGGTTTCGTCATACAACTGCAAAGCGAAAAAAAGGAGGTCGAAATTGTTGGGCATAGCCTTGATCGCTTTCATTACGTAGTTGCGAGTTGCGGCCGTATTATTGCTCTCTTTGCATAAGTTAATCATGCCGTAAAGCGCATCCACATTTTCGGGCTCCAACTCCAAAGCTTTCAGATAATAGTCTCGCGCCATGTCGAAATTCCCCAATTTGTAGTAACAATCGCCAATGCAAGCGATTGAATTGAAGTCGTTTTGTTCAATTTCCCATGATGTCATATAGGATTGGATCGCATTTTCATACTGTTCCATGTCGAAGTAGGAATTGCCGATATTGTAATAGGCCGTGGGGATATCGTCATCGATGCTTAAAGCGTATTTGTATGCGTTGATGGCCTCTTCATGATTTCCTAACCAGCTGTAAACTAAGCCTAATCCGAACCAAGTTCCTTTGAGCAGCGGAAATTCATCCGTCAAACTCGAATAGAAGACGAGGGCATCGGAATAGTTGGCGCTATGCTCAAAATAGTAGGAGAAGTGATATAGCTTTTCTGCGAACTCTTCATCCTCTCGGATGGCGAATTTTAGGCGGTCGATGGCTTTCCCAAGTTGGTTTCTTTTGAGGTATTCAAATGACAGGAAGAATTGTGTTTCAGGATCTTTAGGATCCATATCCTGCGCTTTCAGTAGTAACCGGTAATTTTCAGGGTCATCTTCGAGGATAGAATTAAGCACATATTTTTCTTTATACAGTTCCGGAGACGGAGGAAACTGACTCTCCACCAAACGCAGTTCCTCTTCCGCCTTCTCGAACTCGATCTCCATGCGGAACTTCTTGGCTCTCAATATGTGGAAGATGGCTTGCTGTGGAAAAACGGAGATAGCATAATCCAACGCCTTGTCGCAATATTCAAAATCGAAGAAAAATAAAAACTCTTCGATGATAATCTCCATCTCCTCCGAATCGAAGAAATGAGGATTATTTCCTTTTATCATTTGTTTGAAACGACTTACTAATTCGTCGTAATTTTCTCTCTCTAACTGTTCCATCAAATTGTCCCTGTCCTGTTGCTAAAAAACGGTCGCGAAGATAACGAAAAAAGAAGGACGTGGAGATGGAAACAACGACCTCGGATTAAACACAAGGTACACAATGGTTTTGCAAGGTCACAAAAAAAACTGTATAACTCGAAAATGCGGTTATACAGTTAATATGTTTATGTCAATTGGTGTGGTCATTCGACCGATGGGTCATTAGAACTCCGCATTCATCGGTGTGCGAGGGAACGGAATCACATCTCTGATATTGGATAACCCGGTGACAAAGAGCATCAACCGTTCAAAGCCGAGACCGAATCCGGCATGAGGGGCGGTGCCAAATTGACGCGTCTCCAAGTACCACCAAACATCCTTTTCGGGAATGCCCAGCTCTCGCACGCGTTGGAGTAGTTTGTCGTAATCAGCTTCGCGTTCCGAACCGCCGATGATCTCGCCGATCTTCGGGAAAAGTACGTCCATGGCTCGTACCGTCTTGCCGTCGTCATTTTGTTTCATATAGAAAGCCTTGATCTCTTTGGGGTAATCCACCAAAATAACCGGCTTGTGAAAATGTTCCTCTACTAAATAACGCTCGTGTTCCGATTGCAGGTCAACACCCCATTCCACCTTAAACTCGAACTTTTTGCCCGATTTTAACAAAATATCAATCGCTTCTGTGTAAGCTAATCGCACGAAATCATTTTTTGTAACAAACTGGAGACGTTCGATCAACTCTTTGTCTATCATGTTGTTGAGGAATTCGAGGTCATCACTGTTGTTATCCAATGCATATTGCACGAGATATTTGATAAACTCTTCCGCCAAATCCATATTGTCAGTATTGTCGTTGAAAGCGACTTCGGGTTCGATCATCCAAAATTCGGCCAAGTGTCTGGGAGTATTGCTGTTTTCCGCTCTGAAAGTAGGGCCGAAAGTGTAAATACCGCCTAAAGCTAATGCGCCAAGTTCACCTTCAAGTTGTCCTGAAACGGTCAGGTTGGTAGGTTTCCCAAAGAAATCTTGTGCATAATCGACTTTCCCTTCTTCTGTCTTCGGAATATTTTGCAGATCGAGGGTGGTGACATTAAACATGGCGCCGGCACCTTCAGCGTCGGAGCCAGTAATGATCGGCGTATGCATGTAGAAATAGCCCTTATCGTTGAAAAACTTGTGGATGGCGAAAGACATGGCGTGGCGTAGACGGAGCACGCAACCGAAATAGTTGGTACGCGGCCGCAGGTGAGCGATTTCGCGTAGAAACTCCATGCTGTGCCCTTTCTTCTGCAACGGGTAAACTTCCGGATTCGCCGTGCCAAACACTTCGATATTGTCGGCTTGAATCTCAACGGATTGTCCTTTCCCTTGCGATTCAACGAGGATGCCGGTTGCGCAGATGCACGCACCGGTGGTCACCAATTTCATCATTTCGGGATCAAACTTCTCCAAGTCTGCCACGATTTGGATATTTTGCACGATAGAGCCATCATTGAGGGCGATGAACGCAACGTTATTGTTGCCTCTTTTCGTTCTAACCCAGCCCTTAACAAGAGCTTTATTGCCAATACCAATAACTTCCGGTCTTTTTAAAAGATCGACTATTTTTGAACGTTTCACTGTCATTTATCCTAAATAAGCTTTAAGGTTTTTGCATTTGGAAGAGTGTTTCAATCTGCGGATTGCTTTCTCTTTGATTTGTCTAACCCTTTCGCGGGTAAGGTCGAATTTCTCTCCGATCTCCTCCAGCGTCATTGGGTGTTTGCTGTCTAAGCCAAAGTACAACTTCACGATGTCGGCTTCGCGCTGTGGCAATGTGTCGATTGCCCGGTTGATCTCCAACTTCAGTGATTCGTACAGCAGGCCGGTATCCGGTGTTGGCGACTCTTCCGACTTGATCACATCGTACATGTTATTATCTTCGTCTTGTGTCAGCGAGGCGTCCATGGAGAGGTGGCGGGAAGAGTTTCTCATGGAATCCTTCACCTCCGCCTCGGTGATGTCGAGCAGCAGAGCGATCTCTTCCACTTTGGGCTCGCGCTCGTACTCTTGTTCGAGCTGTGCGTAAGCTTTGTTGATCTTGTTGATAGTCCCGATCTTGTTGAGCGGAAGTCTCACGATCCGAGATTGTTCGGCCAATGCTTGCAGGATCGATTGTCTGATCCACCAAACAGCATAGGAGATAAATTTGAACCCGCGCGTTTCATCAAAACGTTGTGCTGCCTTAATTAACCCGAGATTTCCCTCGTTGATAAGGTCGGGTAAATTAAGTCCTTGGTTTTGATACTGTTTAGCAACGGAAACAACGAACCGGAGGTTTGCTTTTGTTAATTTCTCCAGTGCTTGTTGGTCGCCGTCTTTAATTAATCGCGCCAATCTCACCTCTTCATCAGCGGTGATAAGGTCTACTTTTCCAATGTCGTGCAGATACTTATCTAACGAGGCGGTTTCACGATTGGTAACTTGTTTCGTAATGTTAAGCTGTCTCATAGGCAAAAAATTTAGTTGCTAATACGATCGGGTTTTACTTTTGTTACGATTCCGAAAAACAAAAGCCGGCAAAAGTACTAAAAAAGAAGACGTGGAAAGTTCGGTATCCGATATTTGTGTTTCTCAAGATGAAAAACGGCTACATTGTATATAGTATCAGCCTGCTCTTTTGCTTTAAATGCAA
Source organism: Bacteroidales bacterium OttesenSCG-928-B11 (assembly GCA_030267125.1). Classification (GTDB taxonomy): domain Bacteria; phylum Bacteroidota; class Bacteroidia; order Bacteroidales; family WCHB1-69; genus JAGVVH01. Next base: position 139,394 of record JAJDJJ010000001.1, read on the forward strand.
AAGACAGTAATTGTCTTGTAAATTACTGTCTTTCATTTTGTTTCAAATCGTCGGGGTGAGAAGACTCGAACTTCCGACCCCTTGCACCCCATGCAAGTACGCTAGCCAACTGCGCCACACCCCGTTTTGAGGGTGCAAAAATACTATTTTTTCCTTACGATTTTCAAGCAAAACAGTTTTTTTTATAATAGGCATTCGATAGTGTGATAATAAATGTGATTGTGCACTCCATTAGGACCGGCAAAAGTATTATTTTTGCGCTTTTCTAAAAATCACAAATAATCTATGGCAAATATTACAGTATATATTAAAGACTTGGCAAAGGTCTGCAAATATCCGTTCGGCACTTCGTTGAGCGAAATCGTTAAAGCGGAAAAAATGACCTCCGAATATCCTTTTTTGGGTGCATTGGTTAATAATAAGGTGCGGGATTTGAATTACCGGCTCCACAAACCGGTTGCTATAAATTTTTTTGACATCACCTCCACGCACGGCATAGATATGTATAGCCGTTCCTTATATTTTATTTTGTTCAAGGCTGTTAGGGATGAATTACCTCACGTAACACTTAAGATTTTACATTCGATTTCCGGTGGCAAGTATTGTGAACTGGAAGGTTTAGAGGGTGAATTGACACAAGACATTGTGGATCGCTTGGAACAACGAATGAAGGAAATTACCGCACGCAATATTCCCTTTTTGCGAGACGAGATGCTTACCCCCAATGCGTTGGCGGAGTTCAAAAAACATAATTTATACGAGAAGGCGCGTCTCTTTGAAGATAGAGGTAAGATATTCACTTCCGTCTATCGGTTGGATGATGATGTCAATTACTACTATGGTGTATTGGTTCCCTCAACCGGTATTGTGGATACCTATAAATTAGAGATTTACGAAAGTGGGCTGTTGTTGAAACTCCCACCTCGAAAATCACCCAAGACATTGCCTAAAACCCGGAAATTGCCTAAGCTGTTTTCTGTATATCAGGCATATAATAGATGGGTGATGCAAATGGGTGTTCCTTATATTTCCGATATCAATGATCGGATAGATAGCGGTGAAATTGATGATTTTGTAAGAATTACCGAGGCTTTTCATGAAAAATTGATCGCCAATTTGGCGGATAAGGTACACGAAAAAGGTGGTGTGAAAATCGTGCTGCTTAGTGGTCCCTCCAGTTCGGGGAAAACAACAACCTGCCGGCGGTTGTCGGTGCAATTAGGCGTTTTGGGTTACAAGCCCGTGCAGATATCGGTGGACGATTTCTTTGTGGAACGCAGCGAAACACCTCGTGATGAAAACGGGGACTACGACTTTGAAACGATTGATGCTGTTGATCTTCCCCTTTTTAATCAAACACTCAACGAGTTGTTGCAAGGTAAAGAGGTGCGGATGCCTACCTTTAATTTTGCCACAGGTCAAAAAGAGTGGCGCGGAAAGACGCTCCAAATAAACGAGAAGTCAATTCTGATTGTGGAGGGTATTCACTGCCTGAATCCTAAACTTACTGAAAGGATCGATGACAGATATAAATTCAAAATATTTGCATCCGCATTGATTTCAGTGAGCATTGATTCACAAAATCCGATTCCTACTTCCGATAACCGGTTGATACGTCGCATTATTCGTGATTACCGCTACCGGAACTATTCCGCATTGGACACGCTGCGCAGATGGCCAAGCGTGCGTAACGGTGAGGCAAAATATATCTTTCCCTTTCAAGAAAACGCCGACATCATGTTCAATACATCGCTGAGTTGCGAGCTGGGGATTTTGAAACAGTATGCCATTCCGATCCTGCGCGAGGTGCCCGAAACCGAGCCCGAATACGCCGAGGCGAGCCGTTTGCTAAAGTTTCTCTCCTTCTTCAAAACCATTCCCGAAAAATCAGTGCCTCCGGGATCCATCTTGCGAGAGTTTGTGGGAGGAAGTCATTTTAGCTATTGAGGAAATGAACGGACAAGGCCGCAAAGTAATAGACCGCAGCAGAAAACTATGTGCAACGGGTCCCGTTTCGCATTTTGAACAAAAGCATCAATTAATCGTATCATACTTATATGCAGAATAGAAAAAATAACAAACGCACGCTGAAGCCCGGCAATATGCTAAATCCCATGCCGGTAGTAATGGTGAGTTGCGGAACTACTCCCGATAATTATAATATCATCACGGTGGCGTGGACGGGCACCATTTGCTCTGATCCGCCGATGTGCTATGTTGCCATTCGACCAACCAGGCATTCTTACAATATTATTAAAGAAGAAAAAGAATTTGTTATCAATTTAGTGTCTAGTGAATTAGTTACAGTAACGGATTGGTGTGGTGTGAAGTCAGGCAAGAAAGTGAACAAGTTTATGCAAACTAATTTGACACCGGTAAGAGGGGAGAAGGTCAAATCGCCATTGATATTCGAATCGCCGGTAAACTTGGAGTGCGTAGTAAAAGAAATCGTTCCGCTGGGTACACACGATATGTTTATTGCCGAGATCGTCGCTGTGCATGCAGACCAAAACCTCTTCGACAGAAAGAGCGACGCGCTATTGTTAGAGAGGGCTAATTTGGTTGCCTATTCGCACGGACAATATTATAATTTGGGTAAAAGATTGGGCAAGTTTGGATTTTCGGTTCAAAAAAAATGAAAGAGATTTTCGAACATCCCGACTCGTCGAAATACTTGCTTTTTGCCACAACGGGAAGTTGGGTAGATCAGTTGGTTCAAGATATTTTAGCCGCAAAGCACTACGTGTATGTTGAAACTTTTCGGTTGAATGATGATGTTGTGGGGCAGCGGGTTGGTCAAGCAATGCTGTTAAAAGCAGCCGAAGGGTTGGATGTGAAGCTGATCGTGGATTCTTGGGGAACACGTAAAAGTAAGCTGATTGCAGATATGGAAAAAGGCGGTGTTTGTGTCCGGTATTTCAAGAAAATAATCTTGACTTTTAATCTTTTCGGTAGAAATCATACACGCAATCATCGGAAAATCGTGGCTATCGATGATCAGGTCTCCTACATAGGTTCTGCAAATTTCTCGAAATGGAGCTTGAAATGGCGGGAGAGTATCTTACGTGTGGAAAATCACGACTTAGCCCGGATTTTCAAACGGATATTTTTAGAGAATTTTGAGATTTATAAGAAAAAAATCAAAAAACGGAAGTATTATAAAACCATCAATCACGATGGATTTAAGATTATCAGGGAGACGCCTTCGATTATGCACCAAAAATCGAAAAACTATTTCATGAACTTGATTAACAAGGCTAAAAAGAATGTGACAATCGTGACACCCTACTTTTTGACCGGTAAATCGATGCGCGATAAGTTGGCGAAAGCGGTGAAGCGAGGCGTGAAAGTGACCGTGATTTTACCGAAACATTCCGATGTGCGTAGCGTGGATTATTTACGCGATCTTTTTCTTGGCACATTATATCGCAACGGAATAAGGCTTAAATTGTTTAAGTCCGGTAATATACACGCCAAAATGGTAATGATTGATGACCATGTTTTTTCCATCGGTTCCACGAATTTCGATTACCGAAGTTTTCGTTACATGCACGAAATCAACCTCTCCGGAGAAAAACCCGAAATTTCCCAGCTCGTCAAAGAGTATATGGATGATACGTTAACCGAATGTTCCGACTTCAATTACGCACGCTGGGTGTTACGCCCGCTTCACCAAAAAATCATCGGCATGATGCTCTATCCGATCAGGAGGCTGATGTAAGTGTTTTATCGGTTGACCGATCAGGATGTTTTTTTGAAATAGGAGATTACTTTTTCACAATCTTATATGTTCCCAGCTCTTGTTTGGTATGGGAATAGATTCTACAGAAATAGATTCCGGAGGCGAGGTTTTTCATTGAAATTTGATGCTCGTTGCCGGATACGTTATCCGTTAAGATTTTCATTCCGAATATATTATATAATTCTATTATTCCCATTTGTTGATTGTTGTCTTTCAGTTGAATAGTAATTATTTCAGATGTGGGATTGGGGAAGAGCAGGATTTCAGCTGGCGTGGGTTGCTTCGGATTGTCCGGCATGTTTAAGGTGACATAATCTTGTCCGTATGGTGTTTTGCCGGTTAGGAAGGATTGTGTCAGGCTGTCGATAAAAATGCCCAATTGATCAAAACGGGTTACCGAATCTTTAGGGAAAACGGTCAGATAAGCAAAATCGAGTTCAACGGTTTGGTCGGTCAGCAAGGTGAAAGGTCCCACGTTTCCCACGCCACTCCGACTACCCGGTGCATTTCCAATACCTCCTTCAGTCCATCCATCAGCAGAATATTGCAATGGGTTGGGATCCACGCCGTCAGTACCGATATTGTCGGGGTCGGTTAATCCGGGATACATATAATCACATTCCGGTCCATTGGCGCCACAATTCACATGACCTCCTCCTCCATACCGCATCCTGGTGTTATCCCGCCATATTCCTTTGCTAATATTATAGAAATCAAAGGTGGTACTTGGATAACCTGTAACACCAGTATCATTTGTATAGGATAAAAAGCCGGTCATTCCTAATCTTTCATCATTTATTGTAGGGCCGCCTAAAATCACCACGGCTTGAATCGGTGGATTGTTTCCATACGCGGCTGCTTGTCCGTTTCCGTCGACAGCGCTGGCATTATATCCGAAATAGGCATTTCGCTGTACATCACATCCAATATAATCATCAGAGGGGAGTCCAATGTTGAAACTAGTCCCCAGGGAGAGATACGTATCCGTTATATCCATTCCGGTTCTATTTACTATTTTGTAATTCAGGAAAATAGTGTTGTTTAGTACCTCATCTTGCGGAGCATCAAATCCATAAATCATCCCATGTATGTCAACTTCAAAGCAGCCAAAATCCGCATCAAGATGACAGTGATTTGTTCCGTTAATGATGAAAAATGCGGCACGATCCCCGCGGATTAAGGGATGGTCGCCATGATGAGGATTATAGACGCCATCGCCGTTCTTGTCGAAGAAGGGTGCTAAATGGTAGGGTTGGTCAATAGATACATCGCCATGGGCGGGCCACTCTAAGATAGAGTTTGCAATCTGTGTGCCACCGGAAGTTAAGAAGTCGTCAATTTCTTTTTTCTCTACAATATAAAACCGATTCCATTTTTCGTCTTGTGCAGTTTCAACTTCCTCCCAAGCATCGGGATCAAAAGGCTCATCTGCTATATATCGAAAAATCGGACCCGGAGTAAAATTGCTGCCGAACGTTCTTAGGAGTGTACTTGCTATTTTACGTTGTTGATTTTGATCTCTTCCTCCAATCCAAAAATCGGAATAATACATTGTGCTTTTCGTGGAATTTTTAGGGACAAAAAAATGGGCGCCCGACTCCTCATCGGAAGTAACACCTTCATTGATGCAGAATAAAGCACTGATGTTGTTGACATCGAAAATTATAGTCGCAGGTTCGGTGCTTTTGGTTGGACTTTCAACTTTCTCTTGCGCAACCGCAGAGAATGCGGATAAGATTATCCATGCGAAGATCATAGTTTTTGTTTTCATTGCTCTATGGTTTTAATTTATAAATAATATATGAGGCAAATATAAACAATAATTGAGATATTAGCTTCATTTATTTTTTTGCTGAAGTATTTTAAATTCAGTGAGATATTATTTTTTATACCACAGAGTTGCGCAAAGGATTCGCAAAGTTACGCTAAGAGGGGCTGTTCTGCTAAGAGATTGGCATTTACGCGCCTCCGCATCACGCAAAGCCACTGCTCTCTCTCAAGGGTAGTAAAAAATGAGTGGTGAGTTGGCCTTTTTTCTATTTCTTCAAAAGCAAATAAATAAAATAAGGAGCGCCTGCCAGTGCCGTGATGCTGCCGACGGGGAGTTCGGAAGGGATGGCGAGGGTGCGGGCTAAGGTGTCGGCAACGAGCATGAACAATGCGCCGAAAAAGATGCTGTAGAGGAAAAGTGTCCGATTGTTGTTGCCGAAAATGAAGCGAACGATGTGGGGGACAATCAGGCCAATGAAACCGATGACTCCACAGACGGAAACGACAGAAGCGATAAGTAGGGAGGAGGAAATCAGCACAATCAAGGTGACGCGCTGGGTGTTTACTCCCAAACTCTTTGCGGTTTCGGAGCCAAGTTGCATGATGTTTAGATCTTTGGCGAAATAAAAAAGCGGAAAGATAGCCAGTACGGCTACGGGCAGCATAAAGAGGATGTTGTGCCAAGTGATACTCGCCAGACTTCCCATTGTCCAGAAAACAATTTTTTGCATCTCCTGTTGATTAATGACCATTAGCAGGGTGATGACAGCAGAAATTAGGAAATTAATGGCGATTCCCGTGAGTAAGATTTTCTCGGTGTTTTTATGTTTGCCGACTTGGGATACGGCAAGTATTACCGCCAGTGTGATGAGTGCGGTGATGAGAGCCGGAATGGTGATTCCGAAGATAGAGATGTCCCAGCCGATGGTGAAAGCGATGGCGGCACCCAGCGATGCTCCCGAGGAGATCCCCAGCATGTAGGGGTCGCAGATCGGGTTGCGGAAAATCGATTGGAAAACCGCTCCGCAGATAGCTAATGTCGCGCCTGCAATCAAACTGGCGACAACCCTCGGTAAGCGCAACTCGGTGATGGTGAGTAGTAGTGAGTTTGGAATGTCGCTATTGGCGAAAAGCCCCAGTTTGATGCCGATGGCTTTAAAAACCACATCCATCGGAATGTAGGTAACTCCGATGGATGTAGCAATTAACGCTAAAAAAACGATAGCGATGGTAAATAGTATGGGTGAAGAAAAACGTTGTTTCCCTTTCATTACTTCACATACGATAGCGCTTGTTCTAAGTCGGCGATGATGTCGTTCACATCTTCAATACCCACGGCGAATCTTACTAAGCCGTCGGTGATGCCAGCCATTTCGCGCGCTTCTTTCTGCATTTTTGAGTGTGTCATGGAGGCAGGGTGGGAGATGAGTGACTCCACGCCGCCCAACGAAACGGCCAGCAGGATCATCTTCACGTTGTCCATCAACTGTTTGCCGGCTTGAATACCGCCTTTTACGCCGAAGCTGATCAGCGATCCGGGGCCTTTCATCTGTCTTTTCCCTAATTCGAATTGCGGGTGTGACGGTAATCCGGGGTAACTAACCCACTCGATTTTCGGATGTTTTTCCAACCATTCCGCAATAATTTGTGCATTTTCTTGCTGTTTCAATACACGGATGCTCAATGTCTTTAATCCCCTGATTACCATGTAGGCTTGTGTGGGGTCCATATTGAATCCGAAATTCACCATCACGGCGCGCATCTTGGCATCCAACTCGTTGGTTTTGCTGATCACGCAGCCCCCTACGATATCGGCGTGGCCGTTGAGGAATTTGGTGATGGAGTGTAATACGACATCCGCGCCTAAGTCGAGCGGTTTTTGCAAGATAGGACTACAGAAAGTGTTGTCGACAACTACCAAAATGCCATGCTGATGTGCCAATTCGCAGCACGCTTTCAAATCGGTGATAGCGATGGTGGGGTTAGTCGGTGTTTCTATGTATAAAACTTTGGTATTCGGTTTGATGCTCTTCTTGATATTGTTGATATCTGTGGTGTCGATGTAGGTAGATTCCACACCGAAATTAGCCCAATATTTTTCCATTACCACTCTGGATGGACCGTAAACGGCATCGGTAGAGACGATATGGTCGCCGCTTTGAAGAAGTGCGGCGTAAACGGTGTTTACCGCAGCCATTCCACTGCCTACGACAACACACTTCGCGCCGTTTTCTAATTGGGCAATCGTTTTTTCCAGTGCTGTGATTGTCGGATTTCCTATGCGGGTATAGATGTATCCGGGTGCTTCGCCGGCAAAACAAGCTGCACCATCATCAGCGTTTTTAAACTTGAAAGTGGATGTTTGGTAAATCGGTGTCACGGCAGCTCCGAAGTTTTCTTCAATCTCCGCGCCATGAATTAAAATGGAATCTTCGTGTAAATCTTTGTGCATAATATGTGATTTATAATTGTTAAATTGATATGGCGAATTTTAAGTTGATAAGCCTTCCGGTAAGGTAATTGGGCACCGGGATCATTTGGGAGCTGATATCGGAAACCCAAGTGTGGGAAGCGATATTGGATGTGCCTATTAAATTGAATACTTCGAAATAGATATTTACTTCGTTGATTGTTTTGATAAAGTTACTCTTGTTCTTGTTGCGATCACGGTCGTTGGCCAACAGCCGGTAAGAGAATCCGATGTCTACGCGGCGGTACCAAGAGGTGCGCGAGAAGGTCGTTTTTCCATTGCGATCCGTTTGTAATCCTGATTTCCGCTCTTGATTCGGAATGCTGTAGGGTGTTCCGCTGGCAAAGATGAAGTTGAGATGTACTCGGAAATTCTCCATTTTCGGGAAATGGTCTTGGAAGAAGATGTTAATGGCAAAGCGTTGGTCGGTGGGGCGGGGGAGGTATCCGACCTCTTCCAATACACCGTCGTTGTTTTCAATATAATCACCTTCGATATTCTCCGCTGTTTTCATTATCGACAAAGAGATCCAGGATTCCAGTCCGTGAATAAATTCGCCGCTTAACCGGAGATCCAATCCGGTGGCGTATCCTTTGGCGTCATTCTTTCCGCTGTATATAATTTTCACGTTATCAACAGTATAAGAAATCAGACGATCTAAATATTTGTAGTAGGCTTCCGTGGTGAATTTGAATGGGCGTTCCCATAACTCGAAAGCGTATTCAGCTACAGCCACTGCTTGGTACGACCGCTGTGATTTAATGTTGGGATTCAGTTCGCCATACTTATTTCGCATCTCACGATAGAAAGGGGATTGATGGTAGCAACCACCGCGCAAGTGGAAAACCCAATCGTGTTTTTTCCACCTTGGATTGTAGGTGAATTGGACGCGCGGCGAGATATTCAGCTCTTTGGTGTACGACCAAAACGTATATCGAATGCCATAATTCAGGCTGAAGCGGCTGCTGTCGCCGATATTCCACGTATCTTGGATGAATCCGGAAAAGCGTATAGTATTGAGCGTGTTTATTGCGCTGATGTAATCGTCGGGATTGATAATGAGATCGCGGCTCGGATCGTCCCACGCCACCGAATCACCGGGTGTTCCGGAAGGGTTGGGCAGAACATAACCCGAAGAGTCCTTCATATACCACTGCTTGAGCTTGTCGTCGATATATTCGTGTTGAAACTTGATGCCCCAGTCGACATGATGCTTTTTCAAGCGGTGATATCCGCGAAAGTCAGCATTAGAAACAACTGCGGTGATATTGTTTCGCGCATGTTCGAGAAAAGATCCTATGCCGCTGACACCCACCACGTTAATAATACTGCTTCCTTCGTTTCCCAAGTCCGCCTCGATGTCTTCCAGTCGGTATGAAGCCAGAATGTCGTAAGTCTCACTCTCTTTGGCATGATAGGAAGAAAGGATCAGCTTGTATCTGTTCTTGGGGCTTGGCTTGAAATGAAAAGTCAAGGCACCTAAGTAGTTGGCGTATTTGTCCACTTCTTGTCCTTCATAGTCTATAACCAGTTGCTTAGGATTAAAAATACCGCCGAAAGAAGTTACGCGGGAAGTGGGTGTGAATAGATAAGTGTTACGTGTGATATTGCCCAGCAGCTCCACTGACCATTTGGTGTTTATATTCCAGTTTAACAGCATTTGCGTGTCGAAGAAGCGCGGTTTGTAGTCTCCTTTGGTGTCTAAGGATTTTAGTAGATAGGCATTGCTTTTGTAACGAATACCAATGAGATAAGTGAATTTGTTGGCTATATTGCCCTCGGTATGCGCTGTGGCGCCTAAAAACGAAGCGGTAGCGGATGATCGATAGCCAAGTTCGGGTTTTTTATACTCCACATCTAACACGGAAGACATTTTGTCGCCATACTTCGCTTCGAAACCGCCGGCCGAGAATTTCACTGATTTGGTCAAATCCGGATTGATAAAGCTGAGTCCTTCTTGTTGGGAACTGCGTACCAAGAAAGGTCGATGTATTTCGATGTCGTTTACATAGATGAGGTTTTCATCGAAATTCCCGCCCCGGACATTGTATTGCGAACTCAACTCGTCGGTAGAGTACACGCCGCCCATCGTTTTTAGTAGAGAAATGATGTCTCCGGTAGGTGTGGGAACTTGGTAAGTGATATTGGGATTTATCGGCACATAATGGCTGCGGATGTCGGGTGTGACTATTGCGGGTGTGAGTATGGTGATATTATATTGTAGGGCTAAAACAATCTCCCGCTTTTCACCGGGAGCGAGCGTCACCGTGATGGCTGTGTCGGCGTGAAGAAAGTCGCGGTAAATATTTAATCTGACTTTTTGATTAGCAGGAAGTTTTAGGGTGAATTTTCCTTTTAAATCGGTGAAAACTTTGATGCTGAGTTCCTCATTCTCGATGATGACATGGTCAAGAGGGATGCTTTGCGGGTTGGTGATACTGCCGGATAGTATGCCGTATTGTTCTTGGGCGGTGACCCTGAATACAGTGGCGAGTAATATGATCGTAATTAGTGCGGCTCTATTCAATGGTTATGGTTTTAACAAACAACAATACGGTTAAAAACAAAAAATATTGTTTGCGATAAAAAAAAACTGCCACACCAAGAAATAGCGTAGCAGTCTTTAAACACAAAATTCAAATTATTATTTAAGAAATCCTTTTTTGTTCGCTTCTAAAATACAGTTCCATACGCCTTTTTTGTTAATGTTGCGCATAGCGTGCGCAGACACTTTCAATACAACCCACTCGTTTAATTCGGGAACGTAAAATTTTTTGGTGTGCAAATTGGGGTTAAATCTTCTTTTTGTTTTAATGTTTGAGTGAGAAACATTATTACCACCTATCGCTTTTTTTCCGGTTAATTGGCAAATTCGTGACATCTTCTTCTATTTTATATTTATATTATTTACCTCTTTAAATCGAGCGGCAAAAGTATAAAAAAAAACAATACAAATGAATAGATGATGTTTTTTTAAATGATTTGCCCCGTACGATAGAATATTTGGCATTTATTTTGATTGCTTAAGGAAATTTTGAGACAGCAGTTGTGCGATTTGCACGGCGTTTGTTGCGGCGCCTTTGCGTAGGTTGTCGGCTACTATCCACATATTCAGCGCATGGGATGTTGATTCGTCTCGGCGGATGCGTCCCACGAAAACATCGTCTTTCCCTTTGGCATAAAGCGGCATCGGGTACTCATTTCGCATAGGATTGTCTACGATGGTGATTCCAGGTGTTTCTTTTAGCAGTTGCTTCACCTTGCCCAAATCGTATTCGTTGTGAAACTCCACATTCACCGACTCGGAGTGCCCGCCGGTAACCGGTACTCGAACGACAGTGGATGTAATTCTTATTTTATTGTCATTTAATATTTTATGAGTTTCATTAATGAGCTTGGTCTCTTCAGTGGTATAACCGCTCTCCTCGAAATCTCCGCCGTGAGGGAGCACGTTCAAGTCGATAGGGTGGGGGTAAGCCATCTCGGCTTTTTCACCGCCCCGTTCGGACATCAGCTGACTCACCGCTTTCACCCCCGTCCCGCTCACAGACTGGTAAGTGGAAACCACAATCCGTTTGATCTTGAATGTTTCGTGTAGCGGTGCCAGCGCTAACACCATCTGAATGGTTGAACAGTTGGGGTTGGCGATGATCTTGTCCTCCGGTCTTAAAGTACTTCCGTTGATTTCGGGAACGATCAATGGGATATGATCGTACATGCGCCAAGCTGAAGAGTTGTCGATCACATACGTGCCCTTATCTGCAAAGAGTGGCGCATAACGTAGTGAAGTTGAGCCGCCTGCGGAAAAAATAGCGATGTCGGGCTTGGCCGCAATTGCATCGGTTACAGAGATCACTTTGAGCTTCTTGCCGTTGAATATAATTTCTTTACCCACGGAACGTTCGGAAGCTACAGGTAATAACTCCCAATCGGTAAATCCTCTCTCTTCTAATACTTTAAGAATTACACTCCCTACTAAACCGGTTACGCCAACAATGGATATTTTCATATTTTTAGTTTTCTTATAAAAAGTTATTAACAACTATTGGTTTTCGATTGCAAATATACTACTTTTGTATTCTCGATTTATACTCAGAAATACTAAAATGACTACTGCGCTATGAAATTACATAAAATTCTGCTCATCACAATTTTACATTTTTTAGTTATCCCTCTTTATGCACAAATTCATGATAGATTTGCCGAATTGGATACTCTTCCTGGGCATTGGTCGGGTGATCGTATATTATATATTGTAAACAATAATGGTGAATTGCAGCTATCTGCTTCGGAAGCGGGCGATTCTTTTTTGTCAACACCAATTAACCGGTATTTTGACTTGACGGAGTGGGTGTTAACCGTGCGCATTCCCTTTGCTCCTTCTGCAAACAATTACCTACGGTTATGGTTGATGGCTGATCGGGATAATTTACTGGATGATAATGTAAAAGGACTCTTTTTGCAATTTGGTGAAAATGGAACTCAAGATGCGATAGAACTATGTTGGAAGGAAAGCCGGCAGGAGATAGTGTTGTGTCGCGGTGAGAATGGACGGATTGCGACAGCTTTTCATTTGTCTATTAAAGTGTTAAAAGAGAATGACCATTGGCGGATTTATGTGGATGAACTCTTAAACGATTATTTTAAAATGGATGCGGACGTTGTGTTCTCGACTGACAATCTGTACTTCATGGGGATATCTTGCCATTATACCGGCAGTAATGCCAACCGTTTCTTCTTCAATGAAATCTACTATGGCGAGCAACGAATTGACACAATCCCGGCCATTGTGGAGTTGATCAATCCGCAGCAAAATTTGCACTCCATTCGTATTCGTTTTTCAAAAGCACTTTCTCCTGATCAAATTGTTTACAATGAGAATTTTGCGATTATAGAAAATGGAGAGCAGCCCGTTGAATGTAAGTTTTACAATGGAAATTATACTGAATTGGAATTGCGTTTTTCCACACCGTTTCTTGAAAACATACCTTATCATCTTGAAATTAAAGATTTGTTAGATGTGAATGGCAATGAGATTGCCGATACCCTTTGCGAGATTGTTTTTTCTGAAATCAGGCGGCATGATGTTGTAATTCATGAAATTATGGCTGCCCCTCGCCCAATGGTCGGATTACCCGATGCGGAATACATTGAGATATACAATCGAAAGAATACTCCGGTTGTATTAAGTAATTGGCAGTTGCAAATTGGAAAAACGCTCCGTGGACTTCCCGAGATTGCGCTGGGTGCAAACGGCTATGCCGTGATTGTGGCTGAAGCCAACCGGCAACTGTTCAGCGATTTGAATAATTGTTATGGCATACCTTCCATGTCCATCACCGATGCGGGACAACAATTCACGTTGTACGATGAGAACCATAATGTCATACACTCCCTTGTATTCAAGAGCACTTGGCATCAAGAGACGGTCAAGCGAAACGGTGGATGGTCGTTAGAGATGATGGACAGCGAGAATCCTTGTCACGGTGTGTCCAATTGGGGCTCTTCGGTTTCCGGTTCGGGAGGAACTCCCGGTTATGCGAACTCCATCTCTCGAGCAAATCCCGATCGCACGCCACCCGAAATAGAGAGGATATCCTTAGTGGACGCCTCTTGTGCGCAACTCTTTTTTACGGAGGAGATATTATTGGATAATACTATTGCTTCCGACCTCTTCCAAATCGACCGTGGCATTGAGATCATTTCCGTAGAGGAGATGCCGCCTGACTTTCGCTCCCTGTTGATTCGCTTTTCATCACCCATTGCGGAAGATAAAATTTACACGCTAACCGTGCAAGATACTCTTTGCGATTGTGTGGGCTGGATGGTTGCCACAAATAGTAGCATCCGCTTTGGCCTGCCATCAACGCCCGCAATGAACGATCTTGTCGTCAATGAAATATTGGCGACCTCTACAAACAAAGGTAATTATATTGAAATTTATAATCGATCCTCAAAAATTATTGACCTGAAGGATGTTCTGCTTGGGAGTGGCGGTGATACAATTCCCAAAAAAGCTGTGACAGCGGTCAGTGGTGGGTGTTTGCTATTTCCCGAAAGCTATTGGGTTATTTGTGAAAATAAGGAAATTGTAATGACTCAATTTTATACGCCATATCCCGAAAGATTGGCAACCAACGACTCTTTCCCCACTTTCGCAAAAAGTAGTGGTACGGTCTTTCTTACCGATCGGGGGCTGAAGCTGATAGACAAGGTGAAATATGATGATGAAATGCACTATGTAATGCTTGTTTCCATTAACGATGTCTCTTTAGAGCGGGTGAATTTTACTGCGGAATCGGGCAGTCGCGGCAGTTGGAAATCGGCGGCGGCCTCATCCGGCTATGGAACTCCCGGCTATAAAAATTCTCAATTCTGCGACATTATTGAAATTAACGATGCCTTTGTGATAGATCCCGAAATCCTCTCGCCCGACAATGATGGTTTTGACGATTACACCATCATCCATTGTTCATTTGACGATCCCGAAAATCGAGTCAGCATCACTATTCATGATCAGCTGGGTAATCCAGTCAAGTCGTTGGTTAATAATCAACACTGCGGTACGGAAGCTCGTTTTCTTTGGGATGGCACTACCAATCAAGAAAATATTGCCCCTCCCGGCCTTTACGTCATCTTCATCGAATATTGGAATCACAACGGAAAGAGCAAAAGGACGCGGCGGGTGGTGGGAGTGAAATGATGGCGACACTCCCGGATCACATCTTCACGATCTTCTTTGTGCCCAGTGTATTATTCTCTCCGAGAATACGGACGAAATAGTTGCCCGGGGCGAGATCATGCAGACTGATTTGTGCTTCGGATTCGATGGTGTTACTCGTTATGATTAATTTGCCGTTGAGATCATAGATTTCAGCATGGACGGTAAATGGATTTTCGTTTTTAATAATGATGTATTCGGATGCGGGATTAGGAAAAATGGACAGGGTGGCATCCAACTCATACGTATCGATGGAAGTAAATAAGGCTTGGATGGAGATGGATCTTGTTTCGGAAAGTCCGCAGTCGTTCACTGCCAAGACCGAGAGTGTGCCGCTACCTTGCTTATGAATTTCTAAAACTGCATTCTTGTTTGTTGTCGGGATCAAATTCCAATTCGGGTTGGTGATACTCCATTGATAGGCGTTCGCATGCTGCGCATTATTAATCATGTAAGTGTAATTGCCGGCAATGCTGATAGATGCATTTCCGGTTATCGCTTCGGTCATTATCGGTTTGGGTTTCACGGTCAGGGTGAGCATGATGGTGCTGTCGCAGCCGTGTGCCGTGGTGAGCGGTAACTCGTGCTTGAAAACTCCGGTAGAATCTTGAATGGGTAGGTCAAAGCCGTATTTCCGATAGCCATTGCCGATACAGATCTCATCTACGAACGAAAAGGAATAGGCAGGATGAACTACAATTTCAATATCCATGGAACTTGTGCAGTCGAGATGGTTTGTTGCCGTGACGGAGTAAATGGTCGTTTGGGTGGGTGACGCGGCAAGGGAGTTGCTCTCTCCTCCATCGCTCCAAGCGTATGTAACACCGCCTGTGGCATATAGTGTGGTTGATTCTCCTTCGCAGATCGTCCTATTTCCCGAAATGATAATTTGCGGAGCAGCCAGCATCGTGACCGTAACCGATGCCGTTGAAGCGCAACCGTTAGAATTGCTGACAGTAACACTATATGACCCTGATTCATACACATCGATAGCCGCATTGTTAGTGCCGTCATTCCAAAGATATGACATCCCGCCGCTTGCTGTTAGCGTACTGTATTCCCCGTCGCAGAAGCTTGTGTTTCCTGAGATACTGGCCGCAGGTTTTGGCATAAAAATGACAATCCTGGATTCCATTACAGAGCAACCGTATTCATTTGTGACCGTTACAATATAAGTTCCTTGTTCGGTTACATTATTCATTGCAGTTTGTTCACCTGTGTTCCAGTTGTAGGTGCCGCCGCCGAATGCGGTCAAGGTTACGGTGTCACCTTGACAACCTTGGCTGCTTCCAGAAATAGTCACATCGGGCAAGGGGTTTACCGTCAAGGTGTGTTGTGCCGTGCTCGTGCAATTATACTCATTCGTTGCTGTCACCGTGTAAATCCAACTTTGTATAGGGGAAACATTGATGGACGCACTGTTTTCACCGGTTGACCAACTGTAGGTATCACCGCCTGTCGCAGACAGAATTGCGATACTGCCCTCGCAGATTACTGTCGAACCGGAAATGTGGACATCGGGGACCGGATTTTCCGTGATATGAATGGATGCGGATTGTCTGCAACCTAACCCATTCGTTGCGGTTACCGTGTAAGTGCCCGGCGTAGTGATTAGATTAACAGCATTGATATTGCTGTCCGACCACAAAAACGAAGTGCCTCCATGTGCTGTAATTTCGGTGCTCCCACCGGTGCAAAACGATGTGTTGCCGGAAAAAGTGACATTGGGTGTGGGGTTGATGGAAATGCTTTTGGATGCCGTTGCCGTACAATCATATTCATTGGAAACGGTAACCCAATAGGTGATGGCGGACAAGGGGGTAACTATATTGGATGCGGTGTTTGAACCGTTAGACCAGATGTAACTTATTCCACCGGAAGCCAGGAGTGTTATGCTGTCGCCCGGACAGACAGTTCCCGCTCCGATGATAGATGCCGTGGGGGATGGATTCTTGAATACGGATTTGGATTTGACCCTGGTACAGCCGTTAGCGTTAGTTGCCGTAACGGAATAAGTTCCGCTTTCCGATATGGTGGCAGCATGTCCGGTAGTACCGTTCATCCACTCGTACGAAAGTCCGGCATCACCGTCAACCGTCAATGTCAAGTTGCGCCCCGCACAGAATGAACTCTCTCCGTTGATGCTGAATTCAGGTAGGGAATTTACTGTTAGTTTTCTGGATGCCGAAGATTGGCAGCCGAACTCATTGGTCGCTGTCACAGAATAGTTTATCGCTTGCGATACGGTGATGGATGGTGCTGTGGATGAGGTTGACCACACATAACTCGTGCCACCTGTGGCGGTCCAAGTGGTGCTTGAAGTATAACAGATGCTGGAGTCGCCAATGATTGCTACGGTTGGCAATGCCTTTTCTGTTACCAAATGGGATACAGAAGCTGTGCAGCCTTTAGCAGTTGTGGCCGTTACGGAATATGTGCCGGCTTTATAAATAGATATGGAACTGTTGACTTGCCCCGTGTTCCAACGATAGGTGGCGCCGCCGTGTGCCGTCAAAATCATTGTGCTGCCAACGCATAGGGTTTGACTGCCCGTGATGGATGGCGTGGGAATGGGGTTGACCAATACAGTGACGGATTTGCTGGCGAAACAACCATGCCGGTTTGTCACATCAACGGTATAGGTTGTGGTTGCTGTCGGTGTAACCGTAATGTTTCTTGAGTTTTCACCCGGTACATTCCAAGCGTATGAGTACTGGTTGCCTTCGGAAGCCGTTAGCATAGTGCTTTCTCCCAAGCATAATTCGCTTTTTCCGGAAATCACAATGCTGGGCTTTGCATTGAAAACGACATTTTTGGATGTGGTTCCACTGCAACCTTTGGTATTGGTCGCTGTGACGATATACGTTCCGGTAGCCACAGGGCGGATATAAGCCTCTGTGCTGCCGTTGCTCCATAAGAATGTCAGATCTGCAGGGGATGAAACGGATAAAAAGGACTCGTCACCTTCGCAGTAACTGTCTTCGCCGGAAATGACCGGTGAGGGAACTTCCCATGTGGAGAATGTTGCCGACACGGTGCTCGTGCAATTCAAGGAATTTGTGGCGCTGACAGTGTATGTCCCACCTGTGCTGATGATGATGGAGTCGCTGTTTTCACCTGTACTCCAATTGTAAATGTAATTGGTGTCGCCAATCACCCGGATGGTATGGGGGGTGTTGGCGCAAAAATTCCGGTTGCCGGAAATCTGAATCGCAGGGGCAGGTATAGTGTTGACCTCTTTGGATGCTGTTTTACTACAACCGTTGCTGCTGGTTACGGTTACCGTGTAAGTTCCGGGCTGGGTGACGGTGATGACTTGCGTAGTGACTAATGTGTTCCAAGCAAAACGATCGCCGCCTGTCGCCATCAAGGTAATCTCTCCGCCTTGGCAGAAGCTACTGTTTCCCGAGATAGCGGCATTAGGAGAAGGGAGCTGTATCACCTGGTGGGCAAATGTTTTTTTACATCCTCCCTCGCCGGTCGCTGTAACTTGGTAGACCCTTCCGGCGGAAACTTCAATTTCGCTTCCCGTTTCACCGGTATCCCATTCGTAAGAGTTGGCGCCAACCGCGCTGATTGTTATCGTATCACCTTGGCAGAATTCGTTTTTGCTGTAAATGAGGACTTCAGGGAAGTCAAATACGGCAACATTAAACCGGCGCTCTTTTGTGCAACCGTTAGAAGCAGTAACAGTGACAAAGTAACTGCTGGTTCCGGTTGCCGTAGGATTGGCGGTTAAGTAAGAGGTAGTGATATTTCCTGGATTCCAATTGTAACTGTACGCAGGACTGCCAATCGCCTCAATGATGATTTGTTGGCCGATGCAACTTGTTTCGGGAGCTGAAAACTCGACAATGGGGCCGGGTTTCACATTGATCACGATAGATGCCGTGTCGGAACAACCATACGCATCCGTTGCCGTGACGATATATCTCCCCGATTCCGTTGCCGAGATGACTTGCGTTTCCGCACCGTTGCTCCAAAGATAATCAACGCCGCCATTAGCATGCAACATAACGCTTCTTCCTTCGCAGAAGGTAGTTTCCCCTAAAGCGTCAATGGTGACTGTCGGCTTGGGCTTGGCTTCGACTAAAATAGAGTCATGTCCTGTGCAGCCGTCCATTACAGAGAAGGTCACACTATACCAGCCCGCTTGGGTGATTTCAATGGTTTCTGTTGTTTTGCCGTTATTCCAAATGCAATCAGCAACACCGGAAATACTCAAGGCAGGTGCCTCGTTTACACAAAT
The DNA here is from genome assembly GCA_030267125.1 of Bacteroidales bacterium OttesenSCG-928-B11. Taxonomy (GTDB): domain Bacteria; phylum Bacteroidota; class Bacteroidia; order Bacteroidales; family WCHB1-69; genus JAGVVH01. The sequence goes on from JAJDJJ010000001.1 coordinate 158,346, forward strand.
ATACGGCCTCCCGATTATTTGATATGCAGCGGTATCTATTACCGTTACCTCAACAGTTGCGGTTTTGAAAAAACCTTCGCTGGTTGTCGCTGTTACGTGAAACAGGCCTGTTGTTGTCGGAGAGACCTTGATGGATGCTGTTTGTGCCCCCGTGGACCAGATGAAACCGGTGGAGGAACTGCTGGAATCCCTCGCGGTGAGTACGATAGAATCGCCTATGCAAATACGCTGATCTTTCGAGATTTCCAGCTTGGGTCTCTTGTCAATGATGGTGACAGTATCGCTGCTACTGCAAAATTCCCCGCTGCTGATAGTCACGGAGTAAGTGCCTTCTTCAAAAATAGTGATCTGCGCAGTCGTTTCATGGGTGCTCCACAGGTAGGAGCCAATGCCGTTTGCTGTGAGTTGCACACTGTCAAAAGAATCGTAGGAGAGGTTGTACGAAATGACGGCATTGGGGTTGGGTGTAAACGCAACCGTTTTCAAATCGCTTGCCACACATCCGTTTTTATCCGTTGCCGTGACTGAATAACCGCCGGAAACCGTTACATTGATGTTGGCGTCATTGCTCCCGTTTGACCACTCGTAAGAGATTATGTCGTTGCCGTTTGCGGTGAGTTGTATGGAGCTTCCGATACAGGCATTGCTATTTCCCGAAATGGTGACGTCTGGTTGTTGAAATACGGTGAAGTGAAGTTTGATCATCGTATCACATGATCCGGATGAATGAAGGGATATGTCATAATCGCCACTCACAAAGTAATAATCGCCACGATACAAATAGGGTAACGATGAGGGACAGACTGAAATAGTGTCGTGTATATGAGCTATGGCACGGATGGTTAAATCCAATAAAATAGTGCTGTCGCACCCCCAAGAGTTGGTTAAAATGATTTTGTGGTTCCCACTTGTGTATAGCGCGCTGTCTCCCACAAAGTAGGGGCGTTCACTTTCGCAAATCGTGTCGACCAGCGTAACCGTATTTTCTTCTAATGAATGCTCATTTTTAATGGTGATCTTATTGATGAATAAATTTTGGCAATTCTCAGTATTGTATTCATAAAAAAGAGTGCTTTCCGTAAATGTGGAGTCTAAATTCGGCGAATAGTAAGCGTAACACTCTGTCACATCATTTTTTAAGACAGGTTTGAAAATAGCAATCCCATCTCCTGTTTCAGTAAGGTAGGGGAGTAGTGTGTCCGGTATTAAAAAATTAAATGAAGATAAAATAGCCTCGGTTAAAATTGCATCTTCTTGATCAATAGTAATGTGGGAATGACAGAAATGCAAAGAATCGAGCTGGATGTTGAACCGTTGATCGTTTGTTGGAAGAGTGGTCAACGTGATTTGATTGTCGCCGACAATCCGTATGATTCCGCCATCTTGCAATTCTACCGCCGGGCTAATTGTCAGTGTCGCATTGCTTCCTCTGTTTTTGATAATGGCATCCTGCGAATTAAAGTTGTTGATTGTTAGAGATGAAAGTAGGGAAAGAGAGCCACTGTTGACAAATGCGGAAGAAACCGTCAAGCTGTCAATTCCTTGGATAATAAGCTGATTGTTTTCATTTTCGCTTCCGAGCTGTAATGAAGCCCCTGCTGCCACGGTTATGAAAACATCGTTGCCATTGAAAACAAGAATACGTGTTTCGAGTGTGCTGAGGTGATATTTTCCGCTGACAATCTCGATGGGGTTTGTTAGAATGACGTTGTTTTTCAGTGTGATGCGAAATTCGTCGTCGGCAATGGATTCGCAATCGGCATTCTCGAAACCACCTAAAGCCGCCACAAACGTAGTGTCATTGCTAACTGTTTGCAAAGCATTGGTTTGTGCGAAAATGTGAGATGCTGAAAATAGACAACAAGCAAAAAATATGAATGAGAATTTCCTGTTTATTGAAAAATAATATTTTTTCATTGTATTATGGTTTTTATTATTACAAAATTAAGGGTTGCCCAGTGATCTGAAACAACGCAAAAGGATTTTGAGATCATACGACAAACTGTAATCTGTAATATAGAGCAATTCTATTTTAACTCTCATATCGTTGCTGATATGCAATGTGTTGTATGGTGAAATAGGCGAAAGTACGCCATTAATGTCATGCAGTGTATTGTGGTAGTTTACGCACACGCCGATCCAGCTTCTTTTACCTGTAATGATGCGGAAGATATTTGTTACAAACCCGGCTTTTCTTCTCATGAGCCAGATGGTGATTGGGGAAGAAATTAACAGTAGGACTGCTGATATAAGGTCAAATGCGCGCTTTTTTTTCAAATTTTCATCCCGGAACAGCAAGTTGCGATTCTCTTCAAGAAGCGCCTCGGCAGAGGAGATATGGTTGCAACCGATGATTGATTGGCTTTCAGGCGGTGCTATTCGGCATTCAATCCCCCGCTCTTTCCAAGCGGTCATGTAATTGATGATCTCTTTAATGGAAAGATCATGCGAAGAGAAAATCACCTCTTTCAAGTTAAATGTAGGTATGATGGTGTCGATTTCCGATAACTTCCCAATCATTTTCGAAGTTTCCACCTCCTGGTCATTCGTTGTGATAAATCCGTAATAATCAACTCTTTTATCAAATGATTTTAACAGATTTTCAATGCGGTACAATTCGCTTCCTTTTCCGATGATCCCGATTCGCCGATGCGATTTTCCGGTCACAATCATGTCTTTTATGTTAAATTTATGATAGGCATAACGAATGATATTCAAGGCGATGGTGGTCCACATGGCGCCGAAAACAACCATGGCGCGGGAAAAACGGACGCTTTCAGGGAGCAAAGCGTACACAAGCAAGATCAAGATTGTGCCCAGCAAGATGCCTTTGTTCGTGTCGGAAAGGCGGATCGGCTTTTTGTAACCGCCGCAAAAGGCTATGGACGCCAGCCAGGCAACGATGTATGAAGGGATGATGATATAGTAAAAAAGATCGGGAAAACCACTGCTTTTGGATGATAAAATGGCGTAATCCCAGTAAAAAGCGATTGCGAGCAATCCGACCAAAACAATAATAAAGTCGATAGCGGGAATAAACAGTTTTACTGCTACTCGTTTCAGAATGGCCAGCCCAGCCCTAAACCATATCGCAAAGTCAATAAGCCAGTTAAATAATTTTGCATTCTTGACCGAAAAATGCTTTTTAGCGAAAATTTGCATCGCCCTGTAGAAGACGAATACATAGTTGATGCTGCCTTTTTTTGTGCTTTCCCCTTTATAGTGAATGATTTCTGTTTCGGGGAAATAATAATTCTTGTATCCCGCCTTTGTAATGCGGTACGAGAGATCGATGTCCTCGCCGTACATGAAATAGTCCTCGTCCAAGTAGCCAATCTGATCCAGCAGGGATTTTCGCATCAGCATGAAAGCACCCGATAGAACGTCCACAGCATTGGTCTCGTCTGGCGATAGATGCGTTAGATGGTAGGAGCTGAATTTTTTGGATTTCGGGAAAAGTTTGGAAAACCCGAAGATCTTGTAAAAGGCGACGTTGGGGAGAGGTAGCCCCCGTTTTGATTCGGGAAGAAATTCACCTTTGCCATTCACCATCTTCACGCCCAACGCACCGGCATCCGCCGTTTTGTCCATGAAATCCAAACATTTGACAAATGTGTCTTCCTCTACCAATGTGTCGGGGTTCAATAATAACGCATATTCGCCCTGGGCTACAGCCAATGCTTGGTTGTTGGCCTTGGAAAAGCCAACATTCTCTTTGTTCTCAATAAGATTGATCTGCGGGAAACGGGTTTTGAGTAACTCCAATGAACCGTCAGTGGAATTGTTGTCAACGACAAAAACCTCGCTTTCAATGTTCTGCAATGCTTGGTAAACGGAAATCAAACATTGTTCAATGAAATACTTGACGTTATAGTTGACAATGATAACACTTAGCTTCATTTTTGATGGGTTTAAACTAAAAATAAGCTAAGACACTTTTTTTGGCGCGTACTTTGTCGCCAACATTTACCGCAATTTCAGTGCCAATAGGCAGGAAGACATCCACACGCGAACCAAAACGGATCATGCCCATCTCTTCGCCTTGTACAGACTTGTCGCCTACTTTTAGATGGCAGACGATCCGTCGCGCAACGTATCCCGCTATTTGTCTGAATAACACGGTCTCCAGCTCATTACGCGAAACTACAACCGTATTGCGTTCATTCAGTTCCGATGACTTCGGATGTTTGGCGATGAGGTAATCGCCGGGGTGATATTTCACATAAGTTACCTCGCCGTCCATCGGAAAGTAGTTCACATGAACATTGTGGATGGACATAAATATGGAGATTTTTAATCTTTTATCGTTAAAATATTCTGTCTCCTCTATTTCTTCGACAATGATTACGGTGCCATCGGCCGGAGAAATCACGCCGTTTTCAATTTTGTTGACCACCCGCTCGGGGACTCTAAAGAAACGCACGACGAAAAAAATCGTTGAGGCAGCAAAAAAAGAGGCTATGATGTACGGATAAGGGGTGGTAAATGATAATTGAAAAAAAAGTAACAATAAAATCGCTACTGTTGCTGTTATGATGCTGATCGGTCGTCTGCCTTCTTTGTGAATCTTCATTGTTTTTCGCAATAACGTGCAAAAATACAAAAATTGTTGAATACTATAAGGAATAGGATATTTTTGTGTTTCAAAAAAATAAATCACATCATGCGAATACGAATTTCTATTTTCCTTGTTTTATCTTATTTTTCACTCTTGAACTCTTGTGCTCAAGAGATATTAGAAAATCGGAAAATATACGAAAGTGAAAAAAATACGATAGTGTTTATTCCATTTCAGGACTCTTTATTCCGAGAGGGAAAATAGGAGTAATCATTACAATTATTAAATGAGGACAGCACTATCCCTAAAGAGATGTTTCATTATCGTTTAGCTTCTTGCTATGCGAAATTAGGATTTATTGACACAGCCTTCTTGTGTTTACATCAATATATTGATATTTCACAAGATGATCGATGTGTTATTATTGATAAAAATTTTGATACATTACGGGAAGATACTATTTTTCACTTTTATGAATGGAGCTTGCTTTAAGTTTAAGATAGAGTATATCTGCTTGACTTGGAGGGATTTCAATGAAGGCTCAAAATCGGTATTCAACACAATCAGTGAATGCACGTTGCTGTGCACCTCGCGGTAGGCCTCCTTTTCAAAGGATGGGAATATGCCTGGGATTTTTATGAAAAATAATTTTAGGGGTGAAAGCTGGGTTAGATTGAAGTGGCGGAGTACTTCAGTGGATTACCCTTTTTTACCTTTATAAAGATCGAACTTCATGAATTTGCATTCCAATTGTCCGTTAAAAAGTGTGATTTTTCGAGTAGGATGTAAGCCGATTGATTTCAAGGCTTCGATATCGGAACTGATGATCCAGGCAGTGCATCCCGCATATTTTTGTTTCAATATGTCGCCGATAGAATGGTAGAAGGCGTTGATATTTTCGATATTCAAACGTTCGCCGTAGGGTGGATTGACAATGACGAAGGCGGGTGTCCTTTTAGGTTCCGTTTCTATAAAATCTTTCTTTTTCAACCGGATAAAATCCCTCAGTCCGGCATAATCAACATTCTCAACAGCGGTATGGAGGTAGCGGGAAGATATATCGGAACCGTAAAAATTGATAGAAACATCGTCTTTAACATCTGCGTTTTCGGTGATTTTATCCCAGGATTCTTTGTCGAAATTGCGCCATTTCATGAAACCGTAGTGGTCACGGTAAAATCCGGCGGGGATATTAAGCGCGATCATGGCAGCTTCGATAAGAATGGTTCCCGAGCCACACATGAAATCAATGAGATCACAATCGGCATTCCAACCACTCAGCTTAATCATGCCGGCGGCTACCACCTCATTGATCGGTGCGGCGTGATTCGAGATCTTGTATCCTCTCTTATGTAAAGATTCTCCCGAGCTGTCTAAAAAAAGCGTTGCTTCATGCTGGTAGATATGTAGGTGGAATTGTACGTCGGGGTTCTCTTTGTTCACGGAAGGTCGCACGCCGGTTTGTTCTCGAAAACGGTCGCAAATGGCGTCTTTCGCTAACAACGAAGCATAAAGTGGCGTTTTGAAAATCGTATCGTGCAATGAAGCACTAATGGCAAGTAAGCCATCTTTTTGGAGATATTTTTCCGCAGGAAACTCTTTGACAGATTTGTAGAAATCCTCGTTGCTGCGGAAACGGAAACGTTTCATCTCCCATAATAC
>JAJDJJ010000010.1 GCA_030267125.1 Bacteroidales bacterium OttesenSCG-928-B11
TTTGGATGTTAACGATCTGCTGGCCGGCAAAATGAAAAATGGAAGAGACTGGTGTCCGACCTACCTTAGCAAAGAGCTGGAAAACACAGAGTTCGGACATCTAATGACCATAACTGACATTCTACTAAAGGATTGGTCGGAAAAAGGAACCATTCAGGAATTAGACTATAAATATCCCGAGCCCAAGCGCTATCCATTTGATAGACCGCTATTCAAGAAGTTGGGAATTTCGGAGTTGGTTTACAACTGGAATACGCACAATGCCATGTATGCTATTGATATGGATGATGTTACAATCTACACATTGAATAGAACCGGCTCATTGCCCGTCTCTTATTTCAATTCACAAGAACGCAGTATTTCGATAGGAAGGAAGTATGAAAACCAAGCCTACAACTATTTCGCAACCGTTGGCAATACCGATTTAGCTCGGGTTGTGCAATATACAGCTTTGTATCAATTGTTTATTGATAATGAAATTACCTATTCCGGAGATATTGAATCCACATATCCCAAAAACCGATCTTCGGTATTGGTGAAACCGGTAAAGAATCTATTAACCATACTAAAGGATATTACCGATCAGGAAATCAGTCATTTAGCTGATACATTTGCGACTGTCCGTTATCATGCGTGGCAAAAGGAGAAGGTGGAAGAGCAATTACAGAAAAATGAAAAAAACTATAAATTCACATACACAGAAGATCATAAAAAGCGAATTATCGATGATTTTCTGAAAAACAACAAGGAGGATCTAGCAAAAGAGTTTCGGAAGGTGAAATCAATGCTGAATAATCTTTCGGAGGAGCAGTTCAATCGATTAGCCGGTTATTTGGCCTATCCGCGCGGAACGAGAATAGATTCCCGGGAGAAGTATAATATGATGCTGAAAGCCAAGCAGGTGAAAGAGCTGATTCAGTCGTTGGGGAAGCAATATCTGGGAATTATCAATGCGGAGTTGGGAACGGTGCGGAACTATTATGTGAACAGTTTGAGTGGCTCATCGGGAAAATACCTCAAAACGCCATCTATAATTGTAACATTTAACGATTTTCTGACCACCGGCGGGCATAATTTGTCATCCAAAATCAGCAGAGTCAATTCATTAACAAATTACAAGCAGAGTGGGGGAGGCGGTTCCGGTGAAAAACCGAAGACGACAGCTGCACCTTCGACACCTACAGCGCAAAAAAAGCCTTCGCAATCTTCGCAACCCTCTCAATCATCCAAATCGCCCTCATCATCAGGAGGTGGAACAACGAAATCGTCAACCTCAAAACCCTCATCCACAGCATCCACACCGAAAGCATCCCCAGCCAAACCGGCGACCCGTCCGCGTGGCGAAGTCATTTCCGGAGCCGCAAGAACGCAGAGGGGAATTTGAGAGTTGCATAATTGAAGTATCGGCGGAACATTTTTTCTCCATAAAAATTGTGAGTGACGGTAAACCAAAAAAAGTTATCTTTGCTGATATTTTAAAATACCAGAATTACAAAATAATGGAAACTCTAACTATCATTTATGAGCGTCTTTTGAGACATACAAATACCAGTTTTATACGCTATTTGCATGATAGAGTTGCGTGGAATAACAGATTGATAGGTATAATTGGAGCAAAAGGCACAGGAAAATCAACGCTTTTGTTGCAGCATATCAAATTGCATTTCCCCGACACTTCAAAAGCTCTTTATGTTAGTTTGGATAATATTTGGTTTGCCAAACATTCGCTTTCGGAACTTGCCGAGGATTTTTACAATTTTGGTGGGACACATTTATTTTTAGATGAAGTACATAGCTATCGTTCGTGGGCAATGGAAATCAAAAATATTTATGATTCCTATCCCTCCTTGCACATTGTTTTTACTGGCTCTTCGATGCTTGAAATATTCAACGCAAGTGTAGATTTCTCGCGCCGAGCAGTGGTGTATGAATTGAAAGGATTGTCTTTCAGGGAATTTCTGAAATATGAGAATGACCTTGAGTTACCCTTGTTCGACCTTGATGAAATTTTGAAAAACCACCGTTCAATCGCCGCTGAAATCACATCAAAAGTCAAAATCCTACCCGAATTGAGAAAATATTGGGAGTATGGATATTATCCTTACTACAAAGAGAATAGAGAAACTTATCCTATTCAAGTGGAGCAATCTATCAACAAAACTCTGAACGAGGATTTTCCTGCGATAGAAAATATTGAGTATGCCACGATTTTGAAGATTAAAAAATTACTTGTCACAATTGCTGAAATGGTGCCATTTACACCCAATATTGCAAATTTGAGTGCAGCGATAGAGATTAACAGGCATGCTTTAGTGAAATATCTTTATTTATTGGATAAAGCTGGGGTGATTCTCTGTATTACAGAAGCAAATCAAACGGTGCAAACATTAGCAAAACCGCAAAAAGTGTATCTTGAAAATACCAATATCATCTACTCTTTGGCATTTCAAAATATCAATATGGGCAATATGAGAGAGACCTTTTTTGCCAATCAATTGCGGGCAAAACATAAAGTTAATACGGCAAAAAATGGCGATTTCACCATTGATGAAAAAGCTGTTTTCGAAGTTGGCGGGAAAAGTAAAAGCAATTCTCAAATAAAAAATATTGAAAACGAATATATCGCAGCAGACGATATTGAAATAGGCTTTGCAAACAAAATCCCTCTTTGGCTCTTTGGCTTTTTGTATTAGTATAACCGAAACTGTATTTTGTAAAATACAAAAATTGAGTAAAATTGTATTTTGTAAAATACAATTCCGTATCTTTGCAAAAAAATAGATAGATGAAACATTTATTTTCAGCATTTTATCGCAGATTAGAAGAGACGGATACGCGTTTTGAACGTTATCTAAAGAAAGAGATCGATTGGGAAAACCGACTGATTGGCATTACGGGGGCGCGTGGAACCGGTAAAACCACTATGCTGCTGCAACATATAAAAGAGCACTATGGCAATAGTCCACTTGACGCATTGTATGTCAGTTTGGACAACATCTATTTTACGACCCATAATTTATATTCGCTTGCAGATGAATTTTATTCTCTCGGAGGGAAGGAGTTGTATATTGATGAAGTGCATAAATATCCGAATTGGGCGCAGGAAATCAAGAATATATATGATGATTTCCCAAAAATGAAAATAGTTTTTACAGGCTCGTCGATGTTATTGATCTTTAAAGCAAATGCTGATTTAAGTCGCCGTGTAAGACATTATCAGTTATTTGGAATGTCTTTTCGCGAATATTTGATCTATGAAGGATTGCTCTCAAAATCGCAACAACCATTTTCGCTCACTGAAATTCTGGAAAATCACATTCCAATTTCACAAAAACTGCTAAATGAAATTGTGCCGTTGCCAGCTTTTTCAAAATACTTGCAATACGGATATTATCCATATTATCAAGAGGATATACCGGGTTATGGTGAACGTGTATTGCAAACATTCAACACGATTCTGGAGTCGGATTTGCCCAATGTGGAAAATGTTGACTTCTATTCCATTAACAGGATGAAAAAATTATTTTACATACTTTCAGAAATGGTGCCGTTCACTCCCAATATTTCTCAATTAAGTCAAATGGTTGATGTGACTCGGCATAGTTTAATGAATTACATGCAATTACTGGAAAAATCACACAGTATTCTGTTACTCAAAAAAGAGACGACAGGCATACGGCAAATGGTTAAGCCGGAAAAAATATATTTACAAAATACCAATTATTGTTACGCTCTTTCAAGTGAAAATCCTGAAACCGGCAATTTGAGAGAGACATTTTTCTTTAATCAACTGCAACAAAATCACAATGTTACATGCAATGAGCAGACAGATTTTTGTATTGATGGGAAATACTATTTTGAAATTGGCGGAAAAAATAAAAATACACGACAGATCAAAGATTTAAAAAGCGCCTATCTTGCCTTAGACGGCTTGACAATAGGATTTCGCAATGAAATTCCTCTTTGGCTCTTTGGCTTTTTGTATTAAAATGAAAAAATGATCAGGTAGGTGATTTATCAAGGTTGGCTCTCTTGATATTTTTCTACCTTTGCGAAAATAAAAATCAGGAAAATAGAAAATGAAAAATGTAAGATAAAATAGTAGTAACATATTGATAGAAAAGCGTTAGCTTACCTTGTCTTTTGAAATTACCACTTTGCAAGACCAACAGGAGTAAAGCAGTAACGCTCACGTGTGAATACGTGGGTTTTACTTTATTTGTTGGTCAAGGTTGTGGTAAACCTCAAAAGACGGATAAGAGTTTAATCCACGTTTTTTTATTCTATAAAATCAGGAATAATGCGCACGAAAAAGACAGGGATCAACATCGGGGAATTGATTTTGGAAAAACTGAAAGAGAAGGAGAGAAGTATAACATGGCTTGCTAAAAAGATTGATTGTGACGATAGTAATTTGGGGAAGATACTTAGAAATAGTCGATATATACACGTTGACTTGCTCTTTGCCATCTCCATTGCATTAGAAGAGGATTTTTTCGTTTACTATTCCCAGAAAATTAAAGAGAATCGAAGTCGGTAAAATTAACCGAGCATTTCGGTGGAAATCACCGATTAAACCATTAATTTGTAATTGCTTATATTTTATATTTGCATCGTTGAAAATAGTAAAAATGGAAAATTTAAAAGAAAAATTAGAACAAGGGTTAAGGCCTTTGTATGAGGAGTTATTCAATAGTTTGCATATAAATTTTGATAGAGAAACTGAAACATCATTCGTCATGCAGTGGGGAGAAAATTTTCCGGCGAATAATAATGAGGGAATCCTTTTTATCGGCAAGGCGGTCAATGGTTGGTTGAAAAAAGAAGATCAAACATTTGAGAAATTATTTGCGAGAGGTGATCAGATGACCTGGATTGACAATTTGTGGAAATCAAAAGAAGGATATGCTACAGGAAGATCAGCATTTTGGAGAGTTATTAAAGGGATTGCATCTAAATTTACAAATGGCGCCGATTCGTGGCACTCTTCTATCGCATGGAGCAATTTATACAAAATATCGCCGAATAATGCAAAGGGCGGTGGAAATCCGGATAAAAAGAGAAAAGAAAGGCAGTTGAATTTATGCAGGGAAATTCTAAAAAAAGAGATAGAGATTTTGTCTCCAAAGTACGTGATCCTATTAACTTCCGGATGGGAATCTGAGCCTGGTTTTTTATGGTACATGAATGACAAACAACACACGCATCATATTGAAGAAAAAACGTGGGGGAAAAAGGAGAAAATACGAGTTTATAAAATTCATGATATCGTCTTTATTGCTTCCGTTCATCCGCAGGGAAAAAATGAGAGTAAACATATTGAAGCGATTACAGATTTGATGAAGAAATATTGAAAAAGATAAAAAGATGAAAAAACAAATATTTCACATCTTGTTATTGTTAATTATTCCGTATTTCACTGCATGTCAGCAAAATGTGAAAGTTGAAGTGAAAGACAACTGCATTTATGTTAATGGGAAAAAAATTTTGGAAGGAGATAGCCGTAGAACTTGTCGCGAGGCTATTTATATAGAAAAACAGAATAAAATTGTTTACATAATGGATTCTATGGAAAAATATTGCGACGATATCCCCACGCATATTTACACTTATGATATGGAAAGAAAAGAGATTGAAAAAATTGTTGATTATGTTGGGTATGGATTCAGTGATTTAGTAGAAATTGGAGATTGCCTGTATTTCAAAGCATCTTGGCCGCGGTATCCTCTAGGTTGGAAATATTCATTTAGCACAGGGGAAATAAACACAGACATTGGCTATATGGTAGAGAATGTTATAACAGAAGGGGAATATCAAAACTGTATTGTCGCAACTTTCACCAAGAATCTGCCATATGACCATTGCGTGTATTATGAACGATGGATTTTAGATAGTAATGAGAATCAGATTGGCTGTTTGGGATATGAATTCGAAGAGGACTTTTTTAAAGGGACACCGCATGCAAATACAGAGTTTAGCTATGATAACATAACATTGGTAGAACCGCTCCATTTTGAGTTGGCAAAAGATTGGGAGACATGGTACGGCTTAGCAAAAAATGGATTGAGTTATATTCAACAATATCAGCGAGGTGATAAGTCGGTTGAGGATGAAATTGAAAATATTAAAAATGAATGTGATTATTATGGGGTTGCGTATAGTTTGATTATCTATGATGAACATAATTACTCGAATGAATTATCTCAACAACAAAAAGAACAATTGAAAGAGATAAAACGCTTCCTGGCTAGCTATAAAAATTACAAATGAGCTTTCCCATTTTGGATGATTGGAAAAAATATGCAGAAAGTATTAGTGGGAAATAATAAAATATAACTATATGAAGAGAAATAAATGGACTTTGGGCATTATTATTTTCGCCCTCTTTTTTATTGCAACAGCTGTTGTATTCAGAATATCCGATATTAATATTCTGCCTTCACAGTTTTATGGCGCTTTGATAGGCGTTGTAATTACGGCGATTATCACGGTCTTTTTGTTGCAAGGTCAAACGAGCAGCGAGAGCCAAAAGGAACAGGAACTGAAAAAATTTGAAAAAAAATTGGATGTCTATCAAAAATTCTTTGCTTCATTGGAAAATATTGCAAATGAGAAACAGATTGATGAAAGTAGATTAAATCAACTAATGTTCCAAATGGGACTCATTAGAATGCACACTAAAAAAGAGAACTTTGAGGAATTTATTACTAAAATCAAAGAATTTATCGACGTAACAAATGAGGAAAATATTGTGCGAGACAATGCTGCATTCTTTAAAATGATAAATGAAATAGCGGAAGTGTTGCGAAAAGAGTTATATGCAGAATATGCTGAAGAGAAACTTGAAGGAGGTAGTCAATTCGATTTTCTTAATGCGGTCAGTAGAGATTCACTGATAGCAAAGCTCTACAAATATATGCCGAAAAAATTACCGAAAAATGAAAATATGAGAATCTGGTCGAATAATTTGAATAAACACAGACTTGTATATGAGTTTACAACACAAAAAGATATATTGGCTGTTGATACGTTTTTTGAAGACCAGAAATGCTATCAAGAGGTTTTTTATCGTAGCAAAAAAGAGGTTGCAGATTTGGAAAATCATTTGCGAAAGAGTGATATGTCGCTGTGCGAAATGGATAGTGATGACAGGAATTGTCTGCGTATAGAGATTGAAAATGAGCAACTTCAAAAAATTGCCGAAGTGATACAGAGAAATCATAGTGTTATAAGGGATTATTTATCAAAATAGTAAACAAACAATAAATGGGTATAGAATTTTGGCATATTTGGACTATAATAGCGATTATTTTCTTTATTATTGAGGTGTTTACATCCGGGTTCTTGATCGCTTGTTTTGGCATAGGTTGTGTAGTGGCAGGAGTCATAGCGGGCTTTGGATTCGGGCTTAATATTCAAATTATAGGATTTTCCGTTGGCACACTTTTGTCATTTCTTCTTATTCGACCTCTTATGACAAAATGGCTGAATCGAAAATCTGATGAAGTTAAGATGAATGCCGACGCTTTGGTTGGAGCTATCGGTGTTGTGACGGTTGAAATTGACAACATTAAAAACACCGGACGAGTGAGGGTGCAAGGGGATGATTGGAGAGCCGAAAATCTTACAAATGAAGTTTTGAATGTGGGAACGAAGATAGAAGTAGTAGAGGTGAAATCGACTGTGTTAATTGTAAAACCCTTTAAATAAAAATATTATGAATATCATTACTTTCATTTTAGTATTAGTTGCCGTATTTGTCATTGCCCTTGGACTAATGGGATTAAAAATTGTGCAGCAATCTGAAACAATGGTCGTTGAACGATTGGGGAAATATAACCGAACGCTTAGCTCCGGAATTAACATTATTTGGCCATTCATCGACAAGCCGCGACAGATTATGTGGCGATATGTAAAAGAGGATTTGAATGGAAAGTCGATTATTGAAAGAAGGGGGCGAAATAGGATAGATCTTCGTGAAACAGTCTATGATTTCCCTCGTCAAAGTGTGATAACCAAAGATAATGTGATTACAGAGATTAATGCCATTCTCTATTTTCAGATCATCGATCCGGTGAAATCTATTTATGAGATAGAAAATCTTCCAGATGCTATTGAAAAACTAACCCAAACCACGCTTCGCAATGTGGTTGGCGAGATGGATTTGGACGAAACACTATCTTCTCGGGATACGATCAATACAAAATTGAGATCTGTATTGGATGATGCAACAGGGAAATGGGGAGTGAAAGTAAATCGAGTGGAATTGCAAGACATTAATCCGCCGGAAAACATCAGGGATGCTATGGAAAAACAGATGCGAGCAGAACGTGATAAAAGAGCGAATATCTTGACAGCAGAAGGTAGAAAAGCGCAATTGTTGTTGGAGTCAGAAGGTGAAAAGGATGCGGAAATCAATAGGGCAATAAGTGAAAAACAAGCGCAAATTCTAAGAGCTGAAGGAGAGGCGCAAGCTCGACTTAAAATTGCCGAAGCGGAAGCTGAAGCTATAGCCAAGATCACGCAAGCCATTTCAACCAAAACAAATCCGGAAAATTATCTGATCGCTGTTCGGTATATTGAAACCCTGAAAGAGATGGTGAGCGGCAAGGATAATAAAGTTGTTTATTTGCCATACGAGGCCACCGGAATATTAAGCTCGATCGGAGGAATTAAGGATATGTTAGGTGGCAAATAATCTAAAAAAATGTGAATTATGAAACCAAAAAACGGATTTCGATTTTTGTTATTTTTGGTGTGTGTGTTATTGTTAACTCTACCATTTCATTATATCCCATCCGCCTTAATTGTAATTCCAAAAGAGCATCTCTCTTTCAATTATACCTTTATTACTCAAAATGATGTTGACGAATTATTGAGGAGGTATAATAATGCCTCTACTATTTTTGAACAACAAACGATTAGTCAGGAACCATTAATGAGAAGACTGGTCGCCAAAGGGATTATTTACTCTTCAAAGGATGACGATTACAATAACTCCTCTGCGGATAATTCAAACACATCCAATGTTCCCGGTACATCTTCCCCGCAATCTTCATATACGCCAGAAAATAAATATGATGAATCAAAAAATATATCTAAAATCCCGGAAACAACACCGGATTTGGAAGCTATTCAAGATGAATTAGCTCCTTTGGTGGAAACTTGGAACCAAGCACATTCGATAAATAACACCTATCTGTTTAATCGAGTATTTGATGATGAGATTTTGTTTTACGGATCAGAGTTGAAAAAAGATGAATGCATAGCTAAAAAGCGATCTTTATTAAGCAAACACACTGATTTTGAGCAAATTATTATAGGAAAAATAGAAGTGGAAGAATATAAGCCATATCAATACAAGTGCTCATTTGTCAAAAGAGTGACAACAGGAGGAAAGAGCACGGATTATCCATCATATCTCATCTTCCGTGAATATGGGGATACGTGGAGAGCCATTGCTGAAAGTGACGTTATTACTGATCGGAATTTGGCAAAGAAGAGATAACCTCAAACACCATATTCTCAAAATCAAAGGTTGCTTTTTTGCAATATTTGAAAATGGCGTTTCCTATCACGCCGCCGCCGTCAGCGCCTTGCACATTGTCATTCTCTTTGTCTTTTGCCACATCGCAATGGTCTATCAACGTGATTGTTTGGTTGTTTATCCCGATCTCTATTCGCGGGCAATTGTAGAAGTATCGATGTTGTATGCTGGCTTCATTGCAACCGCCCACTCCGCTGGATTCCTGCGAGACTTGCGACCCTAAAGAGATGCAGGCCTTGTTCTTTTCATAGAAATCCGTGTTGATGGACAATCCCTCGCCGTTTCCCGTATCGAAGTGAGTCAAGAGATTTGCATTGCAGGCATCGATATTCATGAAAAGTATATTTTTTTCTATGTAAAGATTTCGTTGATTGATCATTGTTGTTTTTTGCGGGAAGGAGATTGTTTTTTTATCGAAATCAAGCTCGATGAAACCCAGCTGTTTGATAACAGGAAGACCAAGCACAATCTCAAACATTGAATTGATAAGGGAGTCGCATATCGCTTGTATTGAATCCGTTGGGTCAATCGTTTCGATATTCACGCAAACGGGCACGTTTTTTATGATGAAATCGCCCAATTCAAGACTATCGATCGTCCCCATAAAAGCCCGTATGGCGCCCTCGTAACTTTCGTTCATGATTATGGTGTCGGTTGTGTTGAGTTTTACGCCAATTTTTTCGGCAATAGCTCTATTGTAAATGTAAGAAAGTGAAGCGCCTGTGTCAAAAATCGTTTTTAATTTGATTCCGTTCCATTTTGCCGTAAAAAGAATGTCATTGCGTGATGTCAATGCACTGGGAATCAATTCTATTTCTCTCGCATTACTTGTTTCATTTCTGATAATAGTTACTTTAGGGTAGATATTTGAGAACTGTTTAAAACTTTCTTCCGCCTCTTTCATTCCTTGCACAATTGCCAAGCGTGTATTAGAGTCGATTGATGTCTCTTTTTCTATCAGCGTTATTAACTTTTGACAAAACTCTCTACCTTTTTCAAATTCTTGAATGTCTGCACATAATTGCAATGCGGGGTTTGCAAAGAGGGAAAATAGGGTCAGCGTATTCATATTGAGCGGATTGTCGTCAATTAATCTTTCGTAAGCTGCAATGGCTTCCAAAGGTTGGTTAAATACATTTCCCGTTTCGGCGAGATAGCAAAGTTTTACAAAATCACTGGTAATATCCTCTTTGTGTTGCTGATAGTAACGCTCGATTTCAAACCATTTTTTCGTAGAAATTAAATCGGATAATGCTTGATTGTGGTCAATATCCTGGGCTGAAATAACGGAAATATTTGCAAGCAAGAGGAGTAACAAGGCTATGTGTTTCATGGGGTTATCTGTTAAACGGTTATTTATTGAGTCCGGCGTATTGGCGATGGCGGGGCAAAGATAATATTTCCTACGAAGCAATCCGTTTTTAGTAACAAATTCGTGTGCCTTTGCGTTGTTGGATTTAAAACATGAAAAAATGGAATACACGGCAATTATTGAAAAGACAAACGATGGATGGTATTTCGGGCAATGTGAACAAATATCGGGCGCAATCACTCAAGGAAAAACAATTGAAGAAACACTGTCTAATTTAAAAGAAGCCATTTTGTTGATGCTTGAATGTGAAAAAGAAGAGGTTCAAAAAAATCATCTTGGGCGTAAATATATAAGACGAAAAATAGTTGTCTAGTGAAGAGATTAAAACTGGTAAAGCATCTTAAAGAAAATGGATGTGCTATTTACAAAGAAGGCAGCAACCATACAATGTTTATGAATGCGAAAAGCAGAATAAAAACAGCTGTCCCACGGCATGCTGATGTCTCAGAAAGGACGGCATTTGAAATCTGCAACAGTTGAATATACCTAAACTAAAAGCCACTCTCAACCGGGTGGCTTTTTGCTGTCAGTTTGCGGGTGGATCCGGGAGCGATTGGCATTGGTAACCGATTGTTTTTGATAGCAAAATATCCGGTTGCAATTCTGATCATCGCCGGATTCACACCATAATGCTTTCACACATTATAGCCGAGTTAAAACAGAGTGACAGGTATTCAATACGGAAGAAATTGAATATTGATCGGGATCAAAATTTATCGAGCTTTTTTATGAGGATGTAAAGTCTTTTGGATTTACATCTCCCTTACACCGCCACTGCCGGAAACGGTGTTGTTGATCACTTTGGGTTGACCTTTGTAGAATACCCGACCGCTGCCCACTACCTTGGAGTCGATCCGGTCGGTAGCGGTCACGTAAACCCGGCCACTTCCGCTGATAGAGCTGTTGGCTTGACCTACAACCAGATTGTTGGTTTCTGCCCTGCCGGAACCGGCGATGGCATACGTGGCTTCCTTGGCCACACCCTCGGAACGTATGGCGCCACTGCCGCTGATCATGTATTTGATGGACTCGCTCTTTACTTTGCCATTCAAAATAGTTCCGCTACCACTCAATTCGTTAGAGATATTATGGGCGTTGAGCGTGTTGCTTTCAATATTTCCGGAACCCGCAACTCTGCCTTTGAAATTATCAGCGTAGATCTCATCGATAAATACTTCGCCGGAACCGCTGACATTGAGACTGACGGTTTTCGCTTGCAATTTGTATGCGGAAACTTTGCCAGATCCGGATATGTTGGTGCTGAATTGATCCGCAATAACATCATACAAAAAGTTGACCTGACCCGAACCCGCAATAGAGGAAGTGATAGATCGGCTATTGAACGGAGAGGCCACATTTACGACCCCACTACCGGAGATGGCAATTGTATTCAACACCGAAGAGTTGGTCGTCAGCTCGCAAATTGATGGACGCAAAGACGTGTTTCGAAATTCGCTTCCTCTCTTTACTCGGATATGAAGCACTCCTTTTTCGATGAAAATATCCAGGTAGGGAGAAATGTTGGCGTCGGTTTTTAGCACAGCGGAAAAATTGTCCTTTGACTGCGTATACAAAACCTTGACAGGAAATTCGCACGAAATCTGATCGAAATCCGTAACCGGAATGTTCGTTTCGATGATGTTTTTATCTCCTGTCAACTGCACGGTTGATGTGTGAGTGAAAGAACATCCTGTAAGGCAAAAGGTTATAATGCAAACTGTTGCAATGAATAATTTGTTTTTCATATTGATGTATTTTAAATCCAATAATAGGACGTAAAAATAATGAAAAAGTAACAAGTGAGGTGGTAGATGATGAATGATATGATCTTTTCGTTATTTTTTTGTTGTCCTCATTTCCGGACACCCTTAAAACCGCTATTTTTGCCTCTAAAAAATGGAACTCATTCTAAACGTTTTAAAAAAAGTAAAGCCTGAATACCGCGAGGCTTATCTCCGCCTATTTAACGAATGCCAACAAGCTACATTGCAAGAAAACGGGTGTTTGGAATATGCGCTCTATCAATCCTTTAATAATGAAAATGACTTCTTGCTTTTTGAACGATGGGCCAGTAAAGAGACGCATTTCCAACACACACAGACCGGTCATTTCAAAAAAATGATCGATGCCACGGTAGGCTTTTTTGAAAAATCCGAATTAATAGGCAGTTTGCGTGAATAGCATGTAGTGCCGAAAAAAGGTGATTGCAGATCCTCGCTTTCCGTTTATCGCATTATTTTTTTCTTAAATTTGCCCTCGTTTTTGAAAAAAGCAAATTGAAACCAAATATAAACGAAAATGCGAAAAATAGAGAGACATCCGATTTTAGATATTCCCCAAAGCGAGGAGGTGATTTTTGAGTTTAATGGTCGGGAAATTACTGGCCATAAAGGATATACGATTGCGGCGGCGTTGCATCAGGCGGGATTGCCGGTACACAGCCATAGCCTCGAGGGGCGCGAGCGTAGCTTGGAGTGTGGAATCGGAAAGTGCGGCGCATGCGAAATGTTGGTGGATGGACAGATTAAGCGGATATGTATCACGAAAGTGGATAATGTGGCAAAAGTAGAGGAAATACCACACGATTACCTGCCGCATCCGGTAAAACCCGGCAAAGACAAAAATATTGAATTGTATAAAACCAGGGTTCTCATTATTGGAGCGGGACCGGCAGGATTAGCTTGTCGCGAGGAACTCAACAAATGGGATATTCCAAACATAGTGGTCGATAATAATGATAGTATTGGTGGTCAGTTTAACATGCAGACACACCAATTTTTCTTTTTTGAGAAAGAGCTTCGTTTCGGAGGTATGCGCGGTTTTGACATTGCGAAGACATTGGCAGGCGAGGATCACACCGGCATCATGCTCAACAGCACGGTGTGGGATGTGTTGGAAGGTCGGCGTGTTGCGCTGAAGAATTTGGAAACAGATGCTATATATTATATTGATGCCGAGTGCCTCGTGGTGGCAACCGGCGCGGTGCCTTTCATGCCGGCGTTCGAAAATGACGATTTGCCGGGCGTTTACACCGCTGCCGTAGTGCAGAAGATGATGAATATGGAGCACACACTGTTAGGCAAACGCATACTCTCTGTTGGTGCGGGGAATATCGGGTACCTAACCTCTTACCAAGCGATGCAGGCCGGAGCGGAAGTGGTTGCGATTGTGGAGGGAATGGACCGAGAAGGCGGTTTCCCGGTGCAAGCCAACCGTGTGCGCCGTCTGGGTATCCCCATCATCACGTCGCATACGCTCATCAGGGCGATTCCTAACGAAGACCGTACCGGAATCACCGGCGCAGTGATCGCTAAATGTGAGAATTTCAAGCCGATACCCGGCACGGAAATGATCATCCATGACATTGATGTGATTAACATCTGCACCGGATTAATTCCCGATGACGCACTGTTGGTGAAAGGCAAGACGGTTTTCGGACTGAATACATGGGGCGTTGGTGATGCCGTGCGCGTGGGAGAGGGAACTTGCGCCGTGCTCCGCGGAAAACAAGCGGCGATGGAAATTGCTATGCAACTCGGGAAACGTGTTAATTATGATGATTATCTGGCTATCTCCCGCGATTATATCGATTCGCAACAGCATCCGGTAAGATTATTGGAACAGCCTCGCAAGCCTTCGCCGGAACGGATGGAGTCCAAAGGTTTCGTAGTTACCGATTGTTTGTATGGATTCGCTTGCAACCCATGTGCTTTCGCTTGCCAATATGGAGCGATTGTTAAAAATTCCACCTCGGCGGTGCCGATGGTTGATTACGATAAGTGTATCGGTTGCATGGATTGCGTTTCGCGCTGTCCGGGATTAGCGATTTTTGGATATAACTTAAAGAAAAACTGGCTTTTCCTACCGTTTGAATACGAGGTTGCCGAAGGAACGGAAGTCTTTTTGATAAATGACAGCGGCGAACGGGTAGGAGAGGGCGTGATAGAGAAAATTACGGTTAAGAGTAATAAAACGAACGTTGCCCGAGTGAAAGCAGTGGATGTTGAAGGAGAAATGTTAACCACGATCACCGGTTTTATAGCAAAGGACAGATTTCCAAAACCGCTGAATACAACAACTGTTGAAAGTACAGAAAAAGCGCCGGTTTATGTTTGCCATTGTGATGACGTTCAGGTGGATGAGATCATGGCGGCGATAGGCAACCGCGATATGATCTCGGTGGATGAATTGAAGCATATCACCCGCGTGGGTATGGGTGCTTGTCGCGGAAAACGTTGTATTCCGCGAGTAAAACAACTGTTACGAACCAAAGGCGTTTTGGTGGTTGGTGATGCTTCCCCGCGAGGTCCGTTATCCAGCCAATTGACAATGAGTGATTTATATCCGAACGATAAAACACCTGTTCTTATAACCGATCTTAGGAATAAGAAAACAAAGCGTATAGATTGTGAAGTTTTTGTGGCTGGTGGCGGAATTGCCGGTAGCGCACTCTTCCGTTATTTTGCGGAAAGTGGCAAAAAAGTGGTGATGTGTAATTCGGGGAGAGGTTCGTCGTGGCGTAACATTGCCGGTGGTCGTCCGGCATTCTCTATGCCGGAGATTGCGGATATATCCAAACATAATCTGCAAATATTTAAAGAGTTGCAGGATAAATCCAATATCAACTTCAAACCGATTCACTATGTGGGATTTGCACACGACAATGAGACGTACCGGGCTTTAGAGGCTTCTATGGCTTGGTCGGATGCCTATATGGTGGACAAAGCTGATTTCCGCAAAAAGATCTCCCCTTATTTTAATCCGAATCAGGATAAATATCAGGCGGCATTGATCACCCGCGGATGTTGGCAGGCTACTCCCGGGTTGGTAATCGACACGATCCGCCAAATTGGAATTGAGAATGGAGGGATTGTGCTGGAAGATTGCCATTTGTTGGAAGTACAGAAATCCGATACCGGTTTTATCGCATTGGTGCAAACCCACGACAAAGAGTATATTGAATATCATTGTGCGCATTTTGCCAATGCTTTGGGGCAAGAGGCCGCGAAGTTCGCTAACCAGCTTGGTTTAGAAGCGGGATTATATCCGGTTAGACATCAGGCGTTTATTACCCGTCGTCTGCCTATGTTGGGATTGAATGGCGAAGCATTGGATATGTTGATTGATCGTCGGAATTATAAAGGGTTCTCGGCGGTTTATGGTCAACAATTGCAAGAAACGGGTCAAATCATCGGTTGTGCTTCTCCCGCAACCGATGGGCAGGAATCGGACAAGGATATGAAAATTAACACAAAAGAATTTGCGGAAATTTGTGCCGAAGTCTTCTCTGATTGGATCCCCGAGTTGTCAGCGGTAGGATTTCAAGCTTTCTGGGCCGGTTATTACGTGGAACCACGCTACATCGTCGATCCTGAAAATGGCCTGTTGATCGGGATGCGCGGTCATGGTTTTATGCTCGGGCAATATTTGGCCAAAATCTATGTGGATAAATTGATGGGCAAGGAAGTCCCCGGTTACCTGCAACGCTTAGCGTTGAGTGGTGATGGATTGGCGGAAACAGCGTTTAAATAGAAGCAATACTGCCGGAAATTCGCATATTTTATAAAAACAGATCTTGTTGCAATAGACAAAAACAATAAACTATGAAGAAAAAAACATTATCATTCATTCTTTTCTTAACTTTTTTTGTGCTAACTCTTTCCGCTCAAAAGGAGATCACGGTCGAGGATATTTGGATAAACTACAAATTTGCACCGCGGGGAGTGCCGGGTTTCGACAATATGAACTCCGGTGATTTTTACAGCGTCATTACTCGGAATGGTATTGAAAAACACAGTTTCGAGACTGGGGAAAAAGTGGGAAATATCTTCACCGCCCGCGATTTGCAGCAGGCAACTTTGAATCGAGTGAAGTTTGATGATATTGATGATTACCAGTTTGATAAAAATGAAACAAAGCTATTGCTGGCAACGAAACTGGAGTCGATCTATCGACGTTCTTCAAAAGCATATTATTATGTGTATGACTTGACGACGAAAGAAATAGTACTGCTTGCAGATACAACATTAGGAAAGCAGAGTTTTGCAACTTTCTCTTCCGATGGAACGAAAGTGGCATTTGTGCGAGATAATAATATCTTCCTGAAAGATTTAACAACAGGCAAAGAACATACCGTGACCACGGATGGCAGTATCAATCATGTTATCAACGGAATGGGGGATTGGGTGTATGAAGAAGAGCTGAGCTTGGCAAAAGCGTTTGAATGGTCGGGCGACGGCACAAAACTGGCATATATGCGTTTTGATGAATCGAAGGTGAAAGAGTTCTCAATGACTTACTACGGGCAGCTTTATCCGGAGGATTATACATATAAATATCCGAAAGCCGGTGAGGATAATTCACTGGTGGATATCTTTATTTATGATATCCAAACTGCTACGACTGTAAAACTCGACCTTGGCGACAATAGCAATTGTTATTTTCCAAGAATCTATTGGTTGCCGAATGCCGCCGATCTGATTGTGATGAAGTTGAATCGTCACCAAAATAAAATGGAGTTGATCCGCTACAATTTGCAAACGAAGAAGATGGATGTGGTTTTCACCGATGAAAATAAGTGCTGGGTGGAGGTAGAAGACGATAACTTAATCTTTTTAGATGATAGCAAAAGCATGTTAGCGGCTTCTGAACGAGATGGTTATCGACATATTTATAAAATCGATTTTGGTGGTGTAATCACACAGATCACGAAAGGGGATTGGGAAGTGGCGGAAATCTGTGGTATTGATAAAAAGAAAAAACTGATCTATTACCTATCCAATGAAGCGGCAATGCTAAATCAGGATCTTTACGTTATCAATTTTGATGGAAAGAAAAAGAAAATGATCACGGATGGAAAAGGCTGGAACAGTGTGAGTTTCAATCCCACAATGAACTATTACTTGAATGTTTATTCGGACATTGCAACGCCGCCGATCTATTCAATACGGAAGAATGATGGCAAAATGGTACGGGAATTGCAGAATAACGAAAGGCTAAACAAGACCATCAAAGAGTATGCTTTTGTGAATAAAGAGCTCTTTTCGTTTACTACAGATCAAGGAGTCGCGTTGAATGGCTGGATGATTAAGCCGGTGAATTTCGATGAAAAAAAGCAATATCCGGTGTTGATGTTTGTGTATGGCGGTCCGGGATCGCAACAGGTGCGCAATTCATGGATGGGAAGTTATGATATGGCTTGGTATCAGTTACTTGCTCGGAAAGGCTACATGGTGGTTTGCGTAGATGGTCGCGGCACTGCCGGACGGGGCGATGCGTTTAAGAAATCGGTGTACAAGCAGATGGGTAAATTGGAGGCGGAGGATCAGCTGGCAACAGCGCGCTATCTGGGAGCACTTCCTTACGTGGATGCAAAGCGGATCGGGATTTGGGGCTGGAGTTTCGGCGGTTATCTCTCCTCGTTAGCGATGTTTAAGGGAGAAGGTCTCTTCAAGATGGCTATGGCAGTGGCACCCGTGACCAACTGGCGCTACTATGACAATATCTACACCGAGCGTTTCTTGCAGACCCCGCAGGAAAATCCCAGCGGTTATGATGACAATTCTCCGATTTTTCACGCCGATAAGTTGCAAGGGAGCTATCTCCTTGTTCACGGGATGACCGATGATAACGTTCATTTCCAGAATGCGGCCGACTTGACTACTGCTTTGATTGAAAACAACAAGCATTTCGATCATTTCTTTTATCCCAATATGAATCATTTCATCAACGGAGGGAATGCCCGATATCATCTGTATGTGAAGTTGACGAAATTCGTCATGGAAAATTTGTAAAAAACGGCAACTATTTTCCCATCTTGTGGGATGAAAAAGTCGAAGATGCACAAAAAATATTTCTATTATTTTCTATTCGTATTATTATTGGCAGATTTGACATATTCTTTTTTGCAATACTATAATACGCCGTTAGATGGTGATATGGCAGGCGGAATTGTTCCTGCTAAAGATGTTGAACAAATCTTAAAAGACCCTTTTGGAATATCTGTCATAACAGAAAATGCGGTTTATCCCAATCCGAATCGCTATTTTGCACATTGGACATTTTATACGTATTTCAACAATGTGCCACTTTGGCTTCAACATTTTGTCTCACCTATCGACAGTGTATATTTGGCTTGTGCGATTGCTAAAACACTTATTCAAATTTTAATCCTGACACTGTTGGCTTTTTATATAATCGGACAGCGTAAAATATGCAATTCTGATTTTCTGATAGCGGCAGTTCTTATTATTCCACTTTTTCAAGCAAATGGATACAGAAGTTACATGGGGATTATTGACCCTTCCACAACTTATACTTTTTTTTACGCATTGCCTTGTGCAGCTCTGCTATTGTTTTATCTGCCATTTTTCTATGATTCTGTTTATAAAACCGCATTAATGGAAAAATGGATTGTAAGAGTTTTGGTTTTTGCATTGGCTGTTTATGTCGTTTTTGATGGAGCTTTAAATCCCGGGGTTATATTGATAATCACACTGTTGTTTGGGATAAAGAACTACTTGAAGACAGATAAAAACCTGACTTTTAGCAAAAGAGTTGTTCAGCTCTTTCGGATTATTCCGAAAACGTATCTTTTCTTCTTCGGTTTCGTTAGCCTGCTCAGTTTGTATGCTTTGTATATTGGTGTAAATAATTCGATATTTTCAGGGGAAACGGTATCAATTATAGAGAGATATTCAAGAATACCAAAAGGGATAATTGCAATTATAACTCAAAAGATTGGATATCCAATATTGCTCATCATGGTTTGTCTAAATTTGTTTCTTCTTTATAAAAATCGTAGTGCGGAACATGAAAAAACGCTTCACTTGTTCGGATGGATCGGCTTATTTTCATTATGCTATATTTTGCTATTGCCATTAGGCGGTTACAAGGATTATCGCCCTAATATACTGCGTTACGATACCATTATGCCCATAACAATCGGATTGATTTTCATCTATGCGAAGTCAAGCTGGCAGTTGTTAAAATACTTCAGAGGGAAGAATAAGTATGTATACCTTGTGCTTATAGTTGGTTTTACTTTTATTTTTTCAAATGCGGACCGGCCTGGATTTAGGGAAAATGAATGTGAAAAGTTGGCGTTAAAGAAAATTGCGGAGTCGAACGACAAGGTGGTGCTACTTGAGAGCAGTTGCACTGTATTGTCTTGGGATAAAATCACCGATCCGGCGAGTTCAACTCTTAATGGTCAGCTGTTAAAGAAGTGGAAAATTACAAATGATTGTAAACAATATTACCAATACGAATAGGAGGAAAGATGTTTTATTCATCACCAATTATTTTCCCCAATTTGTACAAATCCAAGCAGATTAAATCGCCTTTTTTAATAATCCTTTGGCGGATTATTTTTTTGAAAATGCGGTATTTCAAACGGTAGATGGAGGTGAGCTTTAGCGCCTTTAATTTGCGGTGGAAATTGTATAAACGAATGTCATCGAATGCTTTGGGTGGAACGGACGGGTCTGCGGCTAAACGGATTAAGTTTTCTACGGCACATTCGATTTTTTGAAGATAGACTTCGTTTTTGTCCAAGCCGTCATGGAAAAGCGGATTGTCGATATGGAGGAGCGGGACACCAGCCTCTTGCAACTGATAGCCAAATACGGTGTCTTCATGGCCATAGCTACTGAATGTCTCATCAAAACGGAGTGTCTCAAAAATGGTTTTCGTGGCTAATATATTGAAAGGCGTGAAAGATTTGTATGGATGTGTGTTTCTTTTCTTAGCGGGAATTTCCTCCTTCTTGCGACCGTATTTCCAACGCAACATATAGTCTTGTTCCGGTTTTTCGGGGCGATAGACTACCCCACCGGAGATTACAAAGTTATCCTTTGTGGAAAATTTCCGAATCGCTTTGATGTAATTATGGATAAAATCCGGTGAAACAATCCCTGCATCACAATCCATGAGTAACAAGTAGGGGTACTGCGATTTTGAGATGAGGCTATTCCTAATTTTCGACCGTCCCAAATTAATCTCATTTTTACAATATGAAGTGTGGGGAAGTTTAGGAAGTGATGAATTAAGAAGATGATACCTCTCTTCGGAAGTATCATCTTCTATGACTATTTCATACGGTATATTTTCCGATTCTAATTGGCGGTGCAACTCGTTGACAAACGCGCGGACATCCCAATTGTAGACCGGAATCAGAACGGACAGCATTATACAAGCGAATCAATGAGTTCATTGCCTTCGATGCAGATGGTGCGTGAAGGAAAGCGGTCTATCATGGAGAAGTTGTGCGTAGCCATCAATATGGTAGTCCCTGTTTTGTTGATGTCGTGCATGATTTTGAAGATCTCTTCGGAAGTGATCGGGTCGAGATTGCCGGTAGGCTCATCGGCCAGGATCATCTCCGGTTTATTCAACAAAGCCCGTGCGATACAAACCCGTTGCTGTTCTCCGCCGGAAAGTTGATGCGGGTATTTAAAATCCTTTGTGGCAAGATCCACCAACTCAAGCACCTCTTTAACCCTGTCTTCCATTGCATTACGGTCTTTCCAACGAGTTGCTCGTAATACAAACATCAGGTTGTCGTGTACTGTTTTGTCGGAGAGCAATTGATAGTCTTGAAATACAAAACCCATTTTTCGCCGGAGATAGGGGATCTGTTTCGGTTTGATTTTTTTCAGATCGTACCCCACAATTTTAGCTGTTTCGCCACGCGGCGGAAGGTCGGCAATCAACACCTTCAGGATGGAAGACTTACCGCTGCCCGTTTTCCCGATCAAATAGACAAATTCACCTTGCTTGATGCTCATACTGATTTTCGGGAGTATCAATATGTTTTTTTGATAGATGTCGATATCTTTAAGATAGATGATTGGCTCTTGTGCTTCCATATTGTTTCTAATTGCTAAATGTCGATATTTGCGTAAGTAGCGTTTTGTTCGATAAACTCGCGTCTTGGGGGAACTTCATCACCCATCAGCATGGAGAAAACACGGTCGGCTTCGGTGGCGTTTTCGATCATCACTTGGCGCAACATGCGTGTGCTGGGATCCATTGTTGTTGACCATAATTGGTCTTCGTTCATCTCGCCCAAACCTTTGTAACGTTGTAAATGAGGATCTTGTCCAACGGGATGTTTCATTTTCAATTCTTCCATTAAGCGGTTGCGTTCCGCGTCATCCCATACGTAATGCTCTTCTTTTCCTTTCTTTACAAGATAGAGTGGGGGGGTGGCGATGTAAACGTGTCCTTTCTCGATCAATTCTTTCATGTAACGGAAGAAAAATGTCAAAATCAATGTGTCGATGTGGCTGCCATCGACATCGGCATCGGTCATGAGAATGACTTTGTTGTAACGTAGCTTTTCAAGATTTAAAGCCTTGCTATCTTCTTCTGTCCCAATGGTTACACCGAGTGCGGTATAGATGTTCTTAATCTCTTCGCTTTCGAATATTTTGTGTTGCATCGCTTTTTCCACATTGAGGATTTTTCCTCGCAGAGGCAGGATCGCTTGATAGTGGCTGTCACGACCTTGTTTCGCCGTTCCGCCTGCCGAGTCTCCTTCGACTAAAAAAAGTTCGCATATATCGGAGTTTTTGGATGAACAATCGGACAGCTTTCCAGGAAGTCCGCCGCCGCTAAAAACACTTTTGCGCTGAACTAATTCACGGGCTTTTCGTGCGGCGTGGCGTGCGGTTGCAGCTAAAGCCACCTTATTCACAATCTCTTTGGCGTCTTTCGGATTCTCTTCCAGATAATAGGTCAGCATCTCACCCACCATCTGATTCACGATTCCCGATACCTCGTTGTTGCCGAGTTTCGTTTTCGTTTGTCCTTCAAATTGAGGCTCCGCCACTTTCACGGAAATGATTGCCGTAAGTCCTTCGCGGAAATCATCGCCGGAAATCTCTATTTTTTGTTTTTCCAATTTATCGAGCATCTTGCTCTCTTCGGCATATTTTTTCAAAGTCCGGGTTAACGCTTGGCGGAAACCGGTCAAGTGTGTGCCACCCTCTATAGTATTGATGTTGTTTACGTAAGAGTGGATATTTTCAGTGAATGAGGTGTTGTATTGCATTACGATTTCCACAGGCACGCCATTTTTCTCACCTTCCATATATATTGGCGTTTCCATGATTTTCTCGCGACCGCCATCCAAATATTTGATAAAATCCTTTAAGCCCTCTTCGGAATAAAATGTTTGCGATTTCGCTTCGCCAGCCTCGTTCTTCTCCCGCAGGTCAGTAATACTTAATTTTATCCTCTTATTTAAAAAAGCCAATTCTTTAAGGCGGGTGCTGAGTGTGTCGTATTTGTAATGGTCTGTGATAAAGATCGAATCATCGGGAAGAAACCAAATTTTTGTTCCTCGATAATCGGTAGGACCTACCTCTTTGATCGGATATAACGGGGTGCCGTACTCGTACTCTTGCGTATAATGGATGCCATTTTTGTACACATCGGCGCGCAGTTTTTTGGAAAGTGCGTTCACGCAGGAGACCCCCACGCCGTGCAGACCACCGGAAACCTTGTAAGAATCTTTGTTGAATTTACCGCCTGCGTGCAATACGGTGAGTACCACCTCTAATGCTGAACGTTGCTCTTTCTCATGGTAGTCCACAGGGATCCCGCGGCCGTTGTCCAGCACGGATATAGAGTTGTCTTCATGTATAGTAACCTCGATATTTGAGCAAAAGCCGGCGAGAGCTTCGTCGATGGAATTGTCAACCACTTCATATACTAAATGATGCAAACCGCGCTCGCCCACATCGCCAATATACATGGCGGGGCGCTTCCTAACCGCTTCTAAACCTTCCAGTACCTGAATATTATCCGCACTGTATGCGTCATTTTGCATTTTTTCTTTTTCTAATTCACTCATAATCAATATAATAGTTTTATATAAATAGAATACAAATATAGCGAAAAAAGTGTTACGAAATGCCCGGTAGAACCACAAAAAAATACTACTTTCGCACAGTTTTATCAACAACAATAAAAATTTGTCTGACCCGCTAAATTGACGTTTTTATTTTAGAATAGTATGACTATAGACTTCCGGAAAAGAACCGATTCCCCCTTGATTATTAAACTCCCCAATTCCAAGAGTTTGATGATCCGTTACCTCATGTATTATTACGTACAAAAGAAAACCATTCTACCCATTTCGGACCATGAAGCGAATGATGTGCTACTTGTTCATCGTAATCTGCAGATTCTTGATAAATGTCGAAATTTAACAGATTATGTTACGATTGACGTGGAAGATTGCGGAGCAGCATTTCGTTTTTTTTTGCCGATACTCGCCACTACTCCCGGCAATTGGATGCTAACCGGAACCGATCGACTTTTAATGCGACCGATCACGCCACTAGTGGAAGCTTTGCAAACCATTGGTGCGGATATCACCGTCAAAAAAGAGGGGATTTTTGTTACAGGAAAGGAGCTGCACGCTGCAAAAATGACAATTGATTCTCAGAAAAGCAGCCAGTTTGCCTCCGCGTTGTTGTTGTCATCATCGAAAGTAGGATTAGAGAAGTTAGAAATCATCCCCGACAACCCGCCATCATCGCAATACATTGAAATGACTCGGAGCGTGATGGATGGAATTAATAAAAATACACTATCAATCAGTGATATAGAAGCCGATTGGAGTTCGGCGCTATTTTGGTATTGCTACGTGGCTTTATCTCCCGGATCTTCTGTAACCTTGCCTAATTTGAAAGCGGATAGCCGGCAAAGCGACAGTATCATTGCGCAATGGTTCGAAAAATTAAATGTTTGCACAGAATTTGATGGGAAAAGTGCTCTGTTAACAAATAAGAAGCGCGTTTTTGCGGATAGCCGGTTTGAATTTGATTTGCGAAACAATCCTGATACTGCGCCGTTGTTAAGTGTTTTGTCGATCTGTCTTCAAAAATCATTCATTCTTGCGGGTATTGAAAATTTGAATCAGAAAGAATCTCGTCGAAGTGATATTATCATCCAAGGGTTAGCGCCGTTTGCACATATTAAATATTCTGAGGAACAAGGATTTATGGAAATTAATCCGCATATTTTTCCCGAAAAGCGGCACCTGAAATTTAAAAGCCACAATGATCATCGGATCATCATGGCTTTTTCTCTCTTTTCATTATATAATATTGTTGAATTTGATGCGGTGGATGCGGTCAAGAAGTCCTATCCGGCATTTTTCAACGATTTGTCCAAGGCACAGTTTTAGCCGTCAAGGGCATTTGCACCGCTGATGATGTCAAGCAACTCCGTGGTGATAGCAGATTGGCGGGCATTGTTGTATTTGAGTTTCAACTCTTTAAGGATATCCGAAGCATTGTCGGTGGCTTTTGCCATGGAGGTCATGCGGGCGCCATGTTCGGAGGCGATCGAATCGATTACCATTTTGTAGAATTGCAACTTCAAAATCTTGGGGATCAGTTCATTCAACAACTCGCCTTTCGAGGGTTCAAATAGATAGTTGGATTGGCACTTGTCCTCTGCTTCGAGGCTTTGTATGGGCAGGAAAGTGGCTTGGGTGATCTTTTGCGTGGCGGCGTTCACAAATTGATTGTAAACCACAACTACTTTGTCGATCTTTTTGTTTAGAAAGTCATTCATCAACGATTCTGCGATGGCTGCCGCTTCACTGAAAGAAGGCGTGTCGGTCAAGGTTTCGTTAAAAGCTCTGATTTTATAGTTCTTCGCTAATTGTTCGTGTCCTTTTTTGCCAATGCATACAATTTCCAAATTGCCGTCTTGATCTTGCGCATCGTATTCCTTTGTGATAATTGAAGTTACATCTTTAATGACACTGGAATTGAAAGCGCCGCACAGTCCGCGGTTAGAAGTGATTGCCACGACAACGATTTTCTCTTCCTTGCGTTTCTCGAGCAGTGGAAACTCACTTGCATCTTCGATGGAATCAGAAAGGTTGCAAAGGATGTCGTTCATTTTGTTGGCGTAAGGCCGGAGGCTTTGAATCGACATTTGCGCGCGTCTCAGTTTCGCCGCGGACACCAGTTTCATGGCGCTGGTGATTTTTTGCGTGGAACCAACGGATGCTATCCGTGTTCTGATCTCTTTTAAATTCCCCATAATCTAAGAGCTTAAGCTTCGTATCTTGTGACTATTTCCTTGCAAATTTTTTCGAGACTGGCTGCGACTTCGTCACTGAGGTCACCGCTTTTGATCTTCTCGAGGATGTCAGCATGTCTCTCTTTCAGCGTGTCAAGATATTCTAACTCAAACATTCTGATTCTGTTAACCGGAACTTTTTGGAGCAGGGCGTTTACACCGCAATAGATAATCGCGATTTGTTCTTCCACTTTATAAGGAGTGTATTGGGGTTGTTTCAAAATTTCCACGTTTCTTGCACCGGCATTAAGCACGTTCTTGGTTGCTTGATCCACATCGGCGCCGAATTTGGAGAAAGATTCCAACTCGCGGTATTGCGCTTGGTCAAGTTTCAGACGGCCCGCGATCTTTTTCATGGATTTGATCTGCGCGTTACCACCCACCCGCGATACCGAAATACCAACGTTGATAGCAGGGCGGATACCGGCGTTAAACAAGGAGCTTTCGAGGAATATCTGCCCATCTGTAATTGAAATCACGTTGGTGGGGATATAAGCGGACACGTCACCGGCCTGTGTTTCGATAATTGGAAGAGCGGTGAGTGATCCACCCCCTTTCACCATCGGCTTAAGTACGTCGGGAAGATCGTTCATTTGTGCTGCAATCTCGTCGGATTCGATGATTTTGGCTGCTCTTTCCAGCAATCTTGAGTGCAGGTAGAATACATCACCAGGATATGCCTCGCGTCCCGGGGGGCGGCGAAGCAGCAAGGAAACTTCGCGATAGGCAACCGCTTGTTTAGATAAATCATCATAAATAATCAATGCCGGACGACCGGTATCCCTGAAATATTCGCCGATGGCAGCCCCTGCAAAAGGAGCGTAAAACTGCATTGCTGCCGGATCTGAAGCGGTCGCCGTGAGTACTACCGTGTAATTCATCGCTCCGCTCTCGGTTAACGTTTTCACAATATTGGCAACGGACGAACCTTTTTGACCTACAGCTACATAAATACAATAAACCGGTTCTCCTTTTTCGTAGAACTCTTTTTGATTGATGATGGTGTCAATGGCGATGGCAGTTTTTCCGGTTTGACGGTCGCCGATGATCAGCTCGCGTTGTCCTCTTCCGACCGGGATCATGGCGTCAACGGCTTTCAATCCGGTTTGGAGCGGTTCTTTCACAGGCTGTCTGAATATAACACCGGGAGCTTTCCGCTCGATAGGCATTTCATACAATGTGCCTTCAATTTCTCCTTTTCCATCGATAGGTTGGCCCAACGTGTTGATTACGCGGCCTAACAGACCTTCACCCACATTGATGGACGCGATGCGGCCGGTACGGCGGCAAAGGTCGCCCTCCTTGATCTCTTTGGAGTCGCCTAACAATACAACTCCCACATTATCTTCTTCTAAATTGAGCACGATCCCCATGATCGTGATGTTGGGTTTTTCAAAAACCACTAATTCGCCTGAACGGGCATTTTGTAGCCCATAGATGCGGGCGATACCGTCACCAACGATGAGGACACTGCCAGTCTCCTCTAATCCGGACTGGAAATTGTGATCGATTAATTGTTGACGTAAAATCGCTGTTACTTCAGAGGGTTTAATTTCAGCCATACTTTATGATCTATCTATTTATATTATATTGATTTGTTTTTCTTAAATTCCGGCTTGGTACATGTTCTGCGAGAACTCACGCTTCAATTCGTTGATATGTCGAATGACACTGGCGTCATAAATGAAATCTTCGATTTTTACTATAAACCCGCCCATGATATCCGGTTTAATGACCGTTTGTATTTTCACGTTTGCCTTCATCTTTTCTTCGATGATCTTCCGTAATTTCTCTATGATGTTATCACTCGCCTGTTGTGCAGTGATGAGTTGCGCTGTCACAATGTTATGATGTTTATAATATAACTTGATAAACTCCTCGCAAATGAGCGATAATTCAGGTTCTCTTTTCTTCTCGATGATCAGTTTGAGGAATCCGAACACCACATCAGTGACTTCTGCTTTAAAAATGTCGGTAAAAATCTTAACTTTCCTGGATTGTTGTATTATGGGGCTTTCAATCACTACGCATAGGTTATGGTTGAGTTTCAATACCCCCATGATATGTAAGACGTCTTGGTGAACTTGTTCAATTTGGTTTTTTTCAACGGCGAAATCGTAAAGTGCTTTCGCATATCTGCCTGCTAATTTAACATTTTTCATCTTTTCTCCATAAAATGTTTGCAAAAATACATTTTTATCTGAAAGAAAGCATGGGATGAAAAAATAATTCACTGACAGTTATTCTTCCATATTCTGATTGTCGTTACTATATTCTCGCTATATTTGCACGTCATTTTTTTAGAGTGATTTTATTTTGTAAACTATTAAAAATTAAGGCTTTTTATGAAACAAGGTTGTAAGTATGGAACACATCGGGTGATAGAACCGAAGGGGACACTTCCCCAGCCGGCACTTCGTTTGGATAACAGCATGGAGATTTATGACAATGAGATACTTATCGATGTGATAACCCTAAATATCGACTCGGCAAGTTACACGCAGATAAGACAGGCGTGTGGCGATGACGCGGAGAAGATGAAGAAGATGATCTATGATATTGTAGGCGAACGAGGGAAAATGCAAAATCCAGTGACCGGTTCCGGCGGCATGTTGATTGGCGTGGTGAAAGAGATTGGTGGGCAGTTTCCCAAAGAATCCGGCGTGAAAGTAGGAGACAAGATAGCGACTTTGGTATCATTGTCACTTACTCCTTTGAAATTGAACGAGATTACACATCTCGATGCCGAACACGATCAAGTGGATGTGAATGCGCAGGCGATCCTTTTCGAAAGCGGTATTTTTGCCATCTTGCCGGACGATATTCCCGAAAGATTGGCACTTGCCGCATTGGATGTGGCCGGTGCGCCGGCACAGGTTGATCGATTGGTGAAAAACGGAGATACCGTTTGTATTATTGGCGGGGGTGGGAAATCGGGCGTGCTTTGCGCTTACCAAGCCATGAAAAATGCCGGTAAAGATGGCAAAGTGATTGTCGTGGAGTATTCTCCCGAAAATGCAAAAAGAATCACCGACCTGAATCTGGCGCATCACGTGGTTGTTGCCGATGCTACTAATGTGATGGATGTCTATCACAAAGTGACAGCGATTGTTGGGGACAACGGTTGCGATGTGGTAATCAATAATGTGAACGTGCCAAATACAGAAATGACTTCGATACTGATAACAAGAGACGAGGGGTTGATCTATTTCTTCTCTATGGCGACTTCGTTTACGAAAGCCGCGCTGGGAGCGGAAGGTGTTGGAAAGGATGTGAATATGATCGTAGGAAACGGTTATGCGAAGGGACATGCCGGTTTGACACTTGACATCCTTAGGGAATCAAAAGAATTAAGGGCTTTATTTGAAAAATTATACGTATAAAAAAAGTGTACCAAATATGGAGATAGAAAAACGCAGAAAAAGATTTTTCCCCAACGTTACCGATGAACAATGGAACGATTGGAAATGGCAAGTGAAAAACAGAATCGAAACACTTGACGAATTGAAAAAATACATCAATTTGACTCCCGAAGAGGAAGAAGGCGTGGCCAAATCGTTGCAGACCTTGCGCATGGCGATCACGCCTTATTATATGATGCTGATTGATCCCGAGGATCGCAATTGTCCCGTGCGGAAACAAGCGATACCCACCGGTGCCGAAACCCACCGGGCCGCCGCCGATCTGCTCGACCCGTTGCATGAGGATGAAGATTCGCCTGTTCCCGGATTGACACACCGTTATCCGGATCGCGTGTTGTTTCTAATCACAGACATGTGTTCAATGTATTGCCGCCACTGCACGCGCCGCCGTTTCGCTGGTCAAACTGATGCCGAATCGCCTTCTGAACGTATCCAGAAAGCGATAGATTATATTGCCCGCACACCGCAAGTAAGAGACGTGCTGCTCTCCGGCGGAGATGCGCTGATGGTGAGTGACAAGATGTTGGAGTCGATTATTGAGCGTTTGAGAGCTATCCCACATGTGGAAATTATCCGATTGGGAACAAGAACACCGGTAGTCTGCCCACAACGTATTACCGATGATTTGGTGAACATGCTGAAAAAATATCATCCGATTTGGCTTAACACGCATTTCAACCACTCTAAAGAAATTACACCCGAAGCAGCCGAAGCTTGCGCTAAATTGGCGAATGCGGGTATCCCGCTTGGTAACCAATCCGTTCTATTGCGCGGGGTAAACGATTGCGTGCATGTGATGAAAAATTTGGTGCACGACTTGGTGAAAATCAGAGTTCGCCCATATTATATATACCAGTGTGATCTTTCCATGGGGTTGGAACACTTTAGAACGCCGGTATCCAAAGGAATCGAGATTATCGAAAACCTCCGCGGGCATACTTCAGGCTATGCTGTGCCAACTTTCGTGGTTGACGCACCCGGTGGCGGTGGCAAAACTCCCGTGATGCCCACGTATGTGATATCCCAATCTCCAAATCGCGTGGTGTTGCGTAATTTCGAAGGTGTAATCACTACTTATACCGAACCTGAAAATTATGTAGATAATTGTGCCTGTGAAGATTGTCGAAAAAATGGGGATACTGAAGGAGTAGCTGGTTTGCTCTGTGGAAATCAACTCTCTTTGGAGCCATCAGATTTGGCACGGAAAAAAAGACATTGAGGATACGATTGCGTAAAAGGAGAAATGGACAAGGAACTTTGAGTGAGACTCCTTGTCCATTTTTCGTTAAAAACGATACCGGAACATAAAATCCACCCGGTTTGCATTGGCAGATTTACCCGACTGGTTGACACGGCGACCGAAGAGGTATTCGATGCCAATGGTGCCGTAAGGAATCGGATCCCAAAAGAGATTGACGGCGGCATAATGAGTGTGGGCAAAAAGATGCGACGCTTCGTGCGCATGAGGTCCCGTCAATGCAGTATAACCATAGATGATAGCAGAGTATAGATTGTCGAGCCAGTCTTTTTGAAAGGCAAGATACGCACCATAAGTAGGCATAGTCTTTAATCGTCCAACCCGATCCGGATCAAGTACTAAATCCAGATTCGAGAAGCTAAGGTCTTGGATGTATTGGGCAATACCCTTCCCGTAAACACCTTGGAAATAGATGTAGAATTTTTTCGGAAGGTTGAATTTTCCGCTCAATGCTATGCCGTAACCTAATTCCGTAATGCTTTTGTATGATAGGGTGTCGTCATAATAATTCATCGGACGAGCGATCGCCGCCAATTGAAGATGCCCGAATTTGTCTTTGTATTTGAAATTGAGCGGAAGATTGGGGAAGCGTTGGTGTTCGATATCAATGCTGTTGTAGTCATATACTAACGGTGTGTTCATTTCGAGCGCAACGGAAAACGACAGTTTTTCCGTCAAATCGTGACTGTATCGGATCATGGGTTGACGAATTGAGATTTGGGTATTAGGCCCTTCGAAGTCGATAGTGGGCGGCCCTGCCTCCAAATCCATAAAAGTGGACCACGTTTGTCCGATGGTAAAGCCAAAGTAAGATATGTAAGCATGACGCAACAAGAGTAAATTGTTGGCGCCGTGAAAGTCAGCTTCAATATATGTGATCACGGTTCCTTTCTTGGGCTTTCCGACCACTTTAATGTTAAATCTGGAGCTTTCAGCACCCAGTCTAAATTGTCCTTTTTCGCTGCCCATGGGAACAGGAATCTGCGAAGTTACAAAATCGGATAGCTCTATCATGCCGTTGAAGTCAAACAATCCGATCACGTTCACAAAACCACCGATACCGAATTTGAAAGTCTCGTCTTCGTTGGCAATCATAAATCGAGGGTCACCGACATCAGTGAATGCTTTTTGGAAATATCCTCGCTCGGGATTGTAAACACTCCACGTTTTTTTCTCGCCAGTTTGCACAATCAATGCGCCTATAGCGCGTTTTGAGCTGTCAATAGGTGTGGCTTCCTGTGCGTATACATAAGGAAGGCAAGACATGATTTGCAGTAGAAAAAACAATATTTTCCTCATGGCAATATCTTTATATTATATGCTCTTCTTTCTTATCGGTTTTATCTTCCCCTTTTTTTTCCTGTTTATCCTTGGCATTACATTGCTCCATCGTGCGTTGCATGCCGGCTGTGACGAAAGATTTTACAACGCCCACTGCTTTTTGAATAGCGGGTTCGATCAGTTCTTTCCATTCACTTCGTTCAAATTTACCTAATACATAATCGATTTGGTAGCCTTGCGCATAGTTCTTTCCGATACCGAATCGCAAACGCGGATAGTTTTGATGACCAAGTGTTTCAATGATATTGTTGAGCCCGTTATGGGTGCCGCCGCTTCCTTTTCCTTTTAAGCGCAAAGTGCCGGGAGGCAGGTCGATGTCGTCGGTGATTACCAAAATCTGATTCGCCTCCACTTTCTCTTGCTCCATCCAATAGCGCACTGCTTTTCCACTGAGATTCATGTAAGTGGTGGGCATGAGCAGGATCAACTTCCGGCCTTTAAATTTTCCCTCCGCCTTGTATGCGTAACGATCGCTTTTGAAAGTGGCGCCCAGATTTTCCGCTAACGCATTCACAACTTCAAAGCCGATATTATGACGGGTGCCGGTGTATTTGTTCTCCGCATTGCCTAATCCGAAAATCAAAAATTTCTTATTTTCCTCCATGTTACTCTTCCGATTCGTCGTTTAGCTCGTTATCAGCCATATTTACCAAAAAACTAAAATTGAGCTTCCCGTATTTCCGATGCTCATAAAATTTGGGATGCTGCGAAAAATCATGCGCTCGCGAATGTTCCATAATTAACCAACCTTCGGGTTTTAAAAGATTGTTGTTGAAAACATTGTCTATAATCTTTTCAATCCCTTCCAAATCGTAAGGCGGATCAGCGAAAATGATGTCGAACTGCTGTTTGGAACGCTGTGTAAATTGAAAAGCATCCCCTTTGATCACAGTCACATGGTCATAATTCAACTTGTCGATGGTCTTCTTGATGAAGTCTACGCAGGCGTGGTTATTATCGACAGCCGTAACACTGATGGCCTCGCGCGAGGCGAACTCTAACGTGATATTTCCTGTGCCCGCAAAAAGATCCAATACGGTGATGCGATTGAAATGAAAATAATTGTTTAGTATGTTAAAAAGACTCTCCTTTCCCAAATCGGTAGTAGGTCTTACGGGTAAATTTGCCGGCGGCGTGATTTGCCTTCCTTTGTTTCTCCCACTTATAATTCTCATAATATCAGTAAATTAATAAGAGATAGATTTTGTATTTGGAAAATATTCTTTCAATAGGGCGAGCATCCCTTTGTGATCATTTTGAATGAGTTGCACGCCAATATCAGACAGCTTGATGTCAAACTGCTTGAGTGTATTCAAAAGATAGTAAAGGATGTCATGGTAACTGCTGTGCCTGAAAGTGTTGATTAGTTGTATTTTTTTGTTTTTCAGTAAAATGATATCGAAATTACTATCATTAATAGTCAGAATGATAGTATCTTTTTCCCGATCGGCTGACGATACGAGCTTCCCATGCAACAACGTGGATTGGTGAATCACTTTGTAGGGTGTTTTTAACCGTCGTAAGTTGTTGACCACTTCATCTGTGAGGTAATAAACGGCATGATAATCCTCGATTACATCATGGAAGAAATGATCTTGCTTTGAAATGGGGAATTGCATACGTAGATACTTTTCGATAGAATCTTCTTCGAAAAAGTCAGTGGGGATGAGTACCGGCGGGGATAGATTAGCGATGATATCAATGCTTTCGCCTGGCGAGAGTTTGAGAAAATCTGCCGCGTAATCGGGTAAAGTGCCGAATATGACGTTCGGATACTCTTGTTTAACAATTTTATTTCCCCTCTCTTTTTTAAAAAGAGAAAATCCATTCGAATGGATACGAATGGATTTTGCCTGGTTATATAAAAAAATGTTCATTATTCCCAACTTCCGGTAGTACTTGATTCGGTAAGCGATCCCATGTACATGTTATTGAACGTGTTATCGTCAGAGTCAAGACCGCTATACATTATAAAATTGAAAAATCTTTTGAATGTTCCCGTGTTCGGCGGGTTTATGCTTTCGTCCAAATTAGCCATAATATCTTCCCCGTTAACATCTATTCTGTAAACAGGGATTTTATAAGTATTGCTGGTTAGTTCCCCTGTTTGGATTTCAAATTTTTTGCCTTTGTTGAAAGGGATGAGGTTGAAATTCTTCAAATAGGGTTCAGTATTGGGATCCAATTCAACGATTTTTTTCGAAGCGGGGATCTTGGTGATCTCTTTTTTTAATATGCCGTCTTTTAAAGCCTGCTCTTCAGTCATGCCTTCAGGAAGTTCCCCTACATTTTTCTCGATCGTGATAAATCCATTGTTAACGAAATCGTGAAGCGTGTCGATGCTTGAAGCGAATTTCTTAAACTCGTTTCGGTAAACTGTTTGCGCCGTACGCAAAGTAATCAACCGGTCGCGGATCACGTCATGCCTGTCTTTATAAATCGACTTGACTTTCTCCGGACGCATAATGCTTCTGAAGACCAATAATGTCAAAAAAAGTGCTGCAACAATTAAAAAAATTTGAAAAACTTTCTTCATAGTATATAGTTTGTTTTGTTTCTAAAAAATCCGAGCAAAAATAGTAAAAAAAATGAACCGCAATGATTCGTGACTGTAAAAATTATAAGACGGGGAAACTAAAAATTCAATAGATGCTTTTCTTTTCCATATTCATTTGATAACAAAGATTTTATATAGTTGTAATCCGTTTTATTCTCTACGAAATCCAGCTCTTCCGTATTGATAATCAAGATGGGGTGCATCGCTGTTTCGTTGAAATAATCCAGATACTTCGTTTGGATTTCTTCTAAATAGTGCTGTTGGATGCTCTGTTCGTATGGACGACCGCGTTTTCGAATGTTGCGAAGCAAATGTTCCGCACTTTTATACAAATAGACTACCAAGTCGGGTTTCTGGAGCGTGTTATGCAGAAAATGGAATAATCGATGGTATAGCTCTAATTCATCATCTTTGAGATTGTTATCTGAAAAGATGAAAGATTTGTCGAAAAAATAGTCGGAAATAACAAATTGATTGCCTTTTTTTATCTGTTTTTGGAACGATAGGATTTGCTCGTAACGATCGATTAGGAATTGAAGTTCAAGGTGAAATGCGTAATTTTCTGGCGATTGATAGAAAAGAGGGAGGAATTTGTTTTCCGAAAAGTGCTCCAAAACGATTTCGCCACCTAAATCTTGATGCAGCAGCTGTGCCAGTTCGGTTTTGCCAGCTCCAATACAACCTTCAATAGCTATATATTTGTAATTTATATTATACATGAATATTGCTCATTCTCAAAATTTTCATGAGTTGAAAGGATATGATCGATAGCGTTGAAAACTTCGTTTATAGGCTGCATTCCATTGACACTCATTAGTTTGTTTTGTTCGGAATAGTATTGGATTAACGGTTCGGTTAATTGGTGGAAATTGCGTATTCGTTGTTTAATCACTTCTGGATTGTCATCACTCCGATTTTCCTCATTGGCTCTGCCAAGGATGCGTTTTTCGATCTCGGCATCCTCAACAAAGATGTAAATCACAAGGCTGACAGGCACGATGGGCGAATAGTCGATTCCGTCCATCATTTTCGCTTGATGGATGGTGCGGGGAACTCCGTCGAAAATAAATCCTTTTGTATTTCCGGAAGCGTTGATATGTTGATTTAGCATGTTGAGCGTAAGGTTGTCCGGACAATAATTCCCCTTATCGATTGCTTGCTGAGCGATGATGCCGATTCCGGATCGAATGGCTATCTCGTGGCGGAAAAGTGCACCGGTGGAAAGATGTTCCAAGCCATACTTCGTTTTTATCAACTTGGCCTGCGTGCCTTTTCCAGAACCGGGGCCACCCAATAGAACAATGTTAAATGGTTGATTTGCTTTCATATATAGGCAATCAATAGATGTTGAGGTGAAAAGATTAGTGATTTATTTTTCTTCGATAATTTGGTAGATATCCTTATAGTTACGACCAAGTCCATCATAATCCAAACCGTGTCCGACGACAAATTTGGGCGGGATAGATAGGGCGGGGTAGTGAACCGGAAGCGCCTTCTTGTATGCGTCAGGTTTGAATGTCATGGTCGCGATAGCTATGTCTTTCGCTCCTCTTGCGACCAGCATGTCATATAAATATTGATACGTATTTCCCGTGTCAACAATATCTTCCAATATTAACACCCGTTTGCCGGCAACATCCTCTTTCAACCCGATCAGATTTTCAATGCTGTTCGTGGTTTCCGTTCCCGAATAGGAATTGACACGCACACATGATACGATGATGTCCATTGTTAAACGTTGCATGAGATCAACGGCGAAAAAAATCGCACCGTTTAATGTCACAACTACAACCGGAATCTCATCCCGATATTCTATGTTTATCTTTTCAGCGATGTTGTTTATAGCACTAACTATCTCTGATTCAGATATGTATTTGATGAATTTTTTGTCGCCAAGCGTGATAACACTCATTAAAAGATGAACTAAATTTTAAGTGAGCAAAAATAGAAAAAATGTTTGAATAGATTCAAGTGATTTGCATCGCTCAAGTGATTTGCTTTTTTTTTATTTTTGCGATCAATTATAATACAATAAAGTACAGGTATGAAAAAATTGTTCTCGGTTTTATTATTAGCTTTTTTTGTTTGCTCTTCCACTTTTTTAAATGCTCAATATCAAGAAAATGCACTCTTGTTGAAAATCGGTGATGATGTGATCACTTTGGGCGAATTCCTCAATTCTTACCAGAAAAATAACAACCTGGCAGATGCGAAAAATGAAGACTTGGAAGAATATTTAGATTTATACATCAACTTTTTGTTGAAAGTGAAAGAGGGGAAGACATTGCAAATAGATACGGCCAAGGCATTTGCCATGGAGTTGGAGGCTTATAAAAATCAGTCTGCACAACAATATTTAATAGATAAAGATGTGAGCGACAAGATTGTTGATGAAGCGATCGAGCGGATGCGCTACAATATCAGGGCTTC
The DNA here is from genome assembly GCA_030267125.1 of Bacteroidales bacterium OttesenSCG-928-B11. Lineage (GTDB taxonomy): Bacteria > Bacteroidota > Bacteroidia > Bacteroidales > WCHB1-69 > JAGVVH01. Next base: position 37,036 of record JAJDJJ010000010.1, read on the forward strand.
CCATATCTTGATTGAGTGTGATCCGGGTGCATCACCGGCAGACACCGCAAAAGCATATAATAAAGCATTGGATATCAGGAAAAAAATAGTAAACAAAGAGTATACTTTCAATGACGCGGCAATCAAATATTCAGAAGACAGATCGGTGCGGGATATCATAGATCCCTCCACTGGGAGAAAGCAATATGGCAATAAAGGCGATTTGGGATACTTTTCAGCATTCAACCTGATCTATCCATTTGAAACAGCTGCTTATAATACGCCTGTGGGTGAAATATCAATGCCGGTGAGAACTCAATTCGGTTATCATCTGATTTATGTGCAAGATAGAATCCCTGGCGTAGCCTTGATTACTGTTTCGCAAATATTTATCGCAGACGAATTGGGCGCTGAAGGTAAAATGAGTGCCGCAACCGAAGAGAAACTGAAAGCAATTGAACGCAAATTGAGAGAGGGAGCTGCTTTTGGACAGTTGGTGCAAGAGTATTCGGAGGACGAAGCCAGCAAGGAAAATAACGGACAGTTACAGCCTTTCCCACCAAATCGGAGAACCGGTGATTTTGTAAAGACGGCCTTGAATTTAAAACCCGGCGAAATATCAAAACCCGTGTCATCAACGCTGGGCTGGCATATACTTGAAATGGTGGAAGTTCATCCCGTAGTTTTAGATGATGAACGTAAATATATGGTGAAAACCCGGGTGAGCCGCGATCCGCGCTCGCATTTGAGCAAGAGTTCGTTGGTTAGCAAGTTGAAAGTGGAATATAATTACAAAGAAGTGGATAATGGCAAATTCCTCTCGTTCCTGGCAAGCAATATCCCGTCGGCGTTTTTCTCTAATAGTGATGTCGACCTGAAGGCAATAGAAGGAATAGACAAGTTTAACGTGGTTGCAACTTATGCAGACCGGCAAATCACAATGGCTAATTTCTTAGATTATTTGAATAGATTCCAAGGAACGGGATATGCAGGCGCACCGATTGATTTTATCCGCGAACGTTTTGACGCGTATTGCGAAAATGAGATCATTAATTATGAAAAAACTCAATTGGAACGGAAATATCCCGAATATAAAGCACTAGTGAAAGAATACCATGATGGTATGATTTTGTATGAAATCAACTCGAAAATGGTTTGGAATAAAGCTATTCAAGATAGCGTTGGTATTGTGAATTATTATGAAAAAATCAAAACTAATTACCCCGTAAAAGGATCCAATCCTGTGGAATATCAATCGTTAGATAACATACGCGCGATTGTAATTACTGCATACCAAGATTATCTCGACAAAGTGTGGGTTAGTGAGTTGAAAAAGAAATATAATATAACCGTCAATCGTGAGGCTTTCCAAACGATCTTGAAAAAATAACGCATTGAAACGATTGTTTCCCCTTTTATTGCTCGCGATCATCTTTTTTATAGGATGCAGATCTTCCAATGACCAGGCGATTGCGGAAGTACATAACGTCAAACTATATCGTTCGGAAATTGAATCGTTGCTCCCTGCAGGATTGAGTTTTGAAGATAGTGTGAAAATGGCTAATCATTTGATTGATAATTGGGTGAAAAAACAACTCATTATTCACGAGGCTAACAATTACCTTTCAACAAGAGAGAAAACCTTTGAAAAAGAGTTGGATAATTATCGTAAAGATCTGTTGATAAATGCTTTTTTTCAAAAACTGACAAATGATTCCACACAATTTACCTATTCCGACGACGAATTACTGAATTTTGTCCGGCAATATGAAGATGATTTTGCAGCGGAACGAGAAATTCTGAAGTTGAATTATGTGAAACTATCTCCTCGCTCAAAGGTGCTGAAACCGCTTCGGGATATCCTGTTTGATGAACAACGAAGAATGTTTGAAAAAGAGCGCATCGAAGAGATATGTGCAGACTCCATTGAATATTTTATCCAAGATCAAACGTGGATTTTTTGGGATGACGTGAAAAATGACCTGCCGCTTGAAATGGATTTGGATGAGGAATTGACGGATGAAAACCGCTATATCGAGCGGAAATTGGGAAACTATCTTTACTTGGTTGTCTTATTGGATAAAAGCACGACACCGTATAATATCTCCAACTCCGAAAATGTCGAAGCGGCAAAAACCATGATTCTCCAGCAGAAAAAAACGGAGTTTATCAACCAATATATAGAATTGCTTTATAAAAACGCGGAAGAGAACAATTTAATAATACGTTAATGAATCAACTTATGAATAACACGAACTATAAAAAGTTGTACAGATCGATAAATGACCGGAAAATCGCCGGTGTTTGCGGTGGATTAGGCGAATACTTTACTATTGACCCGACGATTGTCAGGGTGCTTTTTGTAGCCTTGCTTGTGCTTGGCGGATCCGGTTTGCTGCTCTACCTCCTTTTATGGCTGATTGTTCCGGATGGAAGTCAAAAGTTTTATCAGTAATTACCTTTTTTAACAAAATATCAACCAATTATGGAAACAAAAAAATTATACCGCAGCCGTAATAACAAGATTGTAGCCGGCGTGGCGGGCGGTTTGGGCGAATACCTTAATGTCGATCCGATCATCTTTCGAATACTATTCTTCTTCCTCGCATTCATGGGAGGTGCCGGTGCAGTGATCTACTTGATTCTGCTGATTATCATGCCACAGGAGCCCTTCGTTTTCAATGCGTCATCCGGTAGGCAGAATGGCGGATTTCAAGAAGCCGCTGCTGAAAACGATGCCAATCCGACGATGGAAAATGGAAATGACCCGCTTGAAGACGAAATCAATAATGTGGGAAATGCTTTTCAGGGACAAGACCGGAATAAAATCGTAGGACTAACTATCGGTATTATCCTGATTGTATTTGGAATGTATGTGCTTTTCTCTAAATTATGGCACATTGATTGGGCTAGATTTGTCTTTCCGATGATACTCATCGTTTCAGGAGTCATAATCATGTTGTCAAGTATTAACCGTAAAAACAAGAACCATGCGTAAATATATATTTTGGGGAATTATGCTGATTGTCATCGGTGTCCTCTGGCTACTCAAAATCTCCGGAATTTTCTTTTTCACTTTCGGCGATTTTCTTGCATTGTGGCCGTTGATTTTGATTTGGATCGGAATCGGGCTTCTTCCGATCAAAGACGGGTATAAGATTGCCCTTGACATTGTCGGTTATATTATCGGAGTTTTAATTCTTTTGCATCCTATTGAATTTCAGAAAAAAACAACCCGGTTTGATTATGAAGAAGAGATTCGCCAATCCTCAACATTCCATACTTATAAGAACCATGAGACGGCTCAACTGACATTGAAGGCCGGCGCATCAGAGATTCATTTTCGCCCGGATAGAGCCAATTTGATCAATGTGTCAAGTACGCGAGATCAAGAACGAGTGGAGCTGGATGTGGATGAAGATGGTCTTCAAGCTACTGTCTATTTAGGAATACTGAACGTAGGACACAATACGCACGCCGGTGTTCACACGGTTTACTTACATCCCGAACCCGTTTGGAGTATTGATTACAAAGTAGGGGCTACCGACAGTGATATCGATCTTTCACCCTTCAAAGTCAAATCCTTGGAACTCTCATCCGGCGCATCAAATATAGATTTGAAAATCGGAGACTTATATCCCGAGGTAAATGTGGATATCAGTATGGGCGCATCGGCTTTGCACATTGCCATCCCAGACAATATGAGTTGTTATATTGAAAATAATACCGTGTTGTCGGGTATCGGTTTGGAAGGTTTCACCAAAGATTCTTCCGGTTTTCACACATCTATCTTGCCCGATAGCATAAGTAAAGGCACAATCAGGTTGAAAATTTCGGCAGGTGTTTCGGATGTCTCTGTGGTTAGGTATAACTAAGGAGAGCAAACGATAGGCGTGTTAATATTCAGAATAAAGTATTGCCGTCGCATTTTTTATCATAGCATCGGCTTCTTCTTGAATTTGATCGTCAAAGGAGATGTCGTTTTCAGTTTCTGACTTTATCTCGTTGCTGTTTTCCCTATCTAAAAGTTGCTGTTTGGCATAATCAAGAGCTTCCTCAGGAGTTCGTTCTTTTACAATCTTAGACAAAACTATTGATTGATGATACTTCGTAATTATTTGGGTATCAAACAGAATATTTACGGGTGCTATTATTGGGCTTGATTGATATTCATCTAATACAACGATATCATATTGGGATACCATATTGAATTTTCCTAATTGGATGTTATATCCTTTAAGCTGTAAATCATAGATATAGAATAATAAATTTTGTGGAGGAGCTGTTGTTAACACGGTGACTTTATCTGTTTTGTCAATGTGTTTTGTGATATCATCACGCAGAAACATCTTTGTGTTTATAGAAGCATATTCATTATCACAACGTTGTATCCTTTTTATAGTGTCAGACATGGGAAACAAAAGGACAACTACAATAATAATTCCGGTTATTGCTTTTTTTGCCGTCTCATTTTTCAACAATCTTGCAGTGAAGCATATTATTTGGTATAATGAAATGGCCGCCATAATGCTCCAAAAAGGAAATTCGGGCAACCCGTACCAATGTATTTTTGTGGCAGAAACGGATATAACCAACAGATGAGTAATTGATAGTAAACTGGCGTAGATATATAATCTTTTTATCCTGTAGTTTTTCTCAAAGAATATAAAAAACAAGCCGGATAAGGCAAGAAAAAGCCAATATTTCAATTTAGTATTCACGAAAAGTTTCCAATAATATGAGAACTCTCCGACATGGCCTTCTATCGAATTGAGATAGCGTCCGCCGAATTCATTTTCGTAGATAATTTTCAGATAACCAGGATGTAACATTGTCCTATAGAGATAATAACACCCAATAATAATTACGGGAATTGCTAAAGAAAAATAGAAATGTTTTGATTTCAGTATATGGACAACTCTTTTTCGATATAACGTGTAGATAAATAAGGCTGGAAGGAACAATAAGGCCGCCGCACTTTTGGTCATAAATGCCAACGTGAAAGCAATAGAGAAAAAGTATAAGTACTTTATTTTTTTAGTTTCAATATAGGATAAATAAAAAAGAGAATATAAGGTGGTGAATAACATTAACATGGCTTCGTAATCTCCTGATCTGACACCGTGGATGTCAACCAATCCAGGTGTGGTTAGCAAAATAAAAGAAGAAAAAAATCCGATAAAATGGGATTTTGTATATTTGGAAGTAAAGAAAAAAACAAATAATACGGTAATTGTGGCAGCTATAGCACTGGGTAAACGGACAGACAACTCAGACACGCCAAATAATTTGATAAAGATGGCCTGGAAAATTATCAAAAGTGGTGGTTTAGTGTTCCAAGTATCGGTTTTTTCTTGGTATGTGGTGACGAGATAATTCCCGTTTTCACTCATTTCGAGGGCATTGATGCTATTTCTTGCTTCATCCCAAATTTCAATAGTAAGACTTCCAAGCTTATGGAAGAAAATGATATAACTAAGAAACAGAAGCAAGGTTAGTAAAAATATTTTAGCCGTTCTGCTTTCCATCAATTTGGGTGTTATGATGTTACAGTTTTGTTTTATCATCTTTAAATAATGTTTTTTCAATATTAAATAGTGGCCTTTCTTTTACTTCAATGTATATTTTACCTACGTATTCGCCAATTACACCTAACGAAATAATTATTAAAGAGCCAATAAACCAAATAGATGCCATCATTGATGACCAGCCTTGTATGATATTTCCCGAAAAATAGGAAATTAAAATATAGATCAAGGAGATCAAAGAGATAATTAAACTAATCACGCCAACCAAAGAGATGATTCTTAGCGGTTTTACGCTGAATGAAGTGATCCCGTTAATGGCGAAACTTAGCATTTTATTGAAAGGATACTTCGATGTTCCGGCAAATCTGGCATCTCGTTTGTAATAAACTTTATCGGTTTGATACCCAATTAGCGGCATGATTCCTCGCAGGAATAGATTTCTTTCTTTGTATTCCAACAAGGCATTTAATGCTCTTGAACTCATTAATCTGAAATCGGCATGATTATAAACAGTTTCAACGCCTAATGCTGACATCAATTTGTAAAATACTAATGCTGTATGTTTTTTGAAGAAAGAATCTTTCTCTCTGGAGCTTCTGACACCATAAACAATATCATTTCCTTGGGCATGTTTATCAATCATTTCCTCTATGGCATTCACATCGTCTTGTAAATCAGCATCTATTGAAATGGCTACATCACATTTGTCCGACACGAATTCCAATCCTGCCAGCAACGCTTTTTGATGTCCAACATTCCGTGACACACTCAAGCCACAGAAAGTATCGTTCAATTCGTGCAACTCTGAGATTATCATCCATGTATTATCTTTACTTCCGTCGTTGACAAATAGAATGTAACTTTCCGGAGATATTTTATTATTATGGACTAATTTATCAATAACGGAAAGAAGCCTTTTCGACGTTTCATTCAGTACCTCTTCTTCATTATAACAAGGAACCACAATTGCTAATTTTACCATTACAAATTAGTTATTTCAAAGAAGTTCGTTCGTAAAATAGATTTAACTTCTTCAATATCAATTTTCCTTCCCAGTTCTTTCGCCATTGAGGTGACACCCTTGGTCGTAAATCCGCAGGGGTTGATGAAGTTGAAGTAGTCAAGATTGGTATTGACGTTGAGAGCAAAACCGTGCATGGTAACGAAACGGGAGGCTTTTACTCCTACTGCACAGATTTTCCGCGCCTTATCGGTGTCGATATCCAGCCAAACCCCTGTTGCGCCATCCAGCCTATATCCATCAATTCCGTAGTGTTCCAGCGTTTTAATAATCGACTCTTCCATTCGATATATATAACCTTTAAGGGAGAGATTGTGATTTTCGAGGTTGAGGATGGGGTAACCAACAATTTGTCCCGGACCATGATAGGTGATGTCGCCACCCCGGTCGATCTTTACGAAGGTGGCTCCTTTTGATTTAAGGAATTCCTCGTTTACCAATAAGTTACTCTCGCTTCCTGATTTTCCAAGCGTATAGACGTGCGGATGTTCACAGAAGACTAACGTTTCGATATCGGAAGTGTCTTGTTGGGCAATTTTTGCTTGTATGACAGCATTAAAAATTTCCTCTTGATTTCTCCAAGCTTTTTGATAATCAGTTAATCCCCAATCTTCAAACTTCATGATAATTTAAAAATACGTATGTTATTTATTCACCAAAGATTTGTTTCAACGCATTCGTCAGTTCTGCGCCTCGGAGGTTTTTGGCGATGATGCGTCCTTCCTTGTCGACAAGGAAAGTAGCGGGGATAGAGTTCACGCCGTAAATCTTAGCCGCTTCCGACGCCCAGTGTTTAAGATCGCTCACGTGGTTTGGCCAAGTCAGTTTATCCGTTTCGATGGCTTTCACCCAAGCATCTTTTGTGCGATCCAGCGAAACGCTGAATACGTCAAATCCTTTGTCTTTGTATTTGTTGTACATGGAAACCACATGCGGATTCTCGCGGCGGCAAGGACCGCACCACGAAGCCCAAAAATCGATTAATACATACTTGCCGCGAAGATCCGAGAGTTTCATCACTTTCCCTTCGGGATTGGAGAAGGCGATTTCAGGCGCCTTCGCACCGATCGAGGTTGAAACTGCCGGTGAATTTATTTGCTTGTATTTGTTTTCCACAGTTTTGTTGGTGGGATATTGGGTGTGCAGGGCTTCAACAACGCTCTTATGCAATTCCATATTTTGTTCCATAGGGAAGATGTCCAAAAACATAATAACAGCCAGATTGTTTTTATTTTCTTGGATCAGACTGAGCATCTTATTGTTGATTTTTTCATTTTCTTGGTCGAAATTCTTTTGATATCGCTGAACAATGTTAGAGACACGTAGTTGTGCCCCTTCGATGATATTCTTGGAAAGATTCTCCGATGTTTGTGTTTCAGCTAAAAAATCACGCTCTGTTTTGGTTACACTCTCACGCTTTTCACGAGCAAGTCTTAGCAATGATGTGGTAAATTCGGTTTTAGTCTCTTTGTCGTCTTTTTTACCCAATGTAACTAACTCTTCACGTTTTGTAATCAAATCGGAAACTACGGCATAAACCGGATCCATATTGTTGATCAATAGTTGATGACGTTTATCCAAAACATCCATATACTGTGTGATATATTTGTTAAAGTCGGTATATTTATCATTGAGAGTAGGAGGGAAATCATACGTTGGACGGATGTTGAGCATATAACTGCTGAACTTCTGATAGTCATTGGCGAAAGACTTCATCAGATTAGTGGAAACTAAAATCAGAGAATCTTCCTTTCCTTTTAGAATTTTTTCTTTATTAGTATATTGGTCAATAGTATTAAACAAATTCTTTATGCTCTCAAATGAGCGGATCACGTAGTCGTCGATCTCTTTGTTTGTGCGTTGGAATGGCACAAACGCCTGGTTGATCTGATTAAAATAGACTTGTTCCTGATCTTCCTGAAGTTGTTTATTCGTATTACTCAGGATGGTTTGTCGACTTTTATAAGTATCCGACAACTCCTTCGTGAGCGCCATTGATTTGGAACCACTTACCGAGATGATCTCCGACAAATTTTTACCATCCAAGGCAATAGTTATCTTTTCGTTTGGTTCAAGGCAGCAAAGCATGTAGTTTTTCTCTGAAAAAGAGAGACGATAGAGGTCGGTTTCAGGAATATATGCATTCAGTTCGAAGTAACCTTTCTCATCAATGCCGGATTTGGCGAAAACTATGGGGCTATTGGTCTGAATATTCAGCAATTGCACCGTATCGGAGTCAAGGTTTGTTACATTGCCTTTGATGCTGACATTGGGTTTCTGCCCAAATGCAAAAGAGAACGAAAGTATTGAAATTGAAATAATAAGAATTGATTTTACTAGTCTCATTGTTTAATATTTTAAAGAAGGCAAAAATAGTGAAAAAAGTGAAGAGGTGGCAAGGAAAATATATGCGCAAGAATGACACGAAATACCATGATTATCATCCAGCATTT
>JAJDJJ010000100.1 GCA_030267125.1 Bacteroidales bacterium OttesenSCG-928-B11
AAGCTATTTTAATTAGTTAGTTTAATTAATCAATTTTAAGCGGCGGCAAAAATAGTGAAAAAATGTTAATGAAAGTTAACCGAAAAAAATAGTGACAAGCGGGAAAGCAGAAAGCGGGAAAGCAGAAAGCAGGAAAGTTAGTGGGGAGATAATGTTGAGATAGTCGAGTGGAGATGCAGCGCGACCCGTAAGGGTCGAGCATAAATAACCGCGGGTGAACGCAGTGAACCCGTGGTTAGGAGATACTACCTGCCACCACACAACTCCATAGGAGTTGAACAGTCTGAAGACTTGAAGTGGCTATATGTGAGGAAATACTGCTCAAACGGGAAATTATACATTTATGGATGGTTTGTATTCAGAGTAGAAATTGGATTTGCTATTGAAAAATTCATATAATTGCCGTGGGAAAAAACGATATGACATAAATAGTAAACCTAACTCGATATGGCAAAAAGGGAGAATACAATATTCGTAGCGTTACTACTTTTGAAATTAAAGAAGGAGAAGAAAAAACATGTTGGGTCTAAACAGATGGTGCCGAGATAGGGATAGTACGTGAAAGATATCGCACTATTGAGGTGACAGAAACCACAACCGAATATAAAAACAATAAGCCTACAAAGAATGTAACTACAAAAACATATACAAAAGACGTAATAATTAAATGATCATGAATTACAATATTATTATAATGATGATAGCAATCTTGCTATCGATTGTTTACCTTTTCAAATATAGGAATAAAACATCTATTGTTATTGTTTTGCTGCAAGCCATTGCTGTAATTGCAGCTTTTAGCAAAAATATTTTAGGTCTTTTTAGTACTTTTTTTTCCGTAACTGTTACTGTCTTTTTTTTCGCAGCTTTAATTGTCGCATGTTTTTACCCAATCATATATAAAAATGATTATTCAGCTCCAAAGAAAAGGTATATATTATGGCTTTTCTTATTCCCAATAATCATCAAATTCATTCATGCTTTTGCTCACTGGCCAGGAGCAAATCAGATGGCTCTAAGTATGCTTGTGCCAGTTTCTCTTTTTATCTACATCTTAATTGATAGAAAGAACTGGAAATATGAGATTGGTTTTATGATCACTTTCTTTGCTGATGCTTTACTTAGTTTAGTATGGTTAGCTCTTTTTTTCTAATCTGCAAATCCTGTGGCAGAACCCAGCAGGAGGAGTATTCCAAATTGTGCATTTCCAATGATCTACCCATTCGTTTCTTCCGGGCGGTATTTTTGCGGAATGGATCCCATCGGGAGCGCGTCAACTTCTGCCATATATACACCTTTGTTTTTTGCCCATACAGCTTATCTACAACAAGCAAGTGGATATTAAGATGACGCATAAACAGATTAATAGTCTATAATATTTAACTAATATTGTGATAGTTATAATTATATTCGCTCAGCTTTCCAATGACTTGCCTAAAGAAGATAAGCAGTTTGCCCGTTAGGGCATTCATATCAATAGCAGATGCGTTATATTTGAAATTCAAACCTCGTAGAGGTTTCACATTGTTTGAATTTTTATTGATGAACCCCACGGGCAAGGTCATTGATTTTTGCGTGGGTAGACGGACAATCTGTTTTATCCGAAGCGTGGAGATGTTGTCAAGGTGGAATTATTAGGGCCAGGAGGTAACGTACGGTTGCGGGTCTTAAAATTTGAAAAGAAGAAGTGATCCTAAAAGCTCCTTTGCTTTTTAAAAAAGCATATAGAGCAAATTTTAAAAGCTCCTTTGCTTTTAGTCAAGAGGAAAGGAGCTTTTCAACAAAAGGTACGGACGGTTTATGCAAAAAGCACGGACGATTATCATTTAAATAATTCGGCAGCCTTTTTCATATTTTCAATAACAGAAACAGAAAAAGGGCATTTTTCTTCGCAACTGCCACAGGCGATGCAATCCGAACCTCCGGAAGAGAGCGATTTATAGTGTTGAATGATGCTTGGCGGTACATGATCCGCATCCAATAAGGCAATATCTAAATACTTGTTAACCATAGCAATGTCTATATTTGCCGGACAAGGCTGGCAGTGGTTGCAATACACGCATTTTCCTTTAAAATCACCTTGATATTTAGATACAATATCCATGTAATCCTTTTGTGTGTCTGTCGCTTGCAGATAACGAACAGCTTCTTCTATTTGCTTTGCCGACTGACAACCTATCATGGTGCTTACAACTCCGGGGCGAGTTAATGCATAATGGATACATTGCGTAACAGTCATTCCTTTTTGAAAAGGAGAGTGTTCCGCCGATAACAATCGTCCTCCTCCCAATGTTTTCATCACCGTAATGGCAATGCCTTGTTGTTCGCAATACTTATAAAGGTCTGCGCGTATGGGGTCGATGGTGACATATTGTTGTCGAGACAATTCTTCAAATGTGCTGAGGACATCTGTTTCGGCGGGTGTCATGTCAAAAGCCGGATTAATGCTGAACATTATCAAATCAACAATCCCTGTCTCCAATACTTTACGAGCAACTTTCGGGTTGTGGGAGCTGGTTCCGATAGCGCGGATAATGCCCTTTCGCTTCAATTCTAAAACATAATCAACAATTCCGTTGGAATAGATCTGTTCGAAAGCTTCATCGGAATCCATAAAAAATAACATGCCCACATCAATATAATCGGTGCCGAGAGTATCCAGCAACTTCTCAAAATATCTTTTACATACTGACAGATCTCGGCTGACATCGTATTGCTCGCGTAAATCTACCGACCCGATATGACCTTGTATGATCACATCTTTACGTCTTTTTCCAAGAGCTTTGCCGATATTTTGCCGGACTTCATCACCGGGCATAAACAGGTCTATTATGTTGATATGGTGTTCTAATGCCGCATGGATTGTCTCTTCCATAATCGTATATGGTTTCCCATCTAAATGCTCGGTGCCCAGTCCTATTATACTGGCAGACATTCCTGTTTTTCCTATGTTACGATATTCCATGATTAAATAATTGAAGGTTGAAAAATTGAGAGTTGAAAATGTCGCATTTTCATTGATTTTGGTGTATTGTAATATGCATGTTTGCTGCATATTAATAAATGATCTTGAATCTATTTTTGACCGCTGTTTATCATCCATTCTTTAAATTCAGCGGCTTTGTTTTTGCTGACGTAAATCCGTTCCGGAGTTTCAACATCAAGAGTGAGCAACAAACGGCGGTCAAACCATATTGTAATATTCTCCACGTGATTCAGAGAAACGATAAATTGCTTGTTTGCACGGAAAAACAGTTCCGGATTAAGATGCTGCACAATAGAATCAAGTGTTTTGTTATAAACATATTTTTTGCCATTGCTCAAGCAAATCTGGGTTTGATGTTCTGTGGTGTAGAAATAGGCAATATCCTCTACCGGCAAAGGAATCAGGTTGTCTCTGTATGAAACGAGCAATCTTTTGTAATAATTTCCACTGAAATTGGTTTCCGCTTGATGGGTAACATACTGATTGACTTCCGAAGAAGTAAGTTTGCAAAATTTCTCAATGGCTCTTTGCAACTCATCTTCCTGAACAGGTTTGAGCAGATAATCGATGCTGTTCACTTTAAAAGCGTTGATTGCATATTCATCATAAGCGGTTGTGAAAATGATGGGAGTTTCAACAGTTATCAGTTCGAAAATGGAGAAAGCCGAACCATCGGAAAGATGAATATCCATAAAAATAAGGTCGGGCGAGGGATTGGATTGCAGCCATTTTACCGTTTGGGAAATGCTTTCGGTAACGGCAAGAATTTCTGTTTCAGGATCAATCTTTCCAATGAGTTTGCTCAGATATTCATAAGCAATGGTTTCATCTTCAACAATCAGTACTTTCATCTTCGGATTTTTTTAACGGCAAAAAGACAATGTAATGGTTCTCGATTTCAGCGGTTCTAATATCTTTTCCCATCAACAACTTATATCTTGACGAGAGATTAGACAAGCCGATCCCATGAGATTCTCCGATTTGATATTTAGGATAAATAGGATTTTTTACGATCAACTCTTTACGTTTGGATACGTTTATATCAACCGTCATGATATGTTCGCTGTCAATGACATTGTGTTTTACTATATTTTCAATCAGAGGCAGCAGAGAAAGGACAGGTATTTGCAATTGCGAGTCATCTTCATTCACATCTATATTAAAAGAGATTTTTCCACTGTAACGCACTTCGATCAGGTATTGGTACGCCCTCAGGAAATCCAACTCATCGGCTAATTTCACCAACCCTTTTTTCTCACTTTGCAATATATAGCGGAAAATATTGGATAACTTATTAACGTATTCCAATGTTTCTTCATTCCTGTTATCGGCGACCAAAGCGGTTAATCCGTTTAAGGAATTGAAGAAGAAGTGCGGATTGATTTGGTTGGAAAGAGCATCAACGCGGCTTTGAAGGTTTTCCGTTTTCAGGCGTTCCATCTCCTTTTGAGTTTCCTGCTGAATGACTGTCAGGTAATATATCTGCCCAATCAAAATCGGCACTAACCAGGCGATGAGAAATTGCAGGATAACCATTTGGGTAAAGCAATCCAAACGAATTTGATACGCTATGTTTTTCCCGATAATTACATATATAAGGTAAGCGGCAATGGCAAGAAGAAACGATTTCCAGAATCTTTCATTCAGCTTTTTTTTCGCTTGTTTCACATTCATTCTGATTAACAGAAAGGTAAGCCCCACAAAAAAGAGATACCGGTAAATGAAATATAAAACGTTTGCCGTATTGATAGCTACGGTACATTTATGAGCCGGAGCAAAAAGCGACCACATAAACTCCCCAATATTGGGATAGATAATGATAGCACTCATGATAAGCGCCCACCATAAAGTTGTTCGAGGTAGTTTTAGTGATTCGAAAAAATTCATTGCATTTTAAAATTATGCAAAGATAACACAAAGGTGGGAGGCTTTTTCAAATTTGCGGGTTTATAAAAAGTGATTTTGCCGTCTTTAGTGTCTGTTTTTCGTGTTTTATGAAGAAACTGAATCATTCAAAAAAATCGGCAGCCGGTATCATCTTGATGTGAAACCCATCTTTTTGAAACCGATCGCTTTGGTTGAGAGTTACGATGGTTCCCTCCATGATGTTGAGATTTTTCATCGCCTCCGATAATCCGGTATATTCGCGATCGAAATTTTCGTTATTCACATCCAAGCAGACCTGAATAACCTCTTTAACACTGTTTTTATAACCGGTTCCAATGCCTCCATGTTAAGTGTTGAACTGGGCACACACCTGACGGGAAGACATTTATCTACGGAATTATTCCCCTTTTCTTATTCCGAATACATTCGGTTTAAAAAGATTGAAAACGAAGAAAACGCAGTTTTAAATTACTTGAAATCCGGAGGAATTCCGGAATTTGTTAAAACCGGAAATTCCGGAATAATAAATGCGCTGATAGATGACATATTGATTCGGGATA
>JAJDJJ010000101.1 GCA_030267125.1 Bacteroidales bacterium OttesenSCG-928-B11
TAATACCAAAAAAAGATGTTATTCTTGCTTTATAAATTCGTCAAACACTTGCTAAATCTGCGACAAAATATGAACGTTGTGCCCGACACGTATTAGGGATTTGAAAATGAAAAAATTCCAATGGAGAGTATTGGTGTTATCCCAGAATGGTTACTTCAAGGTGAATATAAATACAAGCTTGATGGAGAGAAATTATCTTTTTCAAAAACAACCAAGGTTATGGGCGACAAATATAGCTATGAGTTTGAACTTAAAAGAAATTGAAAAACAAAACCATAAAGACGTTTTGACTGTTCATCACAAACAGTCAAAATGATAAAAACAGTGACCGCAGATTATTTTGATTTTTAATCTGCGGTCATTGTTTTGTTTCTGCTTCATCTATTTATCAATAGACTTAGCTAAAATATTAATGGAAAATCATCTCCGGTGTGGTTTGCACAAATTTCGTGCTATCAGCATGGCGGTAACTCACGCCACCATCATTCCAGTTAGAAGGCCAGCCGCCAATGATATGACCAAGGAAAACGACTTTGATTTCATGTAAGCCTTTTTCCAAAGCAACAGAAGTGTCATGGCGAGAGAAGCGTTTTACCTCTCCTCGATTATTAATCATCAATTTACCATCAATCCAAACCTCTTCATTATCAGAAGAGAGATAATAAACACCGTCTTCGGGGATGTCAATGTAGCCGGTAGCGGTAGCGGCATATTGGCGCACGCCTCGCATCGACTCACTCGACGGATTTACGCGGGTGAGTTCGCGTAACGCAGGGATGACCATTTCTGTTTGGGCAGAATCAGATTTCGCTAACTGATCCACATCCAAATACATGCCAGGGATAACAGTTGTTTTCAAGCCGGATGTTGGATTCTCAACCACTACGGCAGGAGCTAACACCTGTTTTTCAACAGTAATGTTTCGAACCTTGCTCATTTTACCACTCGGCAGCACCGAACGGATCTTCAACGTAGTATTTTCTGTAAACTCCAACGGTTCTGTATATTCGGTTGAATTGGGATTTGGATCAGTACCATCCACAGTATAAACCACCTTTATCGGACGGCTGGTGGTAAATTCCAAGACTGCTTTATCCGTAAATGCCACAAAATTGCATGAGCCATTCGGCTGTTCAGGTTGCGGAATATGGTAATTGATATTGCGGGAATCCAAACGCACATAAGCATTATTCAACCGGCGGTTGAAGTCTTCGAAATCCTTACGATCCGGCGTGCTCCAAGCTACTTCGGCCAAAGCGATCATCCTCGGGAAAATGCGGTATTCGCGAATATCCTCCGTGTACATATACTCCGCCCACGTGTTACATTGTGGCCCTAAAATATGGTGCGCTTTTCCATTTTCCACCAATTCCTCGGGAATCGGATCGTAAGCGTAAATCTTTTCCGGAGTGGAGTAACCACCGATCGAAACCGGTTCAATTTTGTAATCTCCTTGATGATGATCGATATACAGACCCGCACTGTTCGGGGTCATAATGACATCGTGCCCCATGTTGGCCGCTGCAATACCACCCGATTCACCTCTCCATGACATGATAGTCGCCGTCGGTTTGATGCCACCCTCCAGGATTTCATCCCAACCGATGATCTTCTTGCCATATTTTGCCACTACATCTTCCATGCGTTGCACGAAATAGCTTTGTAAACGCGCCTCAGCGGAGTGGCCGTCTTGTGCCACCAAATTTTCATCTTTGATTCGTTTTTGACAGAGCGGGCAAGCTTCCCAATGTAGTTTTGGAGCTTCGTCGCCACCAATATGGATATATTCGCTGGGAAAAATTTCAACCACCTCTTTGATCACATCTTCCAAAAATTCAAAAACTTCCTCTTTACCAGCGCAGAAAATCACCTCTTCAACGCCCCATTGGATGCGGGGAGTTTCGAAATTACCACTGCAAGAGAGATTGTTATAACCTGAAATGGCAGCCAGTGCGTGACCGGGAAGTTCAATCTCGGGAATCACCCTGATAAATTGTTCGGCGGCATACGCTACAATATCTTTCGCTTGTTCTTGCGTATAATGTCCTTTATATTCAAAACCTTCTCCTTCAATACGTGTCGCTCCTTTTTCAATCAAAAGGGGATATTTTTTGATCTCGATCCGCCAGCCTTGGTCATCGGTAAGATGCCAATGCAATGTGTTGAGTTTGAAGAGCGCCATCATATCAATATATTTTTTCACATCTTCTACGGGAATGAAATGGCGGCAGGGATCCAAGTGCATACCGCGGTAGCCGAAGCGGGGCTCATCCTCGATAGAAACTGCCGGAGCTTGCCAATTGGCTGTGATCTTCGTCAAATTCTCGATTTCCGCCGGCAACAGTTGCATAAAAGATTGCATGCCATAGAATGCGCCTTGCGGAGTTTTTGATTTCACAACCACCTGCTCCGGTGTAACTTCCAGTGTATAACCTTCGTCATTCAACGCCAAATTCTCATCCACCAATAATTTGATTGTGGCTTTACCTTCATCGTTCACCGATTTTAAATCATAACCGGTAGATCTTTTCATCTTTGCCATAAAGAAATCGGCAACTTTCTGTAGTTCAGGCGTAGCGGCATAGAAAGCGGTCTTGTTATTCAGCACAAAAGCACCCTCTTTCTCCTCTAAGCGAAGGGGTGTAGGGGTGATGTTAATGCCCTCGTTGTAACTCTCAACCGCAACGGGATCATTTTTACAGGAAACCAACAATGCGGTAAACAGCACTGCCATTAAAAATGAAGGGATAATTTTTTTCATACTTCTATTTGTATTAATTAGCGAATTATTTCGTGCAAATATTTCTTATCTAAGGTGTTTTTATGCGTCAATTTTATGTAATGCGTACGCGTAGGCACCCAATGCCGTTGCCTTGCCCGCGCCTAATTTCGAGATGGTTATGCCTACCCGTTTGTTGGGATCATAGACCACGGTTTCTTCGCTTCCATAGATTTTCAGTTCACGGGATTTTCCTTTGGCAAATTGAGCGAATTCATCCTCATTATCCAAATCGTAAATATCAAATTGCAAGCGGTTCAAAGTCTCGCCTTTCATCGTATGCATCTTGCTTCGGAGTACTTTCAGCAGCGAAGGCATGATGTACTCATGGGCCGCCGCCAATCCGCCGCCAATCACCATAATGCCATCGATGAGCGTAACGGCATAAGCAATGGCATCACCGGCCACTTCGCCTAATTTTTCAAAACTACGGATAGCAGCTTCTTGATTACCAGTCCGTTTGCCTTTAGCAATATCGCAGATTTCAGCAGGAGACAATCCATGGTCGGGGTCTTCGATCCATTCGCCGTAAACACGGGTGACGGCGCGTATGGCAACACCATCCTCCACGATCACCGAATGATCGTCAGGGTGTGGAAGGCAATAGATCTCGCTACAGGAGTTGTCACCAATATGCAAGTTATTGTTCACTACGAAGCCAAAACCGAAACCGGTACCCCATGTGAATCCAAGCAGATTTTGGTATTGTTTTGCACTACCTAAATCAGCCAATTTCCGATTCACTTCCGGCAATGCACCTGCCAACGCTTCTCCATAAACAAAAAGGTCGGCATCGTTATTGATGAAAACCGGAAGGTTGAAATGACGCTGAAGAAGTGGCCCTAACGCCACTCCGTCACGAAAAGAAGGGAAGTTGGGAAGAAATCCGCCAATGATTCCATTCGGATAATCTGCCGGCCCGGGAAAGGCGAAACTGATCGCCACCGGTTTTTCATCTAACTTTGCCATCACCTCTTCAAAACCCTGCTTCATCGTGGCGATGCACAAGTCCAAATCATGAGAATTAGAAGGTTTCCTGATGGGTTCAACAATCACTTTGTTCCCTTGTATAGCGCTGAACTCGAAATTACTGCCACCCGCATCAAGGGTCACTACCGTTCTTTTATCATTTGAATACATAATCTATTTTTAAAATTGGAGAGCAAAAATAATAAAAGAATGATCGACAAATGAAAAATCCATTAAATTTGTCGCTTTAATATTGAAATATAAACGAACGGAAAAAATAGCAACACAGATGGACCGGTTTGTACGGATTAACATGAACCCTTAACCGTTATTTTTCCCTCCATTTAAAAAAATAATACAATGACAAAGAAAAAACTGACTTGGCATTTTTATGTGATCGCATTAGTTGGCATCGCATTGGTTATCACGATTTTCCTTCTTAGACATTCTGCAAAGAACAAATCGTTCGAATTGGCACACGCTTATTCATTTATCGAGGTTCCGAATGATGTTCAGAACCATTTCACAATTACCAAACTGAATGAGAAGGATAAGACGGTAAACTATGACGGTGTCGAAATTCCTTCCGAAACGGTAAGTGACAAGATAAGTGAAAGGCAAATGGACGGAATTCAACAACTTACACAATTAGCAATTGATCAAGATGTTAAAATGAAATACGTGAACGAAATTAAAAACAGCTTGGCACAAACCGGAAACAAACAACTCTTTTTTGATGCGAGGTCTGACGAAAACACGAAAAAGGCAAATATTAACCATCCTGTTTTCGCTCTAAAAACCTTTGACTGGGTAAACAATACGGATCAATTGAAAAGCACACTCGCCCTGTTGGATAAAATACCCAATATTATCGAAGTTCGGTACATCAACAAAGAGAAGGTGGTCATTAAATCCAACTACCTAAAAAAGAAAGAGATTACAACTACACTGAGCAAATATGGTTCTTTTATCGAAAGCTTGGTCACCGCCAATCCCAATTATGTGGTAAAGTATTATATCGATGATAAAAACACGTTCGGTTCCTACATGGCAGTGCTGTCACTGACGAAGAAGGCGGTGGATAACGTGCGGCAAAAGAAAGCCATCGAACATTGGGGAAAACCGTTCAATAATTTACAACCCGATCAACAAGAAGGACTTACTATCAAATATCCTTTCAAAGTATTCGAAATCACTGCCGATATTCAAAAGTTAGCCGGCAGCGTAGAGCAATAGGAAATTGCTGTGATGCTAAAAGTTTAAATTGTTCAAATCAAATGAAGTAGCCTTTGGAAATTATCAACAGTATGGTTTTGCAAAAACATGTGTTAACGGTATTATTTATTGTATTAATCTCCCTTGAGATATTTGCAACTCCTCAAACTCCTGATAAACTTATTTACAACGGGGACACACTTTTTGTATATCTGTATTTGCCAAACGAATTTTACCGGTTCGATACTGTGAACTTGGGATCGTTTGAATCTATTGACCGGGTTTTAAGTTATTACTGTCCGGTAAAACTTTCAATAATGTCTTCAAATTTTTGAAAACCAGTAGAATAGAATTACTTTACAAAATA
>JAJDJJ010000102.1 GCA_030267125.1 Bacteroidales bacterium OttesenSCG-928-B11
CGCTGAGCGTGGGCACCCTGTCATACCACTCCGAAAGTGCTGCAAGGTTTAACAGCGAGTCTTGCAGGATGGCAAAAATCTCCCGCTGGCTGATCTCGTTCATTTGAAGGGAGATGTCGGACATGCTTTGTTCCAAGGATTTGAGTGACGATAATTTATCGGAAAGTGCCGCATTGCCGGCAAGGTCATCGCCGAGGGGAAATGAAGATGCCGCATCGGATAAGGTTTGATGCTGAGCTTGGAGCTGGCTAAGACTGGATTTGAGTTGCTCGTATTGGGCGGAGGGGCTGGCGTTTGTAGGGGAATAGAGCGGGCCTGAATTGCAAAGTGTGGAACCGCAGGGATTGGCAAAGGTGAGAGCAAGGGGGATTTTAGCAATGTAGTTGCATAAGGGCATAGGCGGCACATGGTAAGTTTGGGTGCTGTAGTAATAGTTAAAGTACTGCACGCAGGAAAACGCCTGGTCGGCGCTGACGAAGTCGTTGTCCGCCCCCTTGGTCTGGGTGCCTTGCATGGCGCGGATCGTCGCCCCGTAGCCGATGTATATTACGATGCCGGTGCCAGTGGAGGTGAACTGGTTGCAGGTGAATTGCAAGCCCGGAGTCCCCAACGTGCTGGAGCCGTTGTTCCCGTTGACCATGACGGGATAAGTGACATGGGAGAACGAGTTGCGGTATATGGAGTTTTCGTTCGCACCGGAGTTGTAAATATAGATGCCGTAGCCCTTGGGGGTGAAAGGAAGGGTTTGGGGCGGGAACATGGGGTCGCGGCCGCTGAAACTGTTCTCCTCCAAGTGGTATCCTGTGGCATCCGACAACGTTACCCCTTGCTCCATATTGGAATACATCACGAAGTTGGAGCGGGTGATCCTGACGTTGTTCATCCCTTCGACCGACATCCCGACGTTGTTGTTTGCGAAATCGCACCGGTCGACCGTCACGGCGTGCTGGGTGCCCGTCGTGTATATGGAAATACCGGAAGAGAACCCGCTGAACGAGGAGCGGGTGGGGCTTTGGGTGCAAACGCAATTTGAAAAAGAATAAGTTGTTGGGCAGTACTCCTTCACGGAAAACCCCGCGTTGTGGGCGTTGATACCTTGGCAGAAGGAGTTGGGGCTGGTCGCGGTGAACGAGCAGCCCGAAAACTTAACACCCCTCACCCCGGAAAGGTAGGCATGCTCCGAAAAGGAGAGATTGTTTTCCGGCAACAAATTATCCTGATCCAGCGAGAAGTTGCACAGGGTGAACGAGCATGCGTTGTCCAAGATGATATTGCCATTAGAGGTCTTGTTGGTGTATGGCAATATCTTCACCGCCGTCTGGTTGTTGCGGAAAGTCGTGCTGGTGGCCTTGATGATGCCGCCGGCCGTGTTCCTAACGTAAAATTGGCCACTCACTCTAGTGGTTGTGATTCCCACTACGGCATGTTCAAGTATCGCCCCGTTCTTCAGTTCCACCGTGCCCTGGTTGGCGGCGGTTTGGGGAAGCAGGGAGTTGCCTTCAACGAAAATCCCTTGCCACATTCCGCCGTCGCAGGCGTTGGTGAGCGTACCGCCGTCGACAACAAGTTTCCCGCCGGGGCGGACGAGGATGGAGGCTGTTGGAGAACACTTCACCAAACCTTTAATTGTCGACAAGGCGGAAGCCTCCACTATCAGTTTGCCGTGTACGATAAGCAGGGAGCCTTCTTCAACCTCCAAAAAACTATGGGCTCCGATCCTTAATTCAGCACCCTCTTTTATCTCATATTGCGCCCCATTTTTGAGCAACAGTTTGCTCTTCTCCGACACAACGACAGATGTGTTAGGCTGCTGTGTGAAAAAAGAGCCATCCTCGCAAACAAGCACCGTTCTTTGGGCAAAAAAACCGGTGTTTGAATCCCTGTAAGGTTGCGCGACGGTCTTATTTTGAACCAATTCCACCGTGTTCCCCGACGTCAAATTTACTTGTTCCTTATTAGAAATGGAACCGCTCCACCTCGTGTCATTGTCAACATCGTAATCGTCCCAGCGGATATTCACCCTGACGCATTGGTTGGCAGCCGGAACCATCTCTATGCTTAATCCTGTCAAATAGGTGGTTTGGTTATTGCGGTAGGTTTGGCTTGTGAAATCCACACGTCCCTTATCATCCATGTAGTTATAATACGTCTTGGCATTGCATGTGCTGGGGTTTGTGCCCATATTGATTTTCGCATAGGAAGAAAAAGCATCCCTGTCGTCACCGTTAAAAGACAAGCTGTCAATGATTTGGTGTCCTATTTTTTTTCGCCAAAGACTGTATTCCTGATTACTAGAAAGCACATCCGTCCCACTGGGCGGGAAGAAATG
The DNA here is from genome assembly GCA_030267125.1 of Bacteroidales bacterium OttesenSCG-928-B11. GTDB lineage: Bacteria > Bacteroidota > Bacteroidia > Bacteroidales > WCHB1-69 > JAGVVH01. Next base: position 2,330 of record JAJDJJ010000102.1, read on the forward strand.
GGTTTCCATATCCTGTGCTCCGCAAAACGGGTTCTGGGCCTCCCGGCTTAAGGCATACGATTTATGCACATAACCGATACATTGATGGTAATACTCTTCAGACAGGAAAGCGTAATCGTAATACCCTTCGGCGGGTATGGGTTTTATGTTGTCCCGCTCATGCTTAAACCAAACTTGACTTCCAGTCCCGCTCAGGACATCTCGCCCCACCTGGTAATAAGCATATATGCCTGGTTTACCGGCTGGCCGGCAATCGCTCTCCGACCAATACAGATAGTCTTGCTTGCCGTTATTCCCCACCTGGTGATTTTCCAGCCATATATACTGGTTAGAGGCGTCCTCGCTGTCTTTATAGGGCAGTTTGATTCGAACAGCATCCCCGTAAGTGACGAAGTCCCTAAGCAGGAAAGAGACATTGCCGCTCTCTTTTGACACATCGGAATTAAGATAGACGCTGTTGTTTGCATTGCGGGCTGCGATATAGTAAGGTGACTGCGGGTTTTTCCAGTGCATGCGCCACCGCTCATAACCGTTACAGCTGACCAGGGATGACGACGAGGCGCCCATTAACCCATATCCTCCTTGGAGTGTGAAAAACGGCATACAGTCACTTGACCCCCGATGATTCCCTCCCGTGGTGTGAAAATCATTCCCTCCAAACAACGAGTGAGACATTTCATGCGTGGCTATGGAGTTGGGACCTATAAAATTGGGGCCATTACTTCCAATCATCGCCCCTTTACCTGAGAAATAATAAGAATCATTTCCAATCTTCAGTTTATCGTAGGATAAAGATGAGAAACTGCCAATTCCACTCCCGCTATTGAAACCGCCATAACTTGCTCTGATGTTACGGAAAACGACAAAGGCGTAGTAGATTTGGCCATTGCCCAAATAATCATAGTCTCGGATGGAATTTCTCCCGTTCAGTGTCTGTAAACCGCCGGACTCGTTAATCACGTCTATGGCGGCACTGGCAATAGTGGTATAACGAAAATATCCTTTGTCTAAAACCCGGCTCTCTTTGACGTTCACCACTATATAACCCCCGATGACACGCAGGCTGTCAAACGAGGATTCCCCGTATACCTTGGTTAATCCGGTTTGCAGATTCGGGGGCGAGTACACCGTGTCCATGAAATCAAAGATGTAATCGGGAACCGGGTGGTTTATCCCCTCCGACGTGGCCGCGGGCCAACCGGCGGGATTAGGAACAGAATCCGCAAAGGCGGGGTTCACGTCGTAAATGACGCTTATGAACATGTTCAGCACCCTCAGCTCCGAGTTGGGCTTGATTCCTTTCCCGTCCCAGCTATTGCTTTGTGCCAAAAGAAAAACAGGAAAGCAGGTGATGGATAGTGCTATAAATTTTTTCATGGTTGTTATATTTTTATGATTTTCTTACTCGCTTTCTTGTTTTTTGTAATGTAATGGGCAATGTAAACGCCGGGCGTGTAATTCGTGAAATCTAAAATGACAACGTCTTCGTTCATGGCACCTTGCCATCTGACCCCGCCATGAATATCAGTGATGAATAGCTGTCCGCCCAACACGGCGGGATCCGAGATGTGGATTTTCAGGGTTGTTTCCACCGGGTTGGGCGATAGCAGGAGGATATCCGCTTCAAACTGCTCTACGGAAACTGCGGCTTGGAAACAGCCCAGCCGTGGGGAAGTGACATAAACCAACACGCTGTCTTTCTCGGCGCAAAGCAATAAACCCAAATAATTTTCACCAAATTGAACTGCCGGACAGCCTAAAACCCCATACGAGGGGCCCAGACCCTCTGTAAATGTCAAATGGAAGTCTTTGTCAATGTGGTCTAAATGGTCGGAATAGAAACTTCCTTTCTTTAATTTGGGAAAATGGATTGTTTTTTTCCCGTCCGTATAGCTTACAGAATCGACAATGAATAGCTCATCCTGCTCCCAGCAATAACAATGATGACATAATTCGTTGAACTTGGGAAATATAAAAGTGTCCCCCGGCTGAAGTGTCATGTCGCAGATTAAGAACTCCTTGTCTTCCTCTACAAAGTATCGGAATAGTTGCCCGGTGGATGTATCTTCCCTGACACATAAATACATTTCGCTTCCGGAATAATAATATAATTTGTCATTATAGGTCGCCGTGTCTTGAGGGTAAAATTTATATTCCATTGTTATTCCTACTCCTAACAGATTAGTGGTATCGACATCTTCCGAAGACACGTAAGAGGTTATGACTGTGAAAATGTGAAAAACAGTACTGTTTTTTCCAAAAATGGATTGGTAAGGTTGGGCATGCGTTTTCAACCCCGAAAAAGATAGAGCGGCTATAACTAGCAGGAAGCATGCGCGATTTTTTTTAAATTTTTTCATGATGTTTTTTTATGCGATATTTTATTCCTTTAATTTATGCTGCGATGTTGTGATTTTTACATCAGTCACATTTTTCCGAAGGTCACGCCACAACCCGATGCAACCTCCCCGTTTCAGTATTTTCGGGCGGAGATATAAAAATAATAACGATTGGACTTCTGTAACAGCCCAATTGCATTGGTCTGAACAGAGTTCCATCGGCATTATACGGGAAGTTGTTGGGAGAAAATAAAATTCATTTTGGTATAATGCCGAAGAAAAAACAAAACCCAGTCGCAAATGCGGGGGAGGGTTATAAACGGGAAAGCAAGAAAAGAGGTTTTTCGCTTTCATGGTGCAATCAGGTTTATTCAGCGACAAATATAACGTTTCATTATACACGAAAACATGTTTTGCTATTTTTTAATATTTATTCACTTTTCGAACTACCGCCCTCTGGTTGGCGGCGGTTTGGAGAAGCAATGAATCCCCATGCCAACCCTAATCCCGTATCCGTACTCTTAAAAACAGACAAGTTCTGTTTTGGTTTTGCATTCGGCATCATTTTCTATATTTAGAAATTCTC
>JAJDJJ010000103.1 GCA_030267125.1 Bacteroidales bacterium OttesenSCG-928-B11
ACCGAAATCATACACAATCAAAGGAGAAACAGAAAATATAGCTGATGCAGCCACCTCTCTTACCATAGATGGATTGGCAACAGGAACTTACAATATTCTGTTTACTTACGAAGATGGTTGTACGTATGAGTTGAATAACATAGAAATAGGTGTCAATTCGGATGCGCGTATCAAAGTCGGATCTATCTATGTGCTTACTCAGCCTACTTGTTCCGATTCAACAGGAAGCATCCAATTGGTGGTAACCGGAGGAAGTGGACGTTATGTATATAATTTCGACAACAGCGCAACAAGAAAACCTCTTGCTGCAAACGGAACTATTGACAAACTTCCTGTGGGTAACTATACCGTATATGTTTGGGACGAAGAGATGGCAAGTTGTGCGGCTGCTATAAGCAATACCGTAAAACTGTCGCCGGCAACCAATACATTAAATATTGTTGCAACAACAGAGCCTGCAAACAGCTGTACCGGCGAAGATGGAAAGATTTTAATTAGAGTAACCGGAGGTAACGGAAAAGTTCAGTATAGAATTAATAATACCGGAAGCTATTTGGATATTCCATCCGATGGATACCTTGTCAATAAGAGACCTGGCGAATATACAATTGCCGTAAGAGATGCCGATAACTGTATCTCGACTACGAAAGCAGTTGTATTGACAGAAGGAAGCGATGTTGATTTAAGTTTGGTTGAAGTTAAAGCTGCAAACTGCGACACCGTAGGAGAACTTCAAATCAAGATAGCTCCTGACGTTGCAGGACTCACGTGGCATTACCAACTGGATGGTCGCGATTGGCGTCCGTTCATCAACAATAAAGCAACCGAAAGCGTAACAGCCGGAATGCATCAGGTATTGGTGCGCAATAAACAGAACTGCTATGCTTCAGGCGAAATTACAATTGCGAACGGAAGTACGTTGAATGCGAAACTTGGAGGTACAATCACATCGCTTTGCGAAGGAACCAACGATGGTGGAATTAGGATCACTATCGAAGGCGGAACAGCACCGTATTCGATTACAAACGGAGCAAACATTAATGAGACAGTTGATGCCGCCGGAACGCATACGATAACAGGATTGTCTGCCGGTACTTATCAATTGACAGTTACTGATCATGCTGATTGTATTGCCGTGGTAGAGAAAATTGTAATCGAAAGAGAGATCAATGTGGTGCAAGCGATAGATAACCGTATTCAGGTATATAAAAACCAAACGGCTATCGGAAACGTATTATACGACGACTACGAATACAACAGAGGACCAATCACATTGATTAGCAACACAAACACATCGCATGGTAATTTGACTTTGACTATGAGCAACGGTAATTTTGTCTATGTTCCGAGCACCGGTTATGTGGGAAAAGACACGGCACAATATACAATACAAAATGCTTGTGGATTTACAAGCACTGCATCATTGTATATCGAAGTGATTGACACCATGCCTCAGGCAAATCGTCCTCCTATAGCGATGAACGATTACTATAAAACAAAAATGAATGTACCGCTTAATGCATTCGAAGTTAGAACCAACGACTTGGATCCTGACGGCGATGTATTAGCAATGCCTTCTACTATTGTAAATGTAACTCATGGAATCTTAACTCAGGCAGTAAGCGGAACCTATACCTACACTCCGAATACCGGATTTGTAGGCGTTGATGAGTTTATGTATAAAGTATGCGATCCTGGCGGATTGTGCGATACGGCAAAAGTATTTATAACCGTATATTCCGAAGAGATCTACAAAGACAGTATTGTGGCTCTTCCTGATAACTATACGGTGGCAAAATACGACACACTAATCGTTTCTACCCCGGCAACAAGTATCTTGAATAACGATATTTGGCCGGATCCGGAAAACGGTGCTATCATTGCCATTCTGGAAGATGTTAAACACGGAACATTGGACGTAAACACCACAGACGGAACATTCAGATACGTTCCGGATGAGGACTACGAATATGCAGGACCGGATTACTTCGTATATCAATTATGTACAGGATATCCGGAGGTCTCTTGTGACACAGCCTATGTTCACATCTTTATATCAGATCGCGAGTGTATTGATCCTGTATCATTAGTATTAACAGACACATTGCGTATTTGCATGGGAGACTCTGTCGATATTAGAACAGCTGTTGATTTTGATATGAGTCGGAATATAGATACGGTATTCTATTACGCAGATCGCGAATACACAAATAAACTTACAAGCATATTTGTGAAATCGACTGGGTACTACTATGTCGAAGCTCGTAATATCTATGAATGTAGCGAATTCGACTCTGTTTATGTAACTACTTACTATCAGGCGGTGGCAGCGGATATTACAACCAAAACGGACACAGTATGTAAAGGAAGTGCGGCTACCTTGTCGGCATCAAGTTCAATACCAGGTGTTGAATACAGATGGTACACAAGCAATGATCCGGCAACGATACCTGTGGTCACAACGAGCGAGTGGACAACCGGTGCGTTGATATCCGACACAACGTTCTATGTAAGTATCCATAATGATACAATTTGCGAAAATGCAGCAGGTGCATTGAAAGCTGTTCATGTCAAGCTGTCGATTCCGCAATTCGGATTTACCGACGAAGATACCATCAATCTTTGCTATGGAACAACGATCGATTTGAACGATTATGTTGAAATGATCTCCGCCGGAGATCTCTACTTCTTGCAAGTGAATGAAGATGGTACGGCAACAAGGGTGACCGATCTCGTCTTGGCCATAGAAGATACCACCACATTCAAAATTTATGCGGTTAGCGATTTGGATTGTATGTCTGAAGATACCTTGTCGTTGGTTTTCAACACCTCCCGTTTCAGCTTAGGTTCTGTTACAGAGGTGACCCAACCCTCTTGTGCGGATCAGACAGGAAGCGTTAAGATCGTAATCAATGGCGGATCGGGCAACTATCTTTACAATACTACTGATGATAGAAATTCTGCTACGTCATTGGCATCTACAGGTATTATCGGTGGATTGCCGGTGGGAAAACACACGTTCTATATTTGGGATCGAAATGCTGATTGCAGTCCGTTAGTAAGCAATGAGATAACCTTGACCGCTAATGATAACACGTTGCAGCTGACCGTCGAAACGACCGATGCCAATACTTGTGGTGATAATGGATCGATAACAATCTATCCTGCCGGCGGAACAGGTACTCTTCAATATGCTGTGAACGGCAGCGCGTATAGTAATGTGCCAAGCAATGGCTTTATTGGCAACAATTATGCAACGAATACCACACATGTTATCCAAATCAAGGATGAGAAAAATTGTGTTATTTCGGATAGTGTGAAAATCTATGCGGTTGATGCCGACATTGATCTAAGCTTGCGCGTGATGGATACCGCTCAATGCGCGAAGAAGGGGAAAATCGAAATCAAGATTGACCCGGAAGATAGCGGCAGCTGGGAGTACAGATTGGATGGCTTGTCTTGGACGAACTTCAATGGCGACACCGTAGCGGAAGCTTTCGTTGATGCCGGTTTGCGAGTGGTTGAACTCCGCAATCCAATGAACTCTTGTTATACGAAAGACAGTATCTTGGTAGTGAATAAGAGTGGCTTGGATGCTCAGGTTACAGGCTCTACACCTGCTATCTGTGCAGGAGAAGCAGGCGGAAAGATGGTTCTGTCTATCTCCGGCGGAGCGTCACCCTACACGATCACCGATGGAAATCTGATCAATATATCGGATGCGACCTCTCCGGTTACGATCACCGGTTTGGTAAAAGGTTCCTATAACATCACTGTGAAAGACCAGAATGGCTGTATCTATACCATTGAAGATGTGGTGGTAGATGAAGCTATGGCGCTGACCACCGTTGCCGACTATAACCACACCTACAAAAACGAGAGTGTGGTAGGCAATGTATTGAGCAATGACCTGCCATCGTCACCGGAACTTAGATTGATGGTGTCAGGCTACACGCAAGGAGCTCAGGGCAGTACGATCACGATTGCCGCAAATGGTGCCTATACTTACACACCTGCGTTAGATTTTGTCGGCAATGACACGGTTATCTATACTGCCACAATTGGAAATTGTGACTTGCAGAGGGGTGAAATACTGATCATCCATGTGTTGGATTTATTGACCGTTGAGGAGTTCCCTCCCTTTGCGCAAGATGACAGCTATACCACATTGATGGATAGTACTATCAAGATGCCGGTTCTCTACAATGACAGGAATAGCACCAAAGAACCATTAGGTATTCCGACTATTGTTGACAGCACGGCGCATGGTACGCTCACGGTAAATCTTTCCGATAGCACGATAACCTACAAACCTTATAGTGGTTATGTGGGCGTGGATTACTTCACCTACTCCATCTGCAATGAGTTTGGATTGTGTGATACCGCCCATGTCGCGATCTCGATTTCCAAAGAGATAGAGGCTGTTTTTGCGATCACGGATTACTACACAACAAAACGTACTCAGAAGTTGATAGTGGATGCCGGACATGGTTTGTTGCAAAACGACATCTATCCCTCCGGAACTACCTCCGTTTCCGTGATAGCATACCCTGCTAAAGGAACACTCTCCTCTGTAGAGCATGACGGTAGCTTCACATACACACCTTTCCGAAAAGAAGACGGTGCGGACTACTTCATCTATGAATTATGTGTTGACGGTTCAGGCGCACGTTGTGATACCGCTTACGCACACATCTTCATCTATGATGGCGGTTGTACTCCGGTCGACTTCATCGTGGAGTGTGACAATGACACCACCGTGACTATCGCATTCGGTGAGGAGACAGTGACGTTAGACACCCTGTATCCGCTGACAGTCACCATCGACATGGATGTGGACGACGAAGCGAAAGAAGAACTGATGCAAACACTCGTAATCCATAACAATGCTCCGGCAGACCTGACATTTGCTTATGGGCAGCATAAGGTTACCTGGTATGTGGAGGATGAGTGCGGCACCATCGATTCCTGCATCCAGTGGGTTGTGGTGAACCGCGCGCCTTGCGAGGTAGACACCCTGTGGGATATCGTCGAAGGTGTTCCGACCGTAGTCAGGATAGACACGATCTATGCCGTCGATGCGGAAGGCAACCAATAC
>JAJDJJ010000104.1 GCA_030267125.1 Bacteroidales bacterium OttesenSCG-928-B11
ATCAATTCAACACTGTTATTATAGAAGAGGGGGTTCAAAGCATTGGAGAATTTGCTTTTCTTGCCCGATCTGCATATTCCATTGTCATTGCGAATAGCGTAGAAAAATATTCGCCATGGGCCTTTGCGTGGTCAGAATTGATTTCCATCACCAATCTCAACCCCATTCCGGTAAAAATTAGCAGAGATGTTTTTGTAACAGTCGATATTGCGGCGTGCACGTTAAAGGTGCCCCGCAATTCTGTTGCCCTGTATAAAAGGACCGATGTGTGGCGGGAGTTCTATATTCTTGATCTCGATGGGAATGAGGTGGAAATTGACACGGAGTTGGAAGACGGGTCACTATTGATCTATCCCAATCCCAGCGCCGGCAGCTGTAGAGTCGTCATCCCCGAAATCTTCCTCGGAGAGCCTTTACTCACCTTATCCATCTACGACCTCTCCGGCGTGCTCTTGCAGCAAATCACAGTGCCTAAAGGAAATGAGGAGATTATTGTTGATTTGGAATTAAAAGCGCAAGGGGTCTATGTCGTTGTGATGAGCAATGGGGAAAAGAGTCGCAAGGGAAAGATTATGTTTGAGTGAAGGGGAGGAGACACTTTTGTTGATTTCGCAGTTGCTGGCGGTTATCGGTAGGATTTAAAGCTAATTTGTAGAGAAGAAACTATGTTGTCATTTTTTACGTTATTGAAAGCGATATGCGTTTTTCTAATTAAACACCTGATCCTATGAGGAAATACTTATTGTATTTTTGTATCGCAGCATTTTTTTGGTTTTGCTACACAATAAAATTGCTAAAATTCAGTGACTTAATACAATAAAATGCCGTTTTTTGCTGATTTTCAATTAATTGTCGAACTTGCGAAAGTTGAGTAACTAAAATCAAATAATTATGAAAAGAATTTTATCAGGTATATTTTTAGTGATGGTTCTAACAGTTGCCAGCCATTTCACCCAGGCTCAAAGCTGGTCGTTGACAGGCAATACTTTCAGTAGCGATTCCTATTTCTGAGGCACAACGAATATGAAACCGTTGGTATTCAAAACCTACAATACCCCGACTATGGTGCTAACCTGCGGTGGGTCGGTGGGACTTGGTACTTCATCTCCCGCAGCCAACCTGCACATTCACCAAGCAGAACGACCGGAATGCGGTTTGAGCATCCCGGGTGGTGGAACCACGCAAAGTGTTTCCGCGCCAGCACCTATCAGCTCCTTCCTTTTGACTAACCTGTACACCGGAGCCAGTGCCGTCAGGGGATTTAAAATCGCACTCATTTCAACATCACTGACCATGAAAAATAGTGAGAATGGAAGCGTGAGCCTCCTTTCCACCTCCAACCATGGCGTCATTATTGGGCCAACCGGCAGGGTGACAATCGGTAACAATGCGAGTTATTCAGCCAACACATCGTATAAGCTCTATGTTGATGGCGGGATGTTAGTCAACCATGCCGCCAACGGGGATTGGGGCTACGCATTGAACATCAACGTTAACAGGGACTTGACCAAAGCAGTAACTGTTGTCCATCCCACGGACGGCGAAGTGTTCCGGGTGCTGGGGAATGGCACGACGTATGCCAAGTTCATTACCTCCAAACAGATCAGGGTGGCGGTTAACGGAAGTAATATTTTTTGGCCGGACTATGTCTTTGCTCCCGAATACAAGTTGATGCCGTTAAAAGAGGTGGAACAGTTCGTGAAAGAGAACCGCCACCTCCCCGATATTCCATCAGAGGAAGATGTGTTGAACAACGGCATAGATGTGGCGGAGATGAATGCCCTGTTGTTAAAGAAAGTAGAAGAACTCACGCTCTACATTATTGATCTTGAAAAGAGGGTTTCGAGTATGGAAGACAAGAAAGGAGGCGAATGATGAAAAGGGTATTATTTATTTTAATTTTCTGCATTACAAGCTCAGTATTATTCTCACAGGCGAGTGATATTAAAAATCCTTACAGAAATTCTAGAGAAGAGTATCTTAAAGCAGGGAGAGAAATGCTTGAAGAATTTGACAATAGATTATGTGATAATGCAATAGCCATAAAATGGATAGAAGAGTATTATGACACCTACGATTATAAATATAAAAAGGACTTACTTTATATGTTGGGACGTATTAACTGCGATACAGTTACTACGTTTTTAGTTCAATTATTATTGACAGATTCATGTGAAGAAACTCGTTGTGATGCCATTCTTCTTTTAGGTTGGAGAAGGCCATACGAATTAATCCCATTTTTTGAAAAATATGCGACTAAAGATATTTCCTGTGAGGAAAAAATAGCCGTAGCATCATTATTTGCAGTAATGGAAGATTTTCAAAGAACTTTATTAGTTTTGAATCGATGCTGCATAAAAGGGAAGGACATGTATGAAAAATGTGCCATTCTCTATTTTAAAACGGGTAATAATTCATCTTCTATAGATTACTTTACTAGTTACCTGAATTATAGTTACTATAAATTGTCAGCGGCATCATACTTGGCTAAATTAGGTGAGTATTCGGAAGCATTACCTGTTTTTGTTGAAACTGTTACCGTACACCATTCCCAATCAAATGATAGATTTGGGAACGATAATACATCAAGAATGTATGTTGCCCTAATGGGATTAGCAATGATTGGAACAAATGAAGCAATTAATATTATAGAAAGCCAGTGCCAACACGAAGAAAAAGATATCGCTAAATGTGCATCAAGTATTTTGCAAAATCTCAAAAAGATAGGGGGTGAAAAATGAAAAAAATTAAATTGTTTATTTTTATATCATATCTATGTTTTCTTATAATTCAAAATATAAATGCTCAAATATACAACCCCGATAAAGCAGCTGCATATGCTACTGAATGGTGTGATAAAATGAATACTGATAGATATGTTGATTATTCTCCTTATGGCGGTGATTGTGCTGCCTTTGTGTCACAATGTCTTAGAGAAGGTGGTTTGGATCTAAGTGCTGGCACTAATGGTAATGGGGCTTATGTAAAACCGGATGGCGTGATTGCTGGTGTTCCGCAATTAATAGAACATCTTAAAAATTATCAGAACACAACTTTTCAAGAAACAGATGGTTTTATTCCTCCTGATGAGCATGATTTGGGAGATCCGATGTTTTATATAAATCGTTATACACTACCTGTACATTCATATTTTTGTAGTAAATTAAGCGAAAATGCAAGCCATTTATATAGTGCGCATACCCTTTTTAAGTGTAATGAGGATTTGTCAATATATAGTTCTGGTAATGCGCTGCTGTTTTTCCACATCAAAAACTCCATTCCCGCCCATTGCGACAATTGTGAGTGGGATGGCGACGAGACCGGCATCGATTGCGGGGGAAGTTGCCCGCCGTGCGAACACGCACCCGGCCAGAAGAGCTATGCAACTAACACATCTGAGAGCAATCCGCTTCCTGCCGCCACGTATGCCATCCAAAACATCACAGCGGGCAATGCCGATGTAAGGGTGTATCCCAACCAGCAGGTTGCGTTCTATGCAATAGGTTCTGTGGATCTGCTCCCCGGTTTTTGGGCGATGGGAGATTCGGATTTTATGCCCGATCAAATGCTTGCTGATCTTCAGAAAAGCTTGATGACGGAAAATTTTATGGAAATAAAAAACGAAAGTATCTCCATTTTTCCCAATCCCAACTCCGGATCTTTCACCATTCAAAGCCATGCCGGTTCCCCTATTCGAAAGGTGGAGGTTTATACTGCTGTCGGGCAGTGGGTGCACACTATACACAGCGGATTCGATGCCGTACAACTCCCTTCACACCTGCAAGGCACGCTCATACTCCGTATTTATACCGATAATGATATGGTGGTGAGAAAAGTGGTGGTGAACTAATTCTGAAACGAAGGAGCACGGGGAAAGATAAGTCTTAATTCCTTTCCCCGTGCTCTCCATTTCATTACAAATAATAAAATCAAATGATTATGAAGAAAATAATTTTATATCTAACAATGGTGTTGTTTTTATTAACGGCTTGTGAAAAAACGGCAGAAGATACGCCTCGGGCAATCAAGAAACTCATTAAAGAATGGGTGAAATCAGAAAAATATCTCTCATCCGTAACTGAGTACAATTGCGGCGAAAATATGATTTATTGTTTTGACGAGATTGAAAAGGTAGGACATTGCAATTATGTTAATAGTCACATATACAATGCGGATGGGGATTGGCTATGTTCGTCTTATCAACGTTTGCAAGATAACGATTGTATAATGGAATATGGATATTGTGAGGAGACAAGGACAATATGGCTGCATTATCGCTAAAACAATAAAAACAGTTAAGATGGCCTTATTCAACCTCAACCTTATGTTTCCATCGTTTATGACTCCATAACCAGTTTTCAGGTTGTTTACTGATGGTCTCTTCTAATAGCGTTAAGTATGCTTTTGTGATGTCGCCGTGAGCGGTAGTTTTTGGGGTGTCTGTGATTAGCCTGAAATGAAGCTCATAGTATCCTCGACTTCTTTTGATTACTTCATAATAGACTACGGGGATATTGTATTTTAAGGCAAAGTGTTCCGCTCCGTAAAGCACTGCCGTGGGTTGATGTAAGAAGGTGGTTTTGAAACTCTTTTCAGGATTGGAAGGAGACTGGTCGGCGAGCATCATGTAGGTAGTGCGTATATCGTTGAGGTCTCGTCGTTTAAATTCCTCGCGTATGCGGTCGGCGAAGATTACCTCCGTGCCGTATCTTGTTCTCGCCTTGTTGATTAGCTTCTCAAATGTTTTATTGGAGTTAGGTGCGCCCACCCCGACGCCATGGTGTTTGAAGAACAGGTCTAATCCCAATACCATCCATTCCCAATTGTTGTAGTGGCTCGACATGAGGATGACGCTTTTCCGTTGGCTATAATATTGATCCACAATCTCAGGATTCACACAAACATACCGTTTAGACAGTTGCTTGCGACTCATCGTGAGCATTTTGATCATCTCTG
>JAJDJJ010000105.1 GCA_030267125.1 Bacteroidales bacterium OttesenSCG-928-B11
CGCCGTATACCTACGGCATACGGGGAATTTTGGGGGGGCAATGGATCCTACCGAGCGAGATCTCTCTACCGAGCGAGATCTCCTACGGAGAAGGTTTCTCGCAGGTGGGTGTGCGGCGGGGAAAGCTCACGGAGAAGGTTTTCTGCGGAGGGGTGTCCTTGGCATTCCTTACGCATAGGTTGCAGCGGAAAGATCGGAGAAGGTTTTCTGCGGGTGTGTGTGATGGGGAAGGCTCACGGGACTGTGCTATCCTTGCTGTAGGAAAATGTCTTCAAGATTTTGGTCCCTTTGCTCTGTGTTTTTCTTTGGAATAGGGAAGCTGTAATTGTGATTTTTTTTGTAACATTGCCGGCTCAAAAAAATGGCAAAAAACATATATAAAATAGACATATTTATTAATTTAATTAATTGAAAATGAGAATATTTATACAGACGAAAAGGCTTGTTGTCTTCTTCATGTTGCTGACTTTTATGTTTAGCATCAAATCCTTGCATTCGCAAGTCGTATGGGACGGAACCACAGTGGATCAAAGTTGGTACAATGCCACTGATACGGTATTTGATATTTCCACAGCGGAAGAGCTTGCCGGACTGGCGGCGTTAGTTAATGCCGGCAATAATTTCAGTGGTAAAACGATCAACCTGACGACTGATATTTACCTTAATGAGAACGACTACGACGTTGCGGATGCAAACAATTGGATCCCTATCGGGCAAAGTGACCAAGATGAAGGTGGTTGTCCGGGAGGTACTGGAAGCAACCGGTTTAGCGGAATCTTCAATGGAAATAACTTTTCCATTTACAACATGTATATATCCGCCTCAACTACGGGGCAAGGTTTGTTTGGCGGGTTGTATGGGGCTACACTTACCCGGTTTAACTTGATCAATCCTGTGATGGTAACGCCGGGTATGAGTGGTTGCGTAGCTGCTGCAACCTACGGAGGCACCATCAACATAAGCAAGGTGATGGTGATCAATGCCTCAATGAATCCTACCTGTAATAATGCCGGTTTTTTTATCGGGGCAACCTACCCGGGAGGCACCATCTACTTCAGGGATTGTTGCGCTACGGGGACCGCTACCATATCCACTAACTGCGGTTATTTTGGTTCTTTCTGCGGAAATGGGAATAATGCCTCTTTGTATAATTGTTATTCGTATTGGAGTCATTCGGGTAATCCCAGTTGCCAAATCGGAGGAATCCTGGCTTATTCAAATAACAATAATCAATACAACTGTTACTCCAATGTAGACGGCGGCACAGCCGGTAGCAGGAAAAACGGCGTGCAAAAAACAGAAGCAGAAATGTTAGACGCCTCTTTCATAACACTTTTAGGAGATGCGATTTATAAGGCCGATTGTGGATGGAACAACGGACTTCCCATTTTATCCGATATCCTTTGCGGCGTTCCCGTAACCGGGATCACCGACATCTGTTCAGGACAAAGTACTACTTTAATCGCGGCAGGATGGGATAGCTATCAGTGGAGCCATGGGTTAGGCTATAATGAAACGGTTACCGTATCTCCAACTACCACCACTGATTATTATGTTACCGGAACCACCGGCAGTAGTTCCAAGGTGGACACGGTCACGGTTTATGTTTCGCAAAACATACAGATAACGCCATCCATAGCGCTTTCTCCGGATGGCGCCATCCATGGATCGATCACAGCAAGTGCTTATTCCCAATCTTGTACGAGCAATTCCCCGATCACGATCTCCATCACAGCCGAATCGGGATATTATATTACAAAGATTATTGTGAATGGAACTGCCGTTGAAACATTTGATGTTAACGAAGTACTTACACATGTTTATACAATTTCGAATCCTCAAGAAACCAGTATTTGGGATGTTGTTGTTCATTTGGACAACAAATATACGGTGACCACTACCAAAGTCTTGAATGACGAGGGCGAAACGCTGCTTACCGAAACGGGACTGGTAACACCGAACGAAGGAAATATTGTCGTTCGCGGCTTAGACGATACAACCGTCTATTTCCACGAAACATCCCGCTACCATATCCAAGAGGTGTTCATTGACGGCATCCCTCACGGAATCATTGATTCTATTGAATTGGTGAGAATAGTCGCCGATGTTGATATCAAAGTGGTTTATTCCGACGACTGCGGAATAGTAGAACTTCCGTATTCCGATGATTTTGAAAGTAATAGAGACGTCGGAAGTAATGCCGCATTTCCGGAATGCTATGGGAGATTAAATACCTATTCTACCGCTTCATCATATCCGAGCATAAGTGCTTCTTTCACGCATTCAGGAGACAGGTCTGTCTATTTTTACGCAGGTGGCACAACATATAATATACTCACACTTCCAATCATAAATGTGGAGGGAGTGGAGATGACAGATTTGAGAGTCAAATTTTGGGCGAGAACATCCAATATAGATGTTGGTATTCAAGTGGGCGTGATGACCGATCCAACCGATAGTGCGACTTTTACGTCTTGCTACCAAACCTCATTTCCCAAAACCGATACATATACTCTTTTCAAAGTAGATTTAAGTGATTATGAAGGAGACGGGAAATATATCGCATTCCGGTATTCTCCCTCAGCGTATTATGGTATTTATTTGGATGATATCAATGTTGATAGAATTCCCACATGCGAAGAAGTGGAAAATTTGACAGTCTCTCACATAGCGGGAAGTTCGGCACTCATATCTTGGAGTGAGAGTATTAGTGAGGAATTAGGATATAATTTGGAGTGGAGAATTGCCGGTGAGGAGGATTGGAATCCGGAATATACAATCGATAACTATTTTCAGCTGGAAGGTTTGGAAGGTCTTACCAATTATGAAGTTAGAGTGAATGCGGATTGCGGTACTATCAGCACGTGGGAAAATATTAACTTTATGACCCTTTGTGACAATTCCCCTATACAGATAGGAAATAGGGATGATAAAACATATTATTACCCTATCTCATACTATAATAGTTATTCTCAGCAATTGTATATGCGTGAAGAGATAAGCGAAACCCCAATGAGTATTCAAGCTATCCAGCTTCAATATTATAATGCAGCGCCGATCACCCGAAATGTGGATATCTACATGGGGCATACGCAGAAAAGGACATTTGCGAGTGCATCCGAATTTATACATTTTGATTCGTTGCGGTTAGTATTTAGCGGCAAGGTTGAGTTTAATAACCGGGGCGCAGAAAATTGGATGATGATCGTTCTGGACAGTACTTTTGAATATAACGGGGTCGGCAACTTAGTTTTGGCCATTGATGACAACGGCGAAGGTGCAACTAGTGCCGGCACTCATACTCGATTCTATAACCACTCTGCTACGGAGAGGAAAACCATTGCTTTTTATCAAATAAATTCATCGGGAGCGAATATCGATCCTGCTTCTCCGATGGGCACAGGAATAGGTTCAGTCTTGCCGTTTTCCCGGAACAATATCAAATTTTTAGATTGCAATGTGCCTAACTGTATTAAACCTAACGCCTTCCGAATTCTGGGAGTAGGTGCCAGTACCATTGACATAGGTTGGATACCTGCCAATACGACAGAAGAATATGAATTGGAATACAAGAGAAGTTCCGTTGCAACTTGGCAACAAGAAGGTTTCGTACAAGGAGATGCATACCAATTAAGCGATTTGAACTCGAACACGTTGTATGACATTCGCTTACGCTCTAGTTGTTCCGGTGGTTCGGACACCAGTGCATGGGTGGTTATTTCCGCACGCACAGCTTGCGACTTGGTTGTAGAATCCGAACTGCCTTTCGAAGAGGGTTTTGACGATTACCAGGCCAACGAGTATCCCGTTTGCTGGAGCAGGATGACCACGGGCACTAACCTGCCGTACATCCACCGTACTGCTGTCGATGTCCACTCCTCTCCGAGTGCTATGGATTTCCACTATTCGCCAAATTGTGCCAACGTGGCCGTTCTTCCGGAATTTGACATGAACATCACTGAATTACAGATGGACTTTTGGGTTAAGTCAAAGACGGACGTGGGAAGATTATTAGTAGGAGTTATGGAAGACAAGGACGATTATACCACATTCGTTTGCGTGGACACGGTGAAGACACAAGCGCACCAAAAGTTCGAAGAGTATTCGGTGCGGTTCGATAACTATGAAGGAAGCGGAAGGTTTATCGCCTTCGCTTGGACGAACGGAACCAACACCTCCTATTCGGTTGACGATATCTATGTCAATAAAATTCCATTCTGTTCACGGCCGGATGCCATGAGCGTTGACAGTGTGAAATCTAACACCGCCTATATATCTTGGACAGAATTAGGAACTCCGGATCAATACTTAGTAGAAGTTGGAGCCCCGGGTTTTGCTTACGGGGAAGGTGAAGCGTTGCAAACATTCACAACGGTGGACAATCCTTTGGAGATAACCGGACTTTCACCCAATACGAAGTATGACGTGTATATTCAGGCCGATTGTGGAGATGTGGGATTGAGCTTTGTTGCTTCCCGCACATTTACCACTTCTTGTACGGAAGCCATAATCCTTGAAGATCTGCCTTATACCGAAAAATTTGACAGCTACGGGACAGGCTCCCCCATATTTCCAACTTGCTGGACAAGAATGTCCCAGGCTTCAACAACAAATCCTTCTATTTCTTCGCTTTTTTCCATTTCAGCTCCTGCTTCCTTATATTTTTCTGGATCAACAAACGAATATGTATCAGCCGCTACGGAAAAATTTGACATGCCGGTGAATACCTTGCAGCTGGAGTTCTCTTTCCGTTCGGGGAATAAAAATGTCCCGCTTATTATTGGTGCAGTGACTAATCCTGCCAACCCAGCCACTTTTGACACAATTGCATTGATATACGCATCAACGGCTAATACCTGGGAAAGCCGCACTGTATATTTGAATACATATCAAGGAACCGGACAGTACATTGCATTTAAAA
>JAJDJJ010000106.1 GCA_030267125.1 Bacteroidales bacterium OttesenSCG-928-B11
TTCTATCTTTTGTATGCCAAAACTTGTCGCATCTCTGCATCTAATTCACGCACTAAATCATCCGTATCTGTCAGGTCGGTTTTACCTTGAATGTCTTTTAGTTTTTTCTTTAACCTCGTGTAACTAATCCGATCTTTAAAAACTTGTTTTTGTTTCATGTCTACTAAAATATCCTGTATCTCATCGGTCGGCAATTTCTGCAAGGCAATAGCGCAAATAAAATTCATTGCCTCCGATACTGTTTTTATCTTATCCATCGCATCCGTATTTATGGTTCTTTTTTTCTCAATCTTGAAATAATTATCCGCCCAGCATTGGACAATATTTGAATAAAAAGACGGATCAAATAGTGTTTTTCCTTTGATTTCCGCCACTTTTAGCTGTTGAGGTAGGCGAGTGTTCCAGCGGCTTTCATATCGCAGTAAATTAGCCCCCAAATAAACGTCCGGCAAAATACCGTCCCTATTATTTATTTCCCTTGCTTTATCGTAAAATATCAACGTCTTTTTTTGTTCTTTTCCTCTGCTGTAATAATACAACGTGTTGCTTGTTGCTTGTACTCTATTAAAGTGATTGCAAAGCCCTAAAACGCTGT
This sequence comes from Bacteroidales bacterium OttesenSCG-928-B11, assembly GCA_030267125.1. Taxonomy (GTDB): domain Bacteria; phylum Bacteroidota; class Bacteroidia; order Bacteroidales; family WCHB1-69; genus JAGVVH01. The sequence continues at coordinate 596 of JAJDJJ010000106.1, forward strand.
AATATCTGCTTGCCTCGTTCTGCATTATGAAATTTGTCGAAACGTCTATCCTTGTCGCTTTAGCTTTCATTAGGTCGATATGCAAACAGTCAGAAAGTTTTATTATCGCATCTTTTACCTGATTGCGGTTTAATGTGTAGGAGTTGTCCGGCAAATAAAACTTTGCCAAACTTCCTTTTATAGATACACCCGCAGCTGATACGGTTACTCTCATATTGTCCATATCGCCAACCGTCCAAAGCTCGCCAGTCTCTTTGTTTAGTGTTTCCCTTGAATTGGCTAAATAAAGGGCTGGGGTGGTTATATTTTCCACCTCAACCCTATCCAACCAAAAATTTACAGTGTCGTACATTATGTAACGGATTTTGTAAACAAACTACACCTTACTATAAGGAGTTTGTTGTTTTTGCTTGCCCGCGCAACGAGCTAATAACGCCGTCAAGCCCTCCCATTGACAATTGTTTTCTGTACGCATCAATAAGCAACCGCCCGTGCTCGATAACCAACACCTCCAATACTTGCATGTCCTTTGAGAAAAGAAACAGAAAAGCATCGTTTCTTTGTCCGTACATCGGATTTTTAACGCCCCCTTTAAGCGTTTCCCGGTTGCTTGGTTCTCCATTTGCAAAAAAGGTTTCCTTTCCGTTCTCATACTGAAAGCGGATCCCACTAAAATTGATTGCTTTGCTTTTGGCGGGGGTGCATTGCAAATAATATTCCGGTGTCGTTCCTTCTTGCTTCCGATACTCGTTTTTGTCGGTAGGTATCAAATTGAAGTATAATTGCCCTTTGTGGTTTTTAAGCGCATCTAAAGCACTCCAATAACCTGCCATTGCTGTAAGGTCAAATCTTGGTTGCTTTCTTGGTTCGGTAACGCCTTTACGGGTTACATTTTTGTATTCAGGCAATTGCTCAAAGCGGAAGTAAGCGGATATATTGGGAGTTATCATTTTGCACCCCCTTTCTTTGGAAATTTACCGGTAACTACATAGGTGGTTGCTTCTTGCTCAATTTCATCGGTTGTTAGAACTCTGTGTTGCAATAGCCACTTGTTCAATTCGTCTTTGTCAAAGTAAGTAAGTTTACCGCCCTGACTTTTGTAATAGGGTATTTGTTTGGCGCAAACCAACTTGTAAATATGGGATTTGCTTAATCCTGTCAATAGTGCCGCATCGCTCATTGTAAGGGCTTGTTTAGCTCCTAATAATGTGAGTTGTTTAATTTCCTGTAACTCTGATAAAATCACATTTTCCATGTCATTGTAAGAATTATGTTTTAGCCTTTGGCGGGTAGGTGCAACACTCCCGCCATCGTGCTATTGCAGTCATTCAAAGCGGTTGCACTCGCTTTGTTTGGCTTGCGATTACAAAGGAAAACAAAACCAATAACATAATTTGAAAAGGTGAATTTCAATAAAACAAAAAGCGTTGCAATACAGATAATTACAACGCTTTTTGATAATTAGGAAAGTGATTTTTAGGTAAGATAATAAAACTCACCTTTTATTGTATCATCAAGCCGGATTTGTGATTTTTTATACTTGCATTTTTCAATTCCCATTATATTACAAAATGTATCATACCATTTTGAAAATGGCTTTTTCTTAAATTCCTTTTGTGATTTTGAGCTTTCAAAAATCAGCTTTGCAATTTTGGCATATTCAATGCCGCTTCTGTTTTTCTTTAAGTCTTTCAATAAATTATCATCAAAGTAATTTGTGTTGTTCCCCATCCCTTTGAATTGAGCCACAAAGTAACTTTTCAATAAGTCTATTTGCTCATCTGTGAATTGACGGATAGGGGTATATTGGGCTATTGTCTGTGGTGGTTCATTTTTTAGTTGATTAAAGTTACTTTTGACATATTGCATTTCTTTTTCTCGCTGTCTTAAAATGCCTTTTAATGCTCGCAATGTCAACGGTATGCGTATTTCCATACCATCATCATCTTCATCGACTTTAATATCTGTTGGTTCATAGAAATGTGCATCTTTATACAAATCATTGATATACGCAATGATTGTGTCTTTATCCTCACGTTGCACAATTTCATAAAAAATTGCAGCATCAACAAGATTATCGATAGAGTCGTATTCTCTGTTATATTTATGTTCAAAGTGGCTTTCCATATCTATAATATTCTTTTTTGTATGAATTATCCCCACTGTATTCAACCCCCAATTTATCTACAAATAGATAGTCATTCAACCATATATCAAAAACGGTTGCTTTATCGCTTCCTGTTGGTTTCTCATCATCTTTTCCTTTTAGTATTCGGCAAAATTTTTGCTTTGCATACTTGTTAAAGTGATTGCGCCAATAGGCATTTGTTTCTTTGTTGAAAATAGTTTCAAACACTGATTCATAAAACCAAAACATTTTAGAGTTTTGCAAGTTTTGCACCTCGTTTTCTGACAGACTGTATTCATATTTCATACATTCCGGCGGTGGCAAATTGGATTTGTCAATTTCAGCTTTGTTCAGCAATTTTTCAAAGGGATTTTCTTTTTCTCCTTTGAAATATCGGTACATACTATAATCTATCATATCAGTTGCTTTTGTCGTATTCAAAAAAGATTGTCCAATTTATGAATACCATCCTTTACTTGTTTTGCTAATACTTTTGCATATATCTGGGTGGTTCTAATATCAGCGTGTCCCAATATCTTACTTACAACCTCGATTGACACACCTAAACTCAACAACAATGTTGCGGCGGTGTGCCTACCGGTATGAAAAGTTACCTTTTTGCCGTCAATACCCGCTTCTTTTGCAATTGTCCTTAATCTTTCATTTGCCTTGTTATTTAATGGCAATTCAAATATCAAATCATTGTCATTTGTACGGGTTCTGTTTGCCAATAGTTCAAGGGCGGGCTTTGCCAAAGGTAAATATTCTTGCTTCTTTGTTTTTTGCTGTATGTAAATCAGCATTGTTTCATTATTGACTTCACGGATACGCCCCCAAGTCAAGCCTTTTACATCTGAAAATCGCAATCCGGTGTAACAGCTAAACAAATAAGCCGTTTTAACTTCATCAAAGGGTGTTTCTGTATTTATCAATGTTTTAACTTCATCTATTGTCAAAAATGGAATTTCAGTTGTCGTATTTTGTGGTTTTAAATCTCGATTGATGGTATCAAGCGGGTTCTTATGTATAATTTCATCTTCAACGGCTCGTTTGAAAACAACTTTAAGTTTTCTCAAATATGCTACTTGTGTATTTGCTGATAGTTTTGCGGTTTTAATCCCGGCAGAATTTTTCAAGTAGTCGATGAAATCCAAACAGAATTTTTTATCAGCTTGCTTTAGAGTGGTATTGGGTGCAAAATCTTGAATAAATAGAATCAAAGTATCATAACTCCGTTTTGTTTGTGGCTTTTTACTTTCTGCGACAAAGCGGATATAATCCACAAGAAACATTTTTTGCTTTTTATTACTTGTATTACTCAATCCGTGTTCTGATTTTTGCAAATCAACTATCTGTTGACTTTGGATTGTTTTTACAATTTCAAGTGTTTTGCGGTTTTGTTCTTTGTCAAGCGGGGTTCTTTCCGGTATGATATAAAGTTTTAAATACTCCTTTTGTCGTTTTCCATCCAAATAAGTATCTAAAAAAATGGACTTATTGCCATTTCTCATTGGTTTGAACCGTATTTTAATCGGTTCTTTTACTTTTGGTTGTTTTTTTACATTGCCCATGGTGAAGAAATTATTTGTTACCCACGACAAAGATACATATAATTTTCAATTGGGGGACAAATTGGGGACAAAAAAGAGTAAAGAAACAGATTAGGAAAAGAAAATAAACACCTAATTTTTATAATCTGTAAAAACTTGATATACCGATTATAAATTGCTTTTATTAGGTTTTTATTTTTCTGATTTTATCTTTTTGAAAAATAATAAATTATTCCGTTGTGAAAACATTTAAAGCGGGGTTAACACCTCGCTTTTTTTGTGTGCCGTGCATGAATAACAACTTGGTTCCGCATGGATAAGGAGTTGGAAAAACGGGCCATCCCTTTGTGCGTTATGCCGACGACGTGCTCATATTTTGCAAGAGCAAACGAGCGGCGGAACGGACAAAGACGAGTGTCATTCAATTTATCGAAGGAGAGCTTTATCTGCGAGTGAACAGGGAAAAGACGGAAGTGGGAACTGTTCGAGGAATGAAATTTCTGGGATACAGTTTCTATATCAAAGATGGCTCATGCCGTCTGTCAG
>JAJDJJ010000107.1 GCA_030267125.1 Bacteroidales bacterium OttesenSCG-928-B11
TACGTATAATCAGTAAATGCTGAAAAATAAACGACATCAAAAATGTCCATTACTCCTATAAATTTCACAAAAAAAAATCGTAATTGCATTTCATAAAAAAAATTCGTAATATTGTCGTTCGAAAATCCAAAAAACGATAGAATGATTTATTATACACCTATTATTCACTAAATTAATTAAATTATGAAAGCACTTTTACGTTTCAAATCTTTAATCTTTTTAGCCGTGGCGCTTGCCATCATTGGAAGCAGCAAGCATCTCTATTCCCAGACGGCTTGGGATGGATCAACGGACACCGACTGGTACACAAGCAACACCTCCGCGAGCACTTTTGATATTTCCACCGCGGAAGAGTTGGCCGGATTGGCTCAATTGGTCCGTGGCGGCAACACCTTCAGTGGGAAAACAATCAACTTGACCGCCGATATCTATCTTAATACCGACGGATATGATGTTGACGATGCCGAGAACTGGACTCCTATAGGGATGTTTTCTACAACGGAAGGCGGCTGTACGCATGAATCAGGCTCGTCCGCCAACACTCGGTTTAGCGGAACTTTCAACGGGAACTATCACGGCATCCATAACATGTATCTTTCCAGCAACTATGCGGGACAAGGATTGTTCGCAGCGATTGGTAGTGGCGCCCTCCTCACCAAGTTCTATCTAAAGAATCCTGTAATTTCAGCGCAAGGCATGAGCGGTTGTATCGCCGGTGCAGCGTATGGTACGACAACTATCCGTGAGGTCATGGTGATGAATGCCGAGATGACTTTCTCTTCCTGCAACAATGTAGGTATGTTTATTGGTGCAACTTATACCAGCTCTTCCGTGACTTTTAAATATTGCGCCGGAACGGGCACCCTTCTTTCAGCACACGATTACTTTGGCGGTTTTTGCGGAAATGGCCAATACACCAATTACTCCAATTGCTACACACATTGGACTACAACATCCACATCAGCCTTTCAACACGGAGGCTTTACGGCCTACAGCGGCACAACGACCGACTGCTACTCAAGCGTAAATGCATCCTCAGGTGCGACATATACGCAAAAGACCCTTGAGGAGATGGAAGATCCTGCTTTTCTTACGCTGCTTGGCGACACAATCTTCAAAACCGACTGCGGATTAAACAACGGGCTTCCTATTTTATCCGGCATCCTTTGTGGTGTTCCTGTGCTTGGTATCACTAATATATGCTCTGGAACGGCCACGGAACTTACCGCTACAAGTTGGGAAAGCTATGTGTGGAACACGGGAGCAGAAACGGCCAGCATAACGGTTTCCCCCACCACTACTACCTCTTATTATGTTACGGGTACTACCGGAACCAATTCCATGGTGGACACGGTGACGGTTTATGTGGAGCCTAATATCGTGGCAACGGGAACAGCTTATCCCGAAAACAGTGCCACATTCTCTTTCCCCGGCGGGGCATCGGGCACCTACACGCAACCATGCTCTAACCAGTCGCCATTTAATGTGGCTATTTCCGCTGCGACCGGCTATTACCTCACCAAACTCGTGGTGAACGGGACAACAGTTGCGACTTTCGATCCCGAGGATGTGACCACGACCCACACCTACAACTTGAATCCCGCCGGATCCAGCTCTTGGAATATAGAGGTGTACACAGACAATAAATATTTTGTGACGATCAACACCTTCGTGTTGGATGACGATGACAACCCCCAACCCGTCAACGGTGCGGCGAACGGCCTGGTGACACCCTGGGGCACGGGTACGACAAGCACGGTGCTCACGAGAACCCATAATGACGACTTGACCCTTTATATCCGCGGGACGGACCGCTATCACATAGAGTCCGTCACGGTGGACGGTTCCCCGTGGTCGGATTTGGATTCCGTTAATTTTTTGGGCATTTCCGGACACCACGTTGTGGACGTGGTCTATAACGACGAGTGCGACATCTTGGATCTTTCTTATAATATAGGATTTTTGGGCACCAAATATCCGGACTGCTGGTACAGGGCCGGCAATGATCCGGGATTCTCTTCAGGGACGACTAATTCTTACCAGACGCCCAACTCCATCTCGTTTGCCTCCTCCAGCAACTATACCATTGCTGTGGCGGCGCGTTTGGGGCAGGACTTCAACATCTCTGACCTGATGGTGCAATTCGCCTTCAAGGCGGCCAATACCTCCACCGTTTTCGAGGTGGGCGTGATGGCCGACCCCGAAGACGCCACCACCTTCGAGAAAGTAGCTGATATCCGGCCGCTTAACACCAACTGGAACGAATACACCGTAGTGCTTTCCTCCTATATAGGCGAGGGAAGACACATTGCTTTCCGCTCCCCGATTGGAATCAGCGGCACGCACTATTTGGACGACGTGGTGATTGACGAGATCGCCGATTGCATCGCGCCCAACAACTTCCGGGTGACGGATATTGAAGAGTCTTCGGCTATCGTCCGCTGGGACGTTGTGGACGAAGGCACGTCTTTCGTTTTGGAATACGAGGAGACCGGGACGGACGACTGGACAAGCGTGACACCCGGTGAGGGCTTCGCCGTGCTCACGGGATTGACGGTGGAGACCGACTATACGGTAAGGATGACCATCTGCGACGAGGAGGAGCTGGAAGTGACGTTCACCGTGCCTTGCGTGACATCGATCGTGGGGACACCGGACGCGACAACAGCCAACAACTATTTGCCAACGAATACATATTATAGATACTCTTACACCCAACAAATCTATCTGGCTGATGAGTTGAGTAATTTTGCAAGAAGCATAACCGGTTTATCGATCCAATACACCAGCACGACACCATACGCAAGGGACATGATCATTTTCCTTGCCCATACTTCCAAAACGGCTATCGCATCCACGGACGATTACCTGCCCGAAAACATCCTCACCCGTGTTTATACGGGGAACATAGCCCTCAACAACCAAGGGGATAATTACTGGGTTGACATCACTTTCGACACGCCATTCGCCTACAATGGTAGTGACAACTTGGTTGTCGTTTTTGCCGACACAACAGGAAATTGGAATTCAACAGTTGCTTTCAGGACACACACAGCCCCTGAAAACAGGTCTGTTTACTATTACATTGATGGTAATGTCGGTGATGTTATAGATCGGACAAACCCGAATAATACCGTTACCTCCACGTTCAACAAGGGAGTTACCACTTCCCGCAACAATATCAAGTTCATGCCGTGTCCGGGTGCGTCGCCCTGTATCAAGCCGATCAACCTTTCGGCTTCGAACGTGACGATCGACGGAGCGGAGATCACTTGGGTTGACGACAACGAATCCGCCAGTTTCAACGTGGAATACCGCCATACAGACAGTACCAACTGGATTTTCGAGGACAATGTTTCCGCCACATCCGTACAACTCTCCGACTTGGAAGAAGGTTCTGTCTATTTGGTTAGGGTACGAAGCACTTGCGATAGCGAGGATACCACCGGTTGGGTAACCCTAAGCTTTACCACTGAAACGGAGCCGGTTCAATGCGACCCTATAGCGGTTTCGTACGAAGAGAATTTCGATGGCTACGCGGCCAACGAATATCCCGCGTGTTGGAAAAGATATACTTCTGGCTACAACAACCTGCCATACGTAACCCGGACCGCGGCGGATGTCAGCACCACTCCCAGCGCGCTGACTTTCGGTAACACCCCGCACACTTTCAACATGGCGATTTTGCCGGAAATAGTGAGCGGTGTCAATATTCCATTGCTTCAAGTATCCTTCCGCGGGAAGACCCCTTCGTTGACGAACGGTGTCTTTTTGGTGGGGGTTATGGAAGACCCTGACGACATCCACACGCTCGAAATCGTGGACACAGCGCACCTCAACGGTGCGGGTGCTTTCTACGACGTGGACATCCCGCTGGAAAATTATTCCGGTAACGGGAGACACATAGCCCTGATATGGAAGGGCGGAAGCAACGCCTTTGTCATCGACGACCTGATCGTGGACTATATCCCGGGATGCCAAAGACCCGACCTTCTCCGCACGGACAGCGTGTTATGGAACAAGGCGTATATCTCTTGGAACCAGCCGGGAACCGCTGACTCGTGGAAAATTGAATACGGACGTGAGGGTTTCGCACAGGGAACCGGAACCTCGTTCAATACGAACAACACTTCCGACTCCATCACCGGCTTGTCCGGAAACACCAGCTACGACATTTACGTGACCGCGCAATGCGGCGGCGAAGCCAGCCTGAGCACGAAACTTACCATCAAAACGCCCTGTGGCCTGATCACCGCAAACGGCTTGCCTTTCACTGAAAATTTTGATACTTACGGAGTATATGGAAACCCGAGCTATACGTATTACTTCCCCACCTGTTGGACAAGCCACACCACATTGTATTACTCCTACCTCTATATCAATACCACTAACACATCCGCACCGGGCGGATTGTATTTTAGTATTAGCAGTTATTATACGGGGTACCAATCCATAGCCGTAACACCAGAGTTCGGTGTGCAGATGGATTCCCTTGAAATGACCTTCCGATTGCGTAGTTCCTCCACGTCATCCAAATTCATCGTGGGTGTCATGTCAAATGCGTCAGATATCTCCACCTTTGAAGGCGTTGACACGGTGAGCGTTTCCACTGCCAATGTCTTTGAAGAAATTCTGGTGTCTTTGGAATCCTACACCGGAACGGGAAAATATATCGCGTTTAAGATAGATGCAGGTACTTTTTACATGGACGACTTGGAAATTTACGCTATTCCTTCATGTCCAAGGCCGAGGAGTGTGGCACTGAGCTCATCATCCACCACCTCAGCCGGTTTCACTTGGACG
>JAJDJJ010000108.1 GCA_030267125.1 Bacteroidales bacterium OttesenSCG-928-B11
GTCTCGGTCTAACAATCATTTTCAGTTTTATCATAACAAGAATCCAAATGATCATTTTCGACGTGCCTCAGATGGATTTCCGAAAACCGATGAAAGGGCATTTTGTTCGAGATCTTTTTCTAATGATTATCGTTGTGTTTACTTCTCAAATTCTCTATCTATCACAAAAAAGACAACAAATCGCATCAAAATACGAAGCATTGCAAGCCGAGAATATGAAGATCCGGTACGAAGCGCTGAAGAATCAAATCGATCCTCATTTTTTCTTCAACACGCTCAGTTCCCTCTACTTCCTAATCGAAACCGACACGCAGAAAGCGCAGGATTATACCCATAAAATTTCATCTGTTTACCGATATACTCTACAAAACAAAGAGAGCGTGACGCTACGCAACGAAATTGAATTTACAAAAGATTATGCCTCGTTGGTGCAAATCCGCTACGGCGAACAACTCTCCATCATCTTCAATATCGATGAAAAATACCTTGATTACGAGATCGTCCCATTGAGCATTCAGACATTGGTGGAAAACGCCATTAAACATAACATCATCTCCAATAAACAACCGCTCACCGTGACGATCCAAACGACTTCCGACAATATGATAACCGTTTCAAACAATCTGCAAACCAAAGAGATCAGCGAACCCGGCGAAGGCATAGGTCTGAGTAATCTTGCGGAAAGATACCGACTCAGATGGCAGAAAAACATCATCATCAAAAATAACGGCGAGACATTCTCGGTTACTGTCCCATTGCATCAAAACGCAACAATGTAGATAATTTGAAATTCGAACCATAAACCCCAAACCGCAATCCGCATGAAAATATTAATCATCGAAGACGAGCAACTGAACGCAGAGCGTCTGAAATTACTGATCGGTGAATTATTACCTGACGGCAAAATCATGAATACCTTGCAGTCGGTGGCAGAGAGCGTGGAGTGGTTCTCCGAAAATGCCGAACCGGACGTGGTTTTCTTGGATATTCATCTCGCTGACGGATCAGCGTTTTCCATCTTTGACAAGGTGCAGGTCAAATGCCCGATCATCTTCACCACGGCGTATGACGAATATGCCCTCAAAGCATTCGAAGTAAATAGTATAGACTATCTTCTCAAGCCGATCGATCGAAACAATTTCCTGCGCGCCATCGACAAACTAAAGAATATCTTTCAGCATCATCCAGTAGATAACAGTGAATTAATCAATAAGTTATCGCAAGCTATCTACGAATACAGGCCCGTTTACAAATCCTCATTGTTAGTATCAATGGGCGACAAATTTATCCCTCTGCCAGTCAAAGAGATCGCCTTCTTTTACGTGGAAAACAAGATGATACACGTTGTGCAAAACAACGACAAGAAGTACCTAATCAATAGTACGCTAGACGATATTTGGAAACAACTCGATCCTGCGTGGTTCTATCGTGCCAACCGCCAGTTCATTGTGGCAAAGTGGAGTGTGAAAGAGATCTCGTTGTGGTTCGGCAACCGTGTGGTTGTCAATCTGAAACTGCCTACTCCGGAACGGATAGTCATCAGCCGGACACATGTTCAAGAATTTAAGAAGTGGGTGATAGAGTAATATCAAAGCGAAATAAGGCTACTTTTGCAATCAAAAACGATGAACGCTCAAATTACCCAAACCCTCCGATCCTTTGCCGAAGCCGACTATAAAGCCTTCAATCAAAAGTTGATTCCGACAAATTACGAGATTCTCGGCATCCGCATGCCCGTGATGAAAAAATTGGCAAAAGAGCTGGCAAAAAGTTCCGATATAGAAGCCTATTTGCAATATGCCGAATATGATACCTACGAGCATATCTTGCTTTATGGCTTGATACTGGGGGAATTGAAAAAACTTCCTTTGGAGACGATATTCACTTATTTAGACCCATTAATTCTAAAATTTGACAATTGGGCACACGTAGACACACTCGTCTCTGCATTCAAGATCTTTGCAAAGCATCCCGACGAGGTATTCAACCATTTCTTGCCGCTCAAAACCCACGAGGGTGAATTTACCAAACGCTTTTTCGTGATCCTTTTATTAGACTATTTCATGGATGAAGCGCATATCGACATGACTTTACAACAGATGGCGGAAATGGAACAAGGGCAGTATTACGTGGATATGGCAATTGCATGGACTATCAGCGTAGGACTCATAAAACACTACGACAAAACATTTCCCGTTTTGGAACAACGAATTTTCTCGAAATTCGTTCACAACAAGGCCATCCAGAAAGCCAGAGAAAGCTACCGGATTGCACCGGAAGTGAAAGTGCTTTTGCAAAAAATGAAGATATAATATTTAATTTCGCGGCCTTATTAAAATAGAAAATGGAAATAAAAAAAGAGATCCTAGACAACGTTAAACGTGTAGTCAACATAACTTTTTTCGATACGGATTTGGGAACGATGGTAGCAGGGGCGACAGACAAAGGCATTTGTATGTTTGAGTTTGCCGATAATAAATTGCTCGAATTTGAATTGAAACAACTGGCCACTCTATTGAAATCACCGCTTACACAAGACAGTGCTTCCCATCTGGACATGCTCAACAATCAATTGAAAGAGTATTTCGATAAAGAACGTCGGGATTTCAATATTCCATTGGATCTGGTTGGCACCGAATTTCAAAAACAAGCGTGGTTAAGTCTATTGCAGATACCTTACGGTAGCACGATAAGTTATGCGAAGCAAGCCGAACTGTTAGGCAAACCTTCTGCAGTACGGGCCGTTGCCAATGCTAACAGTAAAAATAAAATCTCCATCCTCCTGCCCTGCCATCGGGTTATCGGCACAAACGGCACCCTTACCGGCTATGGCGGTGGAATCTGGCGAAAAAAGAAACTGCTGGAACTCGAAGGTTTGAAGTTCGAGTCTTCCCCTCCCGCCCTTCTCCTTTTTTAGAATCTATCCTGTCGTTCTGGCAAGAGATTGGTATTCTCGCACCGCCGCATTTCTCAATGCTTTGGAAGTCTGATTTTTCACGACGAAAATCAAGCAAGCAAAAGCGCTCTTTCTAAGGTGGGAATAAAGTTTGAAAACTGTAAAATCCTTACTATCTTCACGATTTTAGTGTGTCTGTTTTGGAAGGATAATTATTTTTGGGAAAAAGAATGAAAATATTTTTTATACTTGCCATCGGTTGTGGAAATTGACAATTATTTAACTATCAATAATATGAAAAAACCAATTATCCTATTTTTTTTAACATTGCTATCTATTACGTGTATAGCACAGTCATACAGACGAGAATTTGACTATGATAATTCCGGGAACAGGATTATCCGAACCATAGAGCTTCCGCCCGAGGTTGTCCAACCTAAAAGTGCTTTTATCTCAAACGATAACGAAACCAGTAAATTTGAAGACCGTATAGGGGAAATCGTACTCTATGTTTTCCCCAACCCCACAGCGGGAGAGTTGACGATAAGCATTGAAAACTACGATGATTTAACACAAGGAAAATTAAGTCTGTATACGGTAAACGGACAATTAATCAGGGAAGTTGTCGTGGATTCGCCTACTATTACACTTGACTTGTCATCTTACTCTTCGGGAATATATCTGCTATCATTACTTATGAATAACCGGGTGAAAGATTGGAAAATCGTAAAACAATAGGAGGGGAACATGAAAAAAATCACGCTAATTATCATCATTTTATTATGGGTTTTAAGAATTGACGTCAAATCGCAGAGTGCATCGGATTACATAGGCGTTATTCCCGGAACGATCGATGTCTCCCCTTCCGGAGCGGCAACGTATACGATTCCAATCGAAGTGGTTCCGGGGACTCTGGGCATACAGCCCGTTTTGGCTATTTCATATAACAGTCAAGGAGGAATGAGTATTCTGGGCGAAAAATGGCATTTGTCGGGACTGTCAGCCATAAACAGAGTACCACAAGACATTTATCATGAGAACAACAAAACGTCTGTTCAGTTAGATTATCAAGATCGATTTACTTTGGATGGAAATCGTTTATTGAAATCAACAGAGAATGCTTATGGTGCAAACGGGACAGAATATGTTCCTGAATTTGAAAATTTTTCCAGCGTAAAATCTTTTGGGATTTTAGGCAATGGTCCTTTATACTTTGAAGTAACCAATGCGGACGGATGTATTATTCAATATGGAAATAGTTCGGATTCCCGTCAAGTAGTAGGCGGTACTGTATTTAACTGGCTGATCAATAAAATCACAGATCCATTCGGCAATTACATGACTTTCTCCTATGGGAATTCTAATAGGGAAATATGGATAGAACAGATTGATTACACGGGAAATAGAAGTCTCACTCCGTACGCTCGTATCAAGTTTGAGTATCTCTCTGACGGATCACACTATAGATCTGGTTTTGTCGTAGGCTATGAGATCAAACAAACCCGGTTATTAGAAAAAATCAGAATACAGTATGATGAAAATGGATTTTCAGATATTCGGAGATATGAATTTTCATATTTGAATACCTATCCACCAAGATTAAACACCATAACACAGTATGGAACAGAAGGGGAAAGATTACTTCCAACAACTATAATATGGGAAGATACTCATGCGGGAAGTTTTGCCGAGATGGAATATGATCTGAATATATCAGGCGGCATAACAGCCTATCCGGCGGATCTGAATGGGGATAAGTATTCGGATTTTATTGCATTAATCGGTTCGTCATGGGT
>JAJDJJ010000113.1 GCA_030267125.1 Bacteroidales bacterium OttesenSCG-928-B11
ACCGCTTTCACAATGATGGAAATGGATTTGGAAGCGTCGTCATTTGCCGGAATCGGGAAATCGATCAAGTTCGGGTTAGAGTTAGTGTCCACAATAGCGAACGTGGTGATATTCAATCTGCGCGCTTCAGCTACAGCGATGTGCTCTTTCATGATATCTACAATAAAAACGGCAGCGGGCAGTCTGGATAGGTCTGCGATAGATCCCAAGTTCTTTTCTAGTTTAGCTCTTTCGCGTTGGATTTGCAGTTTCTCGCGTTTTGAAAGATTATTGAACTGAGGACTTTGCATCAATTTGTCGATATCGGTCATCTTCTTAACCGCCTTGCGGATAGTGAAGAAGTTGGTAAGCATACCACCGGGCCAACGCTCGGTTACGTAAGGCATTCCCACTTGTTTAACCAATTCAGCGACAGTTTCTTTCGCTTGTTTTTTTGTTGCAACAAACAGGATTTTACGTCCTGACCTTGCAATTTGTTTAGCGGCGTTGCACGCCTCATCAATTTTATCCACAGTTTTGTAGAGGTCAATGATGTGGATTCCGTTTTTCTCCATAAAAATGTAAGGAGCCATTGCGGGATTCCATTTTCTTTTCAGGTGTCCGAAGTGACAACCTGCTTCTAATAATTCTTCGAATTGTAATTTTGGCATTTGTTTACTTTCTTTAATGCAACCATTAAGTAGTTCGTAAGGAAGTCTTAATGGTTTCGATACTAAACTTGATTAATTTAATTATTTGAGATCCAATATTAACGTTTGCTGAATTGGAATCTTTTACGAGCTTTGGGTTGACCGGGTTTCTTACGTTCAACCATACGCGGGTCACGACGCATCAAGCCTTTGCTTTTCAAAGCTGGTCTGATTTCCGGGTCGATTTCTACCAACGCTCTGGAGATCGCTAATCTAAGCGCTTCTGCTTGTCCAGACATGCCGCCGCCGTCCAAATTGGCTTTGATGTCATATTCGCCGTCCACACCTGCTATTTGCAACGATTGAGTCACAACGTATTGCAATGTGGCGATGGGGAAATACTCTTTGTAATCCCGATTATTAACTGTGATTTGGCCGCTCCCTTTTTTCATATAGATACGGGCAACGGCAGTTTTTCTTCTCCCTATTTTATTGATTACTTCCATTTCTATTTGATATCTTTAATGTTGATTAACTTGGGTTGTTGTCCTTCATGCGGGTGATTCGGACCTGCGTACACGTACAGGTTGCGGAACAGTTGTGCTCCCAATCTGTTTTTCGGCAACATTCCTTTGATCGCATGTTCCAAAATGAAAATAGGTTTTTTTCTTAATACCTCGCGAGGAGTGGCAAAACGTTGTCCTCCAGGATATCCGGTATGACGAACATACTGTTTGTCGTCCATTTTGTGACCAGTGAATCTGATTTTTTCGGCGTTGATGATGATCACATTGTCTCCGCAATCGAAATGAGGGGTGTAATAGGTTTTGGTTTTACCTCTCAAAATACGGGCTACTACGGTTGATAGACGTCCAACGACTTCATTTTCCGCATCGATAAGAACCCAATCTTTTTTAACGATCTTCTCGTTAGCTGAAATGGTTTTGTAACTTAATTTATTCATTCTTTTACTTTTAAGAGATCTGTCTTCACCTACAAACCTCGATTTTAACACTAATTTTCCTTGTTCTAAGATTAAGGATAATAATCGGTTTTTTAAGCGGGCAAAAATAATATTTTTTTCATTACCAATACATTGCGTAAGAAATAAAAATTTAAGTATAAAATCTGTATTGATAAGTTATTGATAATCAACTATCAATAAATATCCATTGGGGGTAATGCTAATTGTGGAATGGCTCAGTGAGGCATAGCGGGTGAAAGTCCTTGCGCCATGGGATTGCAGCGGAAAGCCCGCAGCCTGAAGATTTGCCGAAGGAGGAGCGAATGAATTTAGGCAGAGGGAATAGCCAGGGTAAGTAAAGCGAGGACTTGCAGCGGAAAGCCCGGCGCGAGCGAAGTGCCGGCTTGTGGGTTGGCGCGAGCGGGCGCCCAAAGAAAAATGAAAATTAATATGCGAGAAGGGATTTCCTTATATTTTCCCTATTTTTGCCGCTTTAAAATAAGATCGCTATGGATAGAGTATTAAGCGGAATTAGACCTACGGGCTACCTGCATTTGGGAAATTATTTTGGTGCGTTGAAGAATTTTGTGCGGATGCAAGAGGAGAATAATTGTTATTTTTTTATTGCCGACTATCACTCGTTGACCACGCACCCTAAACCCGGTGATTTGGGAACCAACATCAAAAATGTATTGGTCGATTATTTAGCCGCTGGTTTGGATCCTGAAAAATGTACTATATATATACAGAGTGACGTTCCCGAGGTTTGCGAATTGACACTTCTTTTGGCGATGAATGTGTATGTGGGTGAGTTGCAGCGCGTTCCTTCATTTAAGGAGAAAGTGCGCCGCCAACCTAACAATGTGAATGCCGGTTTGCTCACTTATCCGATCTTGATGGCATCCGATATTTTGATTCATCGTGCCGATAAAGTGCCGGTTGGGAAAGATCAAGAGCAGCATTTGGAGCTGACCCGTGATTTTGCGCAACGTTTTAACCATTTTTACGGTGTGGATTATTTCAAACTCCCCGTGGCTTATAATTTCGGCGATCATCTTGTGAAGATCCCCGGTTTGGATGGCAGCACGAAAATGTCAAAATCCGACAATGAAGCTTCCTGTATTTTCCTTTCCGATTCTCCCGAATTGATCAGGAAGAAAGTGATGAAAGCTGTTTCCGATTCCGGCCCTACAGAACCGGGGCAACCTAAGTCGCAGGCCGTTGAGAATCTCTTCCAATTGATGGAAGCTGTTTCCTCGCCTGATACGCTTGCTTTTTTCGAAGAGGCATACCAAAAATGCGAAATCCGCTACGGAGATATGAAAAAACAATTGGCAGAAGACATTACTTCTTTTGTTGCTCCAATCCATGAACGCATCATGACGCTGCGCAATGATGATGATTACCTTCGCAAAGTGGCAAAACTTGGTGCAGAAAAAGCTCGTGAAAGCGCTTCCAAAACGGTGAACGATGTGAGGGAAATTATCGGAATCCGGAAATTATAAGTTGATGACGAAATGAACGAGAAACGATATAACGCAATCATCGTTGCAAAAGGCGAAGTGCCGTTCCACGAAATACCGATGACGTTACTGAAGAGCGGTTTGCCGATCATCTGTTGCGATGGGGCAGTGGTTAATTTGCTGGCATTGGATATATTGCCAACTGTTATTGTGGGTGATTGCGATTCCATATCTTCCGAGCTATTGGCGCGTTTTTCCTCCATTGTGCATGAAGATAAAAGTCAAGAGTATAATGACTTGAATAAAGCGCTGCGCTATTGTTTTGCGCACGATTATTTGAACGTGGTTATTGTTGGCGGTTTCGGATTGCGCGAAGACCATGCGATTGGCAATCTTGGTGTGATGATGATGTTTGCCCAAGAGAAAGCGATGGACATAGAGATGGTTACGAACTACGGTGTTTTCACCCCCGCTTTCCAAACGATAACCCTTTCCTCATTCGTCGGTCAGCAAATTTCTCTTTTTTCTTTTCTCCCCGATACCAAATTCACATTCCATAATTTGAAATATCCTGTTAAAAACCAGTCATTTGCTCACCTGTGGCAAGCCACTCTCAACGAAGCCCTCGCCGATCAATTCACGATTGAATTTGAAGAAGGGAAGGCATTGATTTATCGAAGTTTTTGAGACCTGTCAAAAGAAGTAGCTGTGCTGTTCTTTTCGTTTCCGCATATCTTTTTCAACAAAGACTTTATCGCCGGTATAAGGATCGAATCCTAAGTAGTAGATAGCGGTGGAGTAGGTCATGGGGGTGGGAGTAAATTCCTGTACTTGGTCGGTAATGAGGCGTAATTTATGGGCTTCCTTGCGTAATTCCCGCATATCATCCAAGCGACAGCCGGGATGAGCCGACATGAAATAAGGGATTAACTGTTGGTTTTTATCGAGTCTTTTGTTGATAGCTATAAATTGCCGATGGAAAGAGGAAAATAGCTGGAAAGAGGGTTTTCGCATCTTGTACACCACATGATCCATTGTGTGCTCCGGCGCAATCTTCAGCCGGCCGGATACATGGTAGCGGATAACTTCTTCTGTGTATTCTGTCAGTCCGTTTTGCCTGTCGTTCTCTTTTCTCTGTGTCACTAACATCTCATAACGGATCCCGCTTCCGATTGTGATGCGCTTCACATTTTTCAAGTCGCGGACTTTACGATATAGTGAAGTGAGTGGCTTATGGTTGATATCCAAATTGTTGCAGATTGTCGGATGCAGACAGGACGGTTTTTTGCACTTGACACAGGCTCGTTGGTCACGCCCTCGCATCTTGTACATATTGGCTGACGGGCCACCTAAATCACTGATATGCCCTTTGAAATAGGCTCGGTTAGATAAATCCTTAACTTCTTCGA
>JAJDJJ010000011.1 GCA_030267125.1 Bacteroidales bacterium OttesenSCG-928-B11
TGTGCAAAACTCACAATTCCAAAAACAATGGGATGCTGTTTTAGAGAAATCCGGAGGAACACGCGCCGTTGATGGAATCGAACCTTTTCTGAATCCGCAATGGGGGCAGGGTGAATTTTACAACTATTACTGCCCCCGCGACCTCAGCAGTTCTACCGGGCGCGCGGTAACAGGTTGTGTGGCAACGGCTATGGGGCAACTGCTTTACTATTTCCGCTTCCCGGAAAGTGGAGTAGGGAGCTATACTTACGAGCATGAAACGTATGGAACCATTAGCGCCAACTTCGAGAATGCTTACTATGATTATGATGCGATGAACGATGTACCGACAAAGATCAATCCGGCGGCCTCTTTGCTGATTCATCATTTGGGGGTTTCGGTGGATATGGTCTATGGAGCCAACTCTTCGGGCATGTATAACCACAAGGCCGCGTATTCGTTGCGTACCCATTTCAAGTTCTCGCCCGAAACCGAATACCTCTATCGAGATAGCGTTACACTGAATTGGGATAGCGTGATTGTCAGTCATCTGGAACGCAAAATCCCACTCTACTACGCCGGTTGGAGCAAGCCTTGGACAGATGGGCATGCTTTCATTTGCGATGGATACCAAGTTGACACTGATTCAAATTTCTATTATCATTTTGATTTTGGCTGGGACGGCTATCAAAACGGCTATTTTTACACGGAAAACCTGAAACCGGGAGGCAATAATTTTAATTTAGCACAAGAACTGATTGTGAATGCCTACCCGGACACGAGTCGCTACGATTACCCGGTCATTCCAACCACAGGCATGCGGGTATTGACTGCCGAATCGGGATCCTTCACCGATGGGTCACCTTCTTTTATGAGTTATAGAGAAAATATGGATTATACATGGATCATCCGGCCGGAAATGACCAATTATGACGCTATTAAATTTACACTCCGCTACGAAGTAGGAGAGTCAGACACGATTTTCATCTCCTGTGATGAAGCAGAGGTAGAAGATGTGATGGTCACCAACGATGCGGGTTCAGTGGAGTTAATGACAACCGGCGCTGAAATTACCGTCCGGTTTGCAACCTCCTCCGGCGAAAAAAACAGGCAGGGTTTCCATGCCGATTACCAGGTGCAGTATGATAAATATTGTTCGGGACTGAGGCTTATGACACAACCAAAGGGCGAATGTGAAGACGGTAGTGGCGATGCGGATTACCATAACTGCACCCGCTGTGTGTTTCGAATTATCAACAATGCGGCAGATGCGATTATCCTCACCTTCGACCAATTTGACACGGAGGAGAATGAAGATATCCTTTACATTTATGACTATGTGCCCAATCCGCCGGTACTTCTGGAAACATTGTCCGGACAATTAACACAGAACACTTTTACTTTCGAAACCCGAAGGTTGAACCTAATTTTTGAAACATCGGCAAAAACGACGGCTTCGGGCTGGCATTTTAATTATAACACCTCCAATGTGGGCATTGATGAAACTCGCCAGAATCCATCTGTTGAAATTTTCCCCATCCCCGCTGAAAACTGGCTTCATTTGACCATTAACAGCACCGATATACAGGGGAAATCTGATAAATTGCAAATCAACCTCCTTGATTTGCAAGGACGTATTATCAAAATGCAAAATATTGATAATATGAATGATGTGACGATTCCTGTTGCGGATATGGCGGCGGGATTCTACTTGTTGCAAGTCTGCAATGGCAACCAGGTTGTGGGAACTTATAAATGGGTAAAGAAGTAACTAATTTTACTGCTTCCGTATTATGACGAAGGAGATCAGTTATACGCAAAGCCAGCCATATTAACATA
Organism: Bacteroidales bacterium OttesenSCG-928-B11; assembly: GCA_030267125.1. Lineage (GTDB taxonomy): Bacteria > Bacteroidota > Bacteroidia > Bacteroidales > WCHB1-69 > JAGVVH01. Next base: position 1,819 of record JAJDJJ010000011.1, read on the forward strand.
TCAACATTCTATTGTGGGTTATTTCCTTTTGCCTTGGAAATAGGAAATTTTAATATTACTATTTTTGAAGGCTAGTATAATGTATTTTTACACAGAATGGGGAAATTAAAAGCTATTGTTAGTATTGCAGTTACGATTTTGATCTTTTCGCTCGTTGTGGTTGCCATTGTTAAAAAACAGTCTGCAATTTGCGAGAAAATCGAGATTAAAATTGCGGCTTCCCAAAACCAGCCTTTAGTTTCTGTTCAAGAAATCGAGAAGATGATTGCCGATTCCAATGTTGTAGTGATCGGGAAAACGGTGAAAGACCTGCGAAGCGTGACCGGCGAAGTGGCTGACATCATCACTCATCACCCTTTCATCTTACAATGCAAAAGAGTTTATTTCTCAAGATCATCCATGATCATCGAGATCATCCAGTCGCATCCGTTGGTGCATGTTTTTTCTGAAAATGATCAATATTTCATTGATGATGAAGGATTTATTATCCCTTTTCATCCCAATATCCACGAAAGTATTTTGGTGGCAAATGGCCATATCGACTACAATTTTTCTCGGAAAATCGTTGCCGATTCAGTGCCGTTGCTTCACAGTTTATACACTGTTGCCAAGGAAATTAAGGCAGATCCTTTTTGCAATGCGCAATTCAAGCAGTTGTATGTTAATAAAAACCAGGCAATTGAATTGATTCCGGTTTTCGGAAACCAGTTGGTTTTATTTGGCGATCATTCGGATGCGAAAGCGAAGTTGCTGCACCTTTCCAAAATGTATAGCGACGCATTGCCCTATCACGGAATCAATGACTATACCCTGTTAGACGCCAGGTTTAAAAATAGAATAATAGCAAAAAAATAGCAACAAAAGAAGTATATGAGAAAGAAAGTTACGCTCGAACATGCCCCGGAAATAGTTGTCGGATTGGATATTGGGACGACCAAGATCGCAACAGTGATCGGTTCCCGAAATCCCGACGGCAAAATCGACATCCACAGCTATGGAAAAGGCGAGTCCACCGGTGTTCAGCACGGACTGATTTACAACATCAACAAGACTGTCAACGGGATCAATATCTCGAAGGATATGGCGCAGAATAGCTTCAACCACGACATCCGCGAGGTTTTCGTGGGTGTGGCCGGCCGCCATATAAAGAGCTCGGAGTATAAGCACACCGTAACCCGAATCAACGGGAAAGAGGATGTGATCCGGCAAGACGAGATCGAGACAATGGTGAGCGATCTGAGTAACATCTCGGTGAACCCCGGTGAACAGATCATCAACGTGATCCCGCAACGGTTTGTGATAGATCGTCATCGAGAAACTACAGATCCTGTCGGGGAGTTGGGCGAAATCATCGAAGGCTATTTTCAAATCATCACCGGTAACGAAGGCGAAATCAAAAAAATCTTGCGTTGCGTGCAAGATGCGGGATTGGATGCGGAGACTATTATTCTTGAACCGATCGCTTCCGGATTGGCCTGCCTCAGTCACGAGGAAAAAAAACACGGTGTGGTGTTGATCGACATTGGCGGTGGAACTACCGACTTGGCTATTTTCTATGACGGCAAACCGGTCTTTACCATGGTGATTCCTTTTGGCGGAAACTCCATCACCAAAGATATATCAACCATCTGCAAAATTCCGATGGAACTGGCGGAGAAGTTGAAAATAAAACATGGCACTTGTGTTGTTGAGAAAAGTAACAGTAGCAACTATCTTACTATACCGCAGTTGCACGGCTTGCAGCCTATCCAGATCAGCGAGAATATGTTGGCGGAAATTATCCATGCCCGCGTGCAAACCGATATCTTGGAAGAGATCCGATTGGCAATCCGCGATTCGGGATATGCCTCCAAAATTACGAATGGCGTAGTACTTACCGGCGGCGGATCGATGTTGAGCCACCTTAAAGAATTGTGCCAGTATACATTGCAAATGCCTGTGCGTATCGGTCACCCCGGAGTTGGATTTGTCAACATGCAAGGCGATCTGAAAAGCCCCATCTATTCTACAGTATTGGGATTGCTTAAATATGGAATCGAAGGAATTGACGGGCAGGCTGCTCAGATCGAAGAACCTGTTTCGGTAAATGAACCCTTGAGAAAAACAATGAGAAAGCACCGGGAGAATTATAAAGATAAAGGCAAAGAGAAAGAGAAAAAAGTAGATTTCTTTAATGTGATCAGTGATTTCTTTAATGATCTTTTGGAAAAAGCAACTTAGGATAGTAATTAAAGAGATAGAAAAATTCAAGGGGATTAATATTTAGAAAATATATAAAAGTTAGTAGATATGAGTGAAGAAAAAACATTTGGCGGCATGTATGACGCAAAAGAAATAAACTCCAACGGTTCAATCATCAAGGTGATCGGGGTTGGCGGTGGCGGTGGAAACGCTGTGAAACACATGTATGTGGATGGAATCGTGGGTGTTGACTTTATGATCTGCAACACCGACTTGCAAGTGTTGGAGAATAACCAAGTGCCCAAAAAGATGATGCTGGGTGATACGGGATTGGGTGCGGGAGCGATTCCCGAAGTTGCAAAGAAACTGGCAGAAGAGAGTAAAGACAAAATCAAGAGCTTTATCGGTGAAGATACAAAGATGCTGTTCATCACCGCCGGTATGGGAAAAGGTACCGGTACCGGCGCAGCTCCCGTGGTGGCGCAAGTGGCTCATGAAATGGGAATCCTCACCATTGGTGTGGTAACCTATCCCTTTCAATTTGAAGGATCCAAACGGATGAATTTTGCCGAAGAAGGTATCGCTGAGATGAAAAAATATGTGGATTCTTTGATCGTGGTTAACAATGATAAAATCCTCAATATCTATCCCGATGAATCAGTGGAAGAGGCTTTCGGTTTTGCCGATGACGTGCTGAAAAATGCCGTGAAATGTATTGCCGAGCTAATCACTGTGCAAGCAGAGCAAAATATTGACTTCAAAGATATCGAGACCGTTATGAAAAACAGCGGACCGGCGATGTTGGGATTGGCAACGGCCAGCGGACCAAATCGTATCAAAGAGGTTGTGGACGGCGCATTATCTTGCCCGCTGTTGGATGAAAATATGATCACTAATGCTAAAAATTTCCTTTTCTTTATCAGCTATGGAGAAGACGAACCGCTCAAGATGTCGGAGTTAGCACAGATTGTGAAAGAGTTCGAACGCGTTAAATCTCCCAATACCGATGTGATCTGGGGACGTGCAAAAGATAAAAATCTAGGCGACAAAGTTAAATTATCGGTGATCGTGACCAACTACCAAACCAGCGAAAAGATAACGGAAGTGAATGTGGTGAGCGAAATCGAAAAAGATGACGAAAGTGGTATTCATGTTTCAACGGAGAAGCAAGAAGGTGCGACTTTTATCAATGTGGAGTCGTCCCTACAACCCGAAGAACCGGTGACGGTTATGCCAGCACCCGTATTTGAGGAGGAAAAAGAAGAGATTGTTTCCACTCCATTTACAGGGGATCTTTTCAGTGGAAAAATGGAAGAAGAACCCATGCCGGTAACCGTGGCTGCTGTGCCTACCAGTGAAACTGAACATAGGAAAACTATTATCCGTAAAGGAGAAAGTGTTTTATCTCAGCTTGGAATGACCAAGGGTATTCAATATGATGACAATGAAAGTTTCGATCGTATAGATAATATCCCTGCGATAGAACGAGCCAATAGATTACGGGCGCAGAATAACGAAACATCCCGTTCTTCATTGTTCGAGCAAAGCGACGCTAACAATTTGTATAGGCAGAGAGCAGACTAAAAAATGAAAGAACCCTCGGCGGAAACGGGTTGGAATGCCCGTTGAAAAGCCACGGGAAAAGAATACGAAAAGGTTAAGAATAGATAGCTGGTGCAGACCGCCATTTGGCACTGGCAACACGAGGTCGCCGGATTTTCCGACGACCTTTTTGATTAGTTATAAAAGTGTATTTTTGCATCTCTTAAATCATAGAACATGTCAATAATAGTAAAAGAAGTAACGAAAATTTATGGCAAACAGAAAGCGTTGGACAACGTGAGTTTTGAAGTCGGAAAAGGAGAGGTGGTTGGTTTCTTAGGGCCTAATGGTGCGGGAAAATCCACCATGATGAAGATCATCACTTGTTATATCCCGCCCACAAGCGGAGATGTTTCGGTTTGCGGTTTGGATATTTGGAACGATTCGCTTGAACTTCGCGCAAAGGTAGGCTACCTTTCGGAGGCCAACCCACTATACTATGATATGTATGTGAAAGAATTCTTGCTTTTTATTGCCGGTATTCACAAAATTAAAGACAAGCAATCAGCGATGGAACGCGTGATCAAACAGACAGGACTGAGTTTGGAACAACACAAAAAGATAGGAGCGTTGTCTCGCGGTTACAAACAACGTGTGGGACTTGCACAGGCTCTCATCCATGATCCCGAGGTGTTGATCCTGGATGAACCCACCACCGGATTGGATCCTAACCAGTTAGTCGATATTCGCGAGTTGATAAAAGAGTGTGGCAAATCAAAAACCGTCCTATTGTCCACGCATATCATGCAGGAAGTGGAAGCTGTTTGTGACCGTGTCATCATTATCAATCGAGGCAATATTGTGGCTGATGCCAAAATCAAGGACCTTCCTGAAATGGCTGCTAAGATGGGAGTTAAGATCGGCGAAGAGAAACGCGAAATTATCGGGATGGAAGAACTTTTCCACGCCTTGACGAAGAAGTGATCCCCCTGAAATCGTAACCCTCCCCGAGGATTTGGAGAGGGTTGTCGTACGAAAAATAAACCAAAAACAGAGTTATTCTTTTTAATGGGTCAGAAACCGACCAATTGTAACATTCTTTTTCTTACCGTCACTTTGACGATGCAAAAGAACCACATTTTGTCAGGCACAGCAATCCCTAAAAAAGGTGATAATGAGAATTGGGGGTAATTATTTATAGGGAAAAGGGGAACAAGAATCGGATCGTTTTCGACCATCAATGGCTTATTTGAATGCAAATTTCTTCAAATTCCTTCACACTTAACTGTTCCGGCCGTTTGTTGAAGATAGGATCAGATTGGTATTCGGGGTTAAAGCTGAATGTCTTCAGCGAATTGCGCAAGGTTTTACGACGTTGATTGAAAGCGGTTTTTACGACCTTTTTGAATAAAACCTCATCGCAATGGAGTTGTTTCTCGTTATTTTTAACAACTCGAATGACAGCGGATTTCACCTTGGGAGGCGGGTCAAACTCGTATTCGTGCACTGTGAAAAGATACTCCACGTCATAGAAAGCTTGGATCAATACCGTTAAAATGCCGTAGTTTTTATTGCCGGGTTTAGCTGCCACTCGCTCTGCCACCTCCTTTTGGAACATACCCACTAATTCAGTTGCGAGATCTTTGTAATCTAACAGTTTAAAAAGAATCTGTGAAGATATATTGTAGGGAAAATTTCCGATGATTGACAACGGTTCGTTGTACATCTCCGCTAAATCTAATTTCAAAAAGTCATCCGCGATAATATTGTTGACGAAGTCGGGGTATTGTTGTTGAAGATAGCGAACAGACTCTTCGTCTAATTCAACCACGGAGAAGTTCACATTCGGGCGTTTCATCAAGTATTTGGTCAACACACCCATCCCCGGCCCAATTTCGATCAGATTGGGATTTGGTGTGATCAAACTGTTTGCGATATCTTCCGCAATTTGTTCATTACGAAGGAAATGCTGTCCTAATCTCTTCTTGGGTTTAACGTTCATACGGATGATTAAATATTGTCGCCGCGCAATGCACGGAACCGTTTCCGGGCTTCGATAACGTAGAGACTGCCGGGATAATCTTTTAACAGTTTTTGGTAATAAGACGATGCGCCGGGAATATCTTTCAAATAGTACTCGTAGAGTTCAGCTAAAAGGAACATGGCGTCATCACCCAAAATATCATCGGAATAAGTTTCTATGATTTTTTTAAGATATTGCTCGGCCTCCAGATATTTCCCTTGTCGTATGGCGATCTCGGCTTTTTGATAATAAACATCGTCTGTCAATGTTCCGAACGGCTGAATTATCAGCACTGAATCAAACATGGTTAAAGCCGCGTCATCCCGGTTTTGAAAACGGAGAAAATCGGCTTTGGCAAAATACCGTAACGGTTTGTTGCTTTCGGCATTTTCATCAAAAAAGAGCGCTTGACCTTCTTCGTCTTCCTCCTCTTCATTATCTGAAATAAGAAGGGAAAAATACATGGCATCATTGGCAATCAGCTTAGTAGTGGCGGCGCGTAATACATCCAACTGGCTTTTTGCCCATTTAAATTCACCGATGTAGAATGAGAGTTTCGCATTTTTGAATTTTGCCATCTCCCCGATCTCATCGTTTTTCAAATCCTTATCCACTTGGGAGTAGAGTAATGTGGCATCCCAAACAGAACCGGAATACAAAAGGATGTCAGCTAAATCCAATTTATAAGTAGCCTTCTCTTTGGGATCGCGGTTGGCGGTGGCAATTACGCTGTTTAGAATCTCAACTGCCTCGTCCGGCTTGCCAACGTAAAAAGCCAAAAGATGTGCGTATTTTCGTATCCATTCGGTAGTACCAGAATGTAACCCATCTTCATCCAACAATTTTTTAAACTCTTTCTCCAGCAGTAGCGCATCGGCTATTTTTACGGGAGAAGTGGATGTAAGTTGTTGATACTTAATGTCTAATAGTTGATAGCGCGCACTACTATAGTAATCATTGGAGCTGCCTTTGGCGATGACAAAGTCCAGCGCTTCGATAGCGGTGGTGAAGTCTCGGTTGTTTCCGGCTTCCAATGCCAACCCGAAAACCACCTCACCGGTGCCGCCTGCTTTCCGGTCTATCGATTTGGCGATAATGAAAGCGGCTGGATAATCTTTGTGCAGTTTGTATGCCCAAAAGAGCAAAGCCATGTAGGAATCATTGGCCGGTTCTTTTTGAATGGTGCGTTGCAGAGTACTTACCAGCGTCAGGTAATTTTGGTCGTTTTCGTCATCTAACAATAGATTCTGCAAGATACTTTCGGCTTGGGTCAGGTAGGCGATCTCGTTGTTGTCACTCACCAAGTTGAGAGCTTCGCCAATTACTTTGTCCGTTTGGTTGAAACGGGTGTATATATTAGTTAACTCCGTGGTGAACAGCTTGTTGTTTTTCAGTAAAACCCGTCCGCGCAGCAATGTTTGCGCAGCATAATCTTGCAGTGCTTTGGATAAAAACGCATTATACAACTCTTTCACGCCCGCCTCCGTAGTCTTCACATTGCGGATGGCTGCCTCATACTCTTTCAGCGCCTTTTGTGTGTCGCCCGAGCGATCATACACATACCCCAAATCTATTTTAAAACGTTGAACATTAGGTTGTTCTTTGATCATCCGTTTGCACATCTTCTCTAACTCTTTATAATCCTCCAAATTGAGCAGCGACATATAATAATAGTAGTATATGTACGAATTTGGTTTCCTATAGAATGATTTCGAGAAAATTTCAACTGCTTTGTCAAACTCGCCGTTTTGATAATATTGGATGCCCAATTTCTCATCGGTAGTTTGCTGCGCCATCGCTGGAAATCCACCCAAAGAAAAGAATAGTAAACAGATAAAAAGCAGTTTCTTCATTAGCAATTAGTCAATAATATCGAATTGTGTATATCTTCTCAACACTTCCGGGATCACGATTCCTTCTTCGGTTTGGTTATTCTCGATGAGGGCGGCCATGATTCTGGGTAGAGCTAACGCACTGCCGTTCAGAGTGTGTGCCAGTTTCGGTTTTTCATTGCCATCTTTAAAACGCAATTTCATCCGGTTGGCTTGATAGCTCTCGAAGTTGGAAACGGAACTCACTTCCAGCCAACGTTGTTGCGCTTGCGAATAGACTTCCAAGTCGTAAGTCAACGCAGAGGTGAAACTTATGTCGCCGCCGCAAAGCCGCAGCACGCGAAACGGGAGCTTCAACTTGCGTAGCAACGATGCAACATATTCGCGCATCTCTTCAAGCGTATCGTATGAGCGATCAGGATGTTCCACCTGCACGATTTCCACTTTGTCGAATTGATGGAGACGGTTCAATCCTCGCACATCTTTGCCATACGAGCCTGCCTCCCGTCTGAAACATGCCGAGTAAGCACAATGCTTGACAGGGAAGTCGCTCTCTTTCAAAATGATGTCACGGTAGATGTTGGTAACGGGAACTTCCGCTGTGGGGATAAGGTAGAGATTGTCGGCAGTGATGTGGTACATCTGCCCCTCTTTGTCGGGTAGCTGTCCGGTTGCATACGCCGACGCTTCGTTCACCATGTAAGGAGGTTGCACCTCTTGATAACCGTTTTCGATGGCAGTATCCAAGAAAAAATTGATGAGTGCGCGTTGCAATTTTGCGCCTTTCCCTTTGTAAACGGGAAATCCGGCACCGGTGATCTTGCTGCCTAAATCGAAATCGACGATGTCATACTTTTTCACTAAATCCCAATGCGGAATCAGTTGGGATTGAGCAGTTTCTATTTCTCCTTCTTGTAAAATAATCTCGTTGTCTTCAGCAGTCTTTCCCTTAGGAACCGATTCGTGGGGGAGGTTTGGCAGCTGTACTAATAACGTTTCGATTGCCTCCTCTTTTTCGGCTAATCGCGCTTTATATTCGGCCTCCCGTTCTTTCAACACGGCGATTTCGGTTTTCAATATTTCGGCCTCTTCCCGTTTCCCTTCCTTAAACAACAACCCGATTTTTTTGGAGTGGCTGTTTTGTTCCATCAAATTATCATCCAAACTTTTTTTCTCCGCTCTGATCTCGCCATCCAATAGTTGAATTTGCTGCAAAATTGCTGTTGCATCAAAATTTTTAATCTTCAGTTTTTCAATAATATAATCAGGATTTTGACGCAGTAATTGTATCTGTAGCATAGTCTAAATTTTTGAGGCGCAAAGATAGTAAACAATTTAGAATTGATGAGTTGCGAAGTAACTCCCACCCAATCTTTTCCCGTTCAACACCGCATTGAACTAAACAAAAGAGCCATTGCCATAACACGCATACAGAAAATCTCCGCGACTCTCCGCATATTCTCTTTATTTGTATTTTTGCATTTGCGAGTGATTTTGGAACTATCTCTGTATAAATACTATAAATAGCAGTCGTCGTGTCACACCTAATAACGATATGATTTCCTGCAGTTTTATACACAATCACAGACAAACTACTAATAAGCAAATGTTTGCATATCTATTGAACGAACTCTTGCATGTAAATAATGCAGTGTAACTTGAAAGCAGAAACCGGTGAATCTATTGAATCGATTATGAAAATAAGAGAGCTCCATACCGACCGCGAAATCAGGGAGTTTGTGAAATTTCCCCAGAAATTGTATAAATACACACCGTATTATGTGCCTTCTTTGTTAAAAGAGGACATTTTCACATTAACGAGACATCCGGCACTGGAATTTTGCGAGCGGCGGTTATGGCTGGCTTTTCGCGAAGATCGGATTGTGGGTCGGATTGCCGGGATCATCAACCATCGGGCTAATGAGTTGCGCGGCGAGCAACGCATCCGCTTCGGGTGGTTCGATGTGGAAAATGATCCGGAAGCAGCGCAAGCTCTTCTTCAGCAAGTCGAACAGTGGGGGAAAGAGCAAGGACTCGTCATTGTCAGTGGGCCATCACGCTACTCCAACATGGAAAAACAGGGCGTGCTTATCGATGGCTTCGGAGAGATGCCGTCACTCTCATGTGAATACAATCATCCCTATTACCCTCAACTATTGGAGTTATTAAACTATCAGAAAGAAGTTGATTATCTGCAATATAAAATACCTGTCGGAGAAATTCCCAAACGGATGGAACAGCTGAGCAAACGGATTGCGGAACGGTATGATATTACCCTTAAAAATTTCAACTCCAAAAAAGAGTTGCTGCATTTTGCCCGTCAATTTTTTTTGGCGATGAATGAGTCTTTCCAACATATTTATAATTTCATTCCATTGACAGATAGTGAAATAGATTATCTGATCGAACACAATTTCGCTATTGTAGATAAAGATTTAGTTGGAGTTTTGGTGGATCAGAACGATGAAATCGTGGGCTTCAGCTTGAGCATGCCATCGCTGAACCGGGCTTTCAAAAAGGCAGATGGTCGATTGTTCCCGTTTGGGTGGCTTCCTGTTTTGCGGTCGCTACGAAAAAACGACTCCGTGGATTTGATCCTGACCGGCGTGCTGCCCGAATGGATTCCGAAAGGGATTCATGCCGTTTATCATTATCATCTTCACAAGATGTTCATTGAAAAGGGTTTCCGTTACGCCATCACCAATCAACAATTAGAAGATTTAACCGCCAGCCGCATCTGGGAAAAGTATAACGGAGAGGTTGTGGCCAGGCGACGATGCTACTGTAAAGTAATTTGAAGAATTTTCCTGTAAAAACTCCCGTCATCCACATATATATGAAAGATTTCACCAAACGCACAATCACCATTTCCGAAGACGGCTCGTCTTCCTTACGGATAGAAGGAACAGACGAGCATTTTCACTCTGTCCACGGAGCGTATAACGAATCCATGCATGTTTATATCAATGCCGGGCTGAAAATGATGGGAGAAAAGAGAGAAATTGCCGTACTGGATGTTGGTTTCGGAACGGGACTGAATGCACTACTCACGTTAGTCAACCAGGATAACCGAGTAATCCATTATCACGGCATTGAAGCTTATCCGCTACAAGAAAATGAATTTAAAGCGTTGAACTACACATCAATCGTAGGAAAAAAATGGGATGAAATTTTCCGGTACATACATGTGTTAAAATCGGATGATGAGGTAGAGATTTCGTCAAATTTCTTCTTCAAAAAGAGCATCATCAAGTTAGAAGACATTTGTCTCTTCGCAGGGAAGTACGATATCGTCTATTTTGACGCTTTTTCTCCCGATCTGCAGCCGGAACTTTGGAGCGAGGAGATCTTTCGCAAGATATATAAAGCCATGGTCGATGGAGGAATTTTAATGACTTACTGCGCTAAAGGTTGGGTAAAACGAGTGATGAAAACAGTTGGCTTTACCGTTGAAGGGCTCCCAGGGCCAATTGGGAAACGGGAAATCTCGAGGGGGGTGAAAGTCAATAATTCTATTTTTTGATTTTTAGAGATACAAACTTACGGTATTTTTCGGTTTACACACTGGTTTAAACAAACTATCATTTTCGTATAAAAACTGCTTGTAAAAAACCACAAAAACAGATCCACTGATTAGCATCCTATTTGATTTCAGAATCCTCTTAATTTCCCAAAATCCCTCCTTAATTCTCCATTTTCATTCTATTTTCATTTCTATACAGGAGATTTTAAAAGAGAAAAAAGCACAGACTGTAAAATTTATTTATCAGATTATCAGTAAAATAGAATATAAAAAACAAAAAAAATCAGTTCTTTGTCGGAACAAGTCGAAAAAAGTCTATTTTTGCAGCCCGTTAATAAAACGAGCAGGTTATTTGAAAGGGTAAATCCAAGCCGATGTAGCTCAGTTGGTAGAGCAGCTGATTTGTAATCAGCCGGTCGGCGGTTCGAGTCCGTCTATCGGCTCGTTTGGGAGAGTTCCAGAGCGGTCAAATGGGGCAGACTGTAAATCTGTTGGCGCAGCCTTCGGAGGTTCGAATCCTTCCTCTCCCACAACATTAACATTACCCAAGCGGAAATAGCTCATTTGGTAGAGCGACAGCCTTCCAAGCTGTAGGTGGCGGGTTCGAGCCCCGTTTTCCGCTCGAAGCTCCGGAAAACGGGGCTTTTTTTATGCCCTGACTTTTCTAATGATGATTCTATTAGGCGTTATTACAAAACACGCATTCTTTGTTTCACCGCTTCAAAAAGCACTATTCCTGTGGCTACGGAAACGTTGAGTGAAGCGATCGTGCCGACCATCGGGATCTTGATGCGGTCGTTGCATTTGCGCAAATAATCATAAGCGATCCCCTCGTATTCGTTGCCCATCACTAAGCAAATCGGTTGAGTCATATCTTTTTTGAAGTAATCCCAATCGGCCTTTTCTGTCACTGCGACAACTTCGATACCTGAATTTTGCAAATACTCGATAATTTCGATAATGTTGGAATGACGGCAGATCGGAATTTTATGCAACGCACCGGCGGAGCTTTTCACAGCATCCTCGTTCAGCTGGGCACCTCCTTTCAACGGCAGGATAATTGCATCCACACCCGCGCACTCGGCCGAACGGGCAATCGCCCCCACATTGCGCACATCAGTGATTTTGTCCAAAATTAACAAAAAAGGCACCCTTCCTTCATCATAAATGGTCGGAATAATATCGTGGATATCTTGATACTCTATCGCCGACATAAACGCAATGATTCCTTGATGATTACCGCGAGTGAACTTGTTTAGCTTTTCAACCGGTACATATTGGAACGGAATTTTGTTTTCTCGGATAAGGATAAAAATATCTCGGAATTGATTTCCTTTTAATCCTTTTTGTATTAATACTTTATCAATGGTTTTATCATTATGGATGGCTTCGGTGATAGGACGAAAACCGTAAATGATGTTGTCTTGAATCATCTATTTATTAATCTATTGTTTAACTATTTTCACAGCATGAACCGCTTTCCTGTCATTCATCAGGCGCAGCACATAAATTCCCGGCGAGAAACGATTCATTTCGACAATAATCGCTGAAGAATTAACCTGTTGAACATCCAATAATTTTCCATATACATCGTAAACCATAATCTGATTTACTTGGATAGCCGGATCACTAATCTCAATCTTCGCCGTTGTGGTTGTAGGATTTGGGTATATATTGATATTTTTTGCAATATCCTTTTTCACAGTAGTTTGCAATGGGTCAAAATATTTTCCCAATACAATCCTCACCATCGGGGATCCTTTCAAAAACGACTGTTTCCAATCGTTGGCAATCTTATACATGTAATATCCGCGCGCATCAGTATTTTGGTCGAAGCCTAAATTTAGCTGCACATTGTGCGTTTGATGATATCCCACGAAAATCATACCGGATACCAATATCGGTTCATCCAAGAGATAATCGACAAAATCTAAATAATCATTACCATGCCTCGGGAAAAGCGACTCTTTGGAATAAAGTTCATTGCCCGGAATCGTATCCCCGCCAACGATCATTGCTTTCCAAACTTTTAGCGTAAATCGTTCAACATTGCCATCTTCGTGCACTCCATTGAAAAAGAGTCGAATGCTTCGCAAGGTATCGGGCTGCGCCAAGTCGAACCGCATGGCGAAATAGGTGCTCGGATTTTGCATGGTCGACATGATCGAATAGCCCGCTTCCGGTGTTCCATCGTCATACGCATAATAGTTATGGAATTTCTGATCATAAACCGCTGTGTCGTTCTGGTTACGCACATCGCTGGTTGTTCCTTCAATTTGGAAAACATGCAAGAGCCTAAAAGTCGCACTATCTGCTCCATCATAACTAATTGTAAATGTGATTTCCGGATTGGCATGCTTGCTATATGTATGAAAACCGCTAGTTGAATACGGCGGGGCATTTTCACTGCTTGTTGGATATTGCGGTGCGTATTCCACACCCTTTTTATGTATGAAATAAGTATAGTTGGTGTTTTGATTGTTTGCGGAGAGGTTGGATAACGTGTTGTTGAAATGGGTTTTCATATCCGAGGGGCGGAACTGATTCCACGGCATTGCTTGGTATTTTTCAAGAAAAGATGTAGTTGGTTCAACAAAAGCTACATCCACCGGATAAACATATTCTTCCCTTGTCCTTCGGCAGTCAAGTCGAACATAATCGATGTGCCATTGATCCACATTGCTTGCCCAACCCGGAATGTCGTCATCATCTAAGCTAGCATAATTCCGGAAACGAAACTGAAAGTTATCCCGTAGATATATCTCATCTTCAATCGGAATGATGACTTGTTTAAAAAAACAACGCGGATCCTCTGACAGCCAGCTATTCAATGACAAGCCGTTAGATGTCCATACTTGATCCCACAACATCTCGTCAACAAAAATGGAATCCGAGGGCATCGAAATCACCTGTCCGGGATAGCAAACCTCTGTAAACACATACCAAGTTCCCGGTATATAAATGTTTGGAATTGAATCTCCAACATAATAGGTTCCGGTAACAATATAGTCTGTGGAGTCATATCCGGCAAAAACAATTTCACCGGTAGCAAAACCAAATTCCAAGATCAGCTTATCGTTCGTTTCGGGTTTATTACCTACAACCTCCCATGGATTAGAGGTATAACCACCACCGGGCTGGTAAAAAAAACTGAAGTAAACGGAGTCGGCGATGGTCATGACACGGTTGATCAAGAAGTTGGAATCCAAACGGATAGGTCTGGAAGTGAGCGTGTCAGCAGGGAAAGAGGAGGAGGAAGCATGGGCATAAACCTCTCCTTTCCAGTTTAGGGCATCGAGTGTGGCCACACCGATTGTAGGTGGATACAAGGCGAAAGTACTACTCACAAAGGCAGCGCGATCCATCCACAATTCCGGATTAGGATAGCCGGTATAGTTTGAAAAGTCCTCAAAAAAAGGAAGTTTAATCGCCGGTTCGGAACGTTTTTTTTCATGAGTGCTCCCCGCTTTGCTTAATTTTTGAAGGGACGTGTTCTGACGAAGTCCGGTGAGCCGCTCTTGCCCATAAAGAAAATCCGGAGTTAAGATGAGAATAGTTAGTGTGATGAGTAAAAATGATAGTTTTTTATTGAAAATCATAAGTAACGCTCTGTGTTTTATTGAATATTAACATCTTCGACTTGCATATTTCCCGTACTGTCAGAGGGGAGTTCATCCACATCCATTCCAACCACCAATGTGATCTTTTCTCCATAATTGATAAGCGTTCCCACATTGATGGAGCGTCCCCTGTAGAGTTGATCCAGCACGGCATTTTTATAAGGACTTGGTTTATAAATCACTCCCTCTACCTCCAGCCCAACGGCCTTTAGCATAATTTCAGCTTGCCGGAGCGAAACACTGTTTAATGCGGGCATCTTCACTTTCGGCGGTTCCGAAGAGGCCACTGTCAAATAAACCTTCCGGCCCTTCTTCACATACTCATCGGGGTAAGGATTCTGTTTTAACACAGTACCTTCCTGGTTCTTCTTATCAAAAACATAATCGGAAACCACAAAAATAAAATCGGAGATGGAATCATTATTGACCAAGGTTTCGGAGTTTTTCCCTATCAGGTTCGGCATCTGAACTTCTTGGCCGTGACGAGTATAGACTTTTAGAAAAATAATTGCGCCGATGACCAAAATTACGGTGATCACAATGGCTAACAAGAGGTGAAAACCCATCCGGTTTGGCATAAAGAAAGCTTTCAGTTTCTTCATAAATTATTTATTTGACGTGTTATAAACCCTAAAATCCGGTTTTTATTGTAGTTGGCAAAAATACAAAAAGCTGACGATTAGTTGCCCTTTCTCAACTACTTGAAGTTTATTGTTTATTTTTGGGGTTTGAAAAATTAAAAATAGAATTTTTCGTAGTCTTTTCTATAACAATGTTTTATAGTCAAGTCTGATACAAAAATCATGCAAATAGACGACCGTAACCCATGCAAGCAATAAACGACCTTAGAAATAAAAAAACGCATGAATAAATCCGTACTGTCCCTGTTTTCGGGCTGCGGTGGAATGGACCTGGGGTTCGAGGGTGGTTTTACTGTTTTACAATCATCAATTAACGAGGATCTCACACCACATTTCATCGAAAAAAAATTACCCAATAATCTTGTTTTATTAAAAAAGACAGGTTTTAATACGGTTTTTGCCAACGACATTCTACCTGCGGCAAAAAACGCATGGATTCGTTACTTCTCGAAAAGGGGCAAAGAAACTGACTTTTTTCATACGGAAAGTATTGTTGATTTGGTGAAAATGCACAAAAAAGGCATGAAAATTTTCCCCGAAAATGTGGATGTCGTGACAGGCGGGTTTCCTTGCCAGGATTTTAGTCTTGCCGGAAAAAGAAACGGGTTTCAGTCTCACAAAAATCATAAGGGCGAATTGATTGGAGGCGAAGAAGTTGCATCAATCGAAACACGAGGACAGCTTTACATGTGGATGAAGGAGGTTATTGAAATCACACAGCCTAAGATATTTATCGCTGAAAATGTAAAAGGTTTGGTGAACCTCTCTAATGTAAAAGAGATCATCCAAAAAGATTTCTCTTCGATCAATGGTAATGGATATATCGTTTTGGATCCCAAAGTCTTGCATTCGGCAGACTATGGCATTCCACAATCAAGAGAACGGGTGATTTTTATCGGGATAAGAAAAGACATGCTGAAAGAGCGGGCATTAGCCGCTTTGCAACAAAAAAATATCCTCGAAAAATATGATCCCTATCCTCGAATCACGCATAATTACAACCATCAAACCAAAGGATTGAAGGATTTTGTCTCATTAAAAGATGTTTTTCGTTTACTAGAGGAGCCGGATTTCACGGACGATCTATCACAAAAATATTATTCAAAAGCTAAATTTATGGGCAATCATTGCCAAGGGCAGACTGAAATATCCCTTTCGGGCATCTCTCCAACCATTCGCGCCGAGCATCACGGCAACATTGAGTTTCGCCGGCTGGCAGCTTCCCATGGAGGGAAAATAGAATCGGAGCTAATACAAGGATTACCGGAACGACGATTGACACCGCGGGAGTGCGCTCTAATACAAACATTTCCTATGGATTATGAGTTTGTGGTAACCAATGAAACCGGTAGGAAAAATTCGTTTTTAATAAGTCCATCCCAAGCCTATAAAATCATCGGGAATGCTGTTCCCCCTCTTTTATCCTACCATATCGCACAGCGATTGGAGGAAGTTTGGGAAAACCTTTTCATCCAAAAAAAAGTATAACTTTGCACCCGTTTTGAAAATTAGAAATTAACGCAAACGATGAAAATTGACATTTTGTTAGGACTCCAATGGGGAGATGAAGGAAAAGGAAAAGTTGTTGACCTGATCACACCAAATTATGATATTATCGCTCGATTCCAAGGCGGTCCAAATGCCGGACATTCGTTGGAATTTAACAATATAAAACATGTTTTACACATTATCCCGTCGGGTATTTTTCATCCCGAAAAAATCAACGTCATCGGTAACGGTGTGGTAATCGATCCGCAATCGTTCAAAGATGAGATTGACCAGTTGATCACGATGGGTGTAGATCCCGTGAAAAATTTGCACATATCTTCAAAGGCACACCTGATTCTTCCTTCACACAGATTATTAGATGCAGCCCAAGAAGCATCCAAAGGAAAAGCAAAGATTGGATCTACGCTGAAAGGCATCGGCCCTACTTATACAGACAAAACCGGACGGAACGGTTTGCGGGTGGGCGATATCATTTCTCCAAATTTTAATGAGAAATATCAAAAACTAAAAGAACAACATCTTCTTTTGTTAAAACAGTATGATTTTGATTATGAGAAGCAGCTGTCCGAAAGCGAACCCAATTGGTTGGATTCTTTAAATACGCTCAAAAAATTCAATATCATTGAAAGCGAGTACGATGTAAATAATTATCTGAAAACGGGGAAAAATATCTTGGCAGAAGGCGCCCAAGGCACGTTATTAGATATTGATTTTGGTTCATATCCATTTGTAACATCGTCCAACACAATTACTTCCGGAGCTTGTTCCGGATTGGGAATAGCACCTTCGGCTATCGGAAATGTAATCGGCATTGTGAAAGCCTACTGCACCCGAGTAGGCAGCGGCCCATTTCCTACGGAACTGTTTGATGAAGACGGGGAAACTTTGAGAAAGAATGGCTTTGAGTTCGGTTCTACTACCGGTCGGCCGCGTCGTTGCGGCTGGCTCGACCTCGTGGCGCTCAACTACGCAATCATGCTCAATGGTGTCACGGAAATTGTGCTCACTAAAGCAGACGTGCTTTCAGGTTTTGATGAAATTAAAGTTTGTACCGCATATCAAATCAACGGAAAAATCGTTGATCGTGTGCCTTTTGATAACGAAGTGGAAATCAAACCTGTATATCAATCATTTAAAGGTTGGAATGCAGACATAACGCAAGTAAGGAATTATTTGGAATTGCCGGTTGAATTGCGTGAATATATTGATTTTATAGAAAAAGAGACCCGCGTGAAAGTGTCGATTGTCTCCGTTGGACCCGATCGCACCGCATCCATCAAAAAATAGCATCATGAAAAATATTCGTTCACACCGGATCATTTTCGTTCTGTTAATCTCATTCATCTTCTCGTCATGCGCCCCAACCATTACCGGACGGACGAAAAAGAAAAGAAGCGGCAGTAAAAATTGCGGTTGCGAGTGGATTGCTCCCGAAAAAGAAAAGGTAAATTCACTGGATCAATATGCCGTCAATTACTAAGGAGTCTTTTGTAGAAGTGATCGGGGCAAAATTTCCGCTCGAAACCATTGATTTTGTGTATGATATATTCTCCTCTTGTGAATGTTCGTTGAAAACTTCCCGACCTCGAATCTCTAAAAAAGGTGATTTTCGCTACGACCTGCGGGGAGGGAAAATACCCGTGATCACTATCAACTGCGATTTGTGCCCGCATGAGTTTCTATTGGTTTATCTTCATGAAGTAGCTCATTATAACGTTTCTAAAAAATACAATATTCAAAAAGTGAAAGCACATGGTGTGGAGTGGAAAAATGAGTATCTATCACTGCTTATCAAGTTGCTCGAAACATGCCAATTACCCAAAGATATTGAACAAGCATTTGTTAAACACGGTCAAAAGGTGAAAAGTTCCTCCGCTTTAGATCAAGATTTGGAAGATGTATTTCAACGCTATCGCACCCACAATGAAACTATAACCCATCTCAATACGTTACATGTTGGCGATCGATTCATTTTGCGCAAGGAGCCTTTTGAACTGAATCAATTTTTACGAACTCGGGCGCTTTGCACCAATCTCCGGACAAATCGAAGATTTTATGTTCAAGGCACCGCACCCGTGATAAAAATAGATTAATGATGAAGAATATATCGATTTTAGGAATTATTCTGCTCTTTCTGGTAGCCGCTTGTGATAATCACAAAACGGTAATCACCGGGACTTTATCGGAAATCGAAAGTCGTAAAATTTACCTCTATGAGGTCACAAAAGATGGATTAATGTGCCTGGATTCGGCGGATTTGAAAAATAAAAACTTCAAATTTGTCATATCCACAAAAGACAAAAAAAATCCCGATGATCCGTTTTTTTACAGATTATCGCAAAATCCTTTTAATGAAATCAATACCATTGCAAGAAGCGGCGAAACAATAGATTTTCAGATCAACAATAAAATCATGGTCACAGATTATACCGTTTCGGGTGGCGATGACGCTAAACTGATGTGGGAGCTGGATCGGAAACTGAAATTTTTCATCGACACCATTGATGAGTTATATCTGTTGTATGAAAAGAATTTGTATGATGATGAGAAGAAAAAAAAACTAGATGAAGATTATATCATTTTAGTGGAACATCATACTGAGGAATTGATTGATTTTATCGAAAAAAACACCCATTCATTCGCATCCTTGATCGCTTTTTACCAATCATATAACCGCAGGATTTTCATTCCAGAAGATGAACATTTGGATTTGTTAGAAAAGATATTTTTTTCTCTGCGAGAACAATATCCCGCACACCAAGATGTTTTATACCTCGAAAATAGAATAAATCAAAAAAAACAATAAAATATGAACCCAAATTACTATTGCGTGATCATGGCCGGTGGCGTTGGCGCTCGTTTCTGGCCGATGAGCCGACTAAAAACACCAAAACAATTCATCGATATTTTAGGTGACGGTTTGACATTGATTCAAAAAACATTCAACCGTTTCACTCAGATTTGTCTGCCTGAAAACATTTTTGTTGTCACAAGTGCAGATTATAAAGAATTAGTACAAGAGCAGTTACCGCAAATTTCCGAACAACAGATCATTTTGGAGCCGTCGCGAAGAAATACAGCTCCATGCATTGCTTATGCCAATTACAAAATCAAGGAGATTAACCCCAATGCCATCATCGTAGTGGCTCCGTCCGACCATGTGATCTTTAGGGAAGATGTATTTTTCAATATCATTGAAATCGGAATGAAAGCAGTGGAAAAAAACGACTGGCTGCTAACTATCGGTATCCGTCCATCTAATCCAAACACCGGTTATGGATATATTCAATATGATGAAGATAAGGTATATAAAGAAAATTCGTCCATCTATGCCGTGAAGACCTTCACTGAAAAACCTGAATTATCGATGGCGAAAAAATTTATCGAAAGTGGTGACTTCTTATGGAATGCGGGTATTTTTATGTGGTCTTTGAAATCAATCGAAAAAGCATTCCATAAATATTTGCCCGAGGTGGATCAGCTCTTCAAACAAGGTCAGGGATTTTATAACACTCCCGGCGAAAAGGAGATCATCAACAAGATTTACGAAGTATGCAAAAACATCTCCATTGACTTCGGTATTATGGAAAAAGCGCAAAACGTACGGGTTTTCGCCGCGGATTTCGGATGGTCTGATTTGGGAACTTGGGGGTCATTGTATAATATCCGATCCAAAGACGAGAACCAGAATGCAATCGTAGGAAAACGCGTGAAAACATATAACACAAATAATTGTATTGTCAATATGCCGAAAGATAAGATTGTCATTTTGGAAGGGTTAGATAACTACATTGTGGTTGAGAATGATGGGGTTTTATTGATTTGCCAAAAGGATAACGAGCAACTAATCCGTCAATATGTAACGGATGTACAGGTTGATTTCGGCGACAAGTTCATATAATTTTATTTGTTAATATGAAGCAATATTTAGGGTTATTAGACCATATTTTAACTAACGGGAGTTACAAATCCGATCGCACGGGCACAGGCACGCACAGCGTTTTCGGTTATCAGATGCGTTTCGATCTGCAAGAAGGATTTCCTCTTTTAACAACAAAAAAGCTTCACCTTCGATCTATAATCTACGAATTACTGTGGTTTTTAAAAGGCGAGACAAACATCAAATACCTAAATGCCCACAATGTTTCGATTTGGGATGAATGGGCGGATGAAAACGGCGATTTGGGGCCGATTTACGGGAAGCAATGGCGTTCGTGGGAAGGTGCCGACGGACAAAGTGTCGACCAGATTTCCCAGTTGATAGAGGAGATCAAGCGCAACCCTGATTCCCGCCGATTGATCGTAAATGCTTGGAATGTGGCGGATCTTTCAAAAAATGGCGCTATCGCCATGCCATGCGCTTTTTCAATTCTATGTGCAAGACGGCAAATTGTCGTGCCAACTCTATCAACGCAGCGCCGACACATTCCTTGGCGTACCGTTTAATATCGCATCGTATGCGCTACTCACAATGATGATTGCGCAAGTGACGGACCTCCAAGCCGGGGAGTTTGTCCACACATTCGGCGACGTTCACCTCTATAGCAACCATATAGAGCAAGCGAAAGAACAATTGACGCGAACACCGAAAAAACTGCCCGTGATGAAAATTAACCCTGAAGTGAAATCGATTTTTGAGTTTAAATTTGAAGATTTTGCCTTGGAAAATTACAACCCCGACCCACATATCAAAGCCGTTGTCGCAGTTTAGGAAAGCATCTCTTTGTTTTTCAAAAAAATAAAAAAGTTGCTTTTTTTAGTACTTTTGCACCGTTTTTTAAAATTAAAGATATGTTTAATAATAATGAAGAAGTACTGGTAATCAAAGTCGATGAAGACATTGAGTTAAAACAAGTAGAGCAGTCTGATGCGCCGGAACTTTATTCGCTGATTGACCAAAACAGAGCGTATTTCAGCCGCTGGTTGCCATTTGTGCACTACACCGTTGGTGTGGAAAACCACGAGGAGGTTGTCATTACGATGGTTAATGTGGCCAACCTCATGCCGAAGTATGTTTTTGCGATCAAGTATCAAGGAGAATATGTCGGATTGCTTGCATTCCGGAATTTCGACGAGATAAACAGAAAAGCGGATCTTAATTTTTGGCTTTCAAAACTTTACCACAAAAGAGGGATCATGTTCAGATCTGTGTTGGCACTAATGGACTATGCGTACTACAATATGGATGTTAATAAAATTTCCATCAAGTCGCCGATCGGGAATTATGCCAGCAGCAATATCCCGAGACGGATTGGTTT
This sequence comes from Bacteroidales bacterium OttesenSCG-928-B11, assembly GCA_030267125.1. GTDB lineage: Bacteria > Bacteroidota > Bacteroidia > Bacteroidales > WCHB1-69 > JAGVVH01. Next base: position 23,948 of record JAJDJJ010000011.1, read on the forward strand.
CCAGTTAGAGGGAATTGAAAGAGCCGGCGAGCGGATGGCCGATGAGAGTTACATCGATTTGGAAGTATATGGTATGCTGAGGGATGAATATGAAAAGATTAGATTTCAATAATCTATTATCTGTTTATCCTGTTTCTGAAATACTTGAGCGAATTTCCTAATCCCGCAATCTTAGAACCTTTGGAAAAAGCACCGTATATTATATAGTGTTGATTTTCTATTACTTCTATTATTTCTTCATAATTCTCCTTCTGATTTTTGCACGTTAATGCGAACTTTTCATTAAACACACTCCCATTTTCCCGAATTAATCGAGGTGTTAACGGAATCGAAAAAAGTTCCTCCTTCCAAATCCTATCCAATACATATCCCTGCATCACATTTTTCAATCGGGGAAAAGTCACCTTCTCGGAAATACGGTATTCATTTGTGTTACAAAGGATAACCTTTCGTTTCAATCCATCTGTATTGTTGAGTTCCATGGCGGCGTGAGCCAAAGAACCACTCCCGGCAAACATGTCCAAAATCACTGTATTTTCAATAGTTGCGCCTATTTTTAACATCTTTTTCATCAATCCAACTGGTTTTTTACCCCGCGTAAAAGAAACACCACCCTCGTTATGCACCTGCTCGTACTCTTTCGTGAAATCAAAAAAGTTGGGAAAAGGAAGCGGGATTTCGTTTTTGACAGGTTTCCCTTGAAAATAGAATCCGTTTTTGAATTTCTCACTTCTTTTCGTTTGAAAATAACGGTATCCTAAACCATCGTTTCCCATGCCAGACACCTTGAAAAGATAGCCCATCTGTTCGGGAAGATTTTTCAAATAACGCTCGAAAAACCTTCCCGATCCATTCTCTTCACAGATCGCTCCACGAATACTTATCTTTTTGAATTTCAAACTATCTGAAGCTCCTTTTGTTACAATATATTCATGCGGCTCGTATATCTCCACCTCTTTGCCTCCCAAAACTCTTCGTTCCGGTTTTTCTGTCAGCAATTGGATTTCATAAAGATAGTTTGAAACATCCTCTTGCTCTTCCTGCAGCCGATTTGGCTTATAAACATCTGATTTTCTATAAAATAATATCTGCTCTGTTACTTCATGAAGATCAGCATCCCGAACAAACGCATGGGATTCATGACGAGTTTTTATAATAAAAGTAGTGAGATAATTCTCAGGGGAGAAAATATTGTCGCAGATCAATTTGAGATGGGCGGCATCGCGATGGGTTGCGGAAATGAAAAAACAGCCACTTGGTTTCAAAAGAGCATGAGCATGTGAAATTCGTAATTCAATAAAACTAAGCCAGTTAATATATTGTTCTCCTCTGTTCTTTCTAACAGGAAAGATATTGTGGAAATTCTCGAAATGTCTGTTTGTCTCAATTCTAAACTGCGAATCATTAACTCTGGGGGGATCCGCATATATTAAATCCACTCCTTCGTAGTAATCATCGTAAAGATAATGAAGGGCCTCCAAGATATCTCCTTCAAATAAAAGATGGGTTGGATTTTCATCGTCCGTTAGAATCCGTCTTTCTAAAATCTCGGTGAAAAGAGGTTTTAGTTTAGGTTTTGTAAAAAAAGTCATATTTGGCGATATTTCGGGGGTAAAACAAATGAAAAGCGTGGAGTCTCTATCTGTCACCCACGGTATCGCCAAATACCGACAAATTTAAGATAAAAACATCCACGCCGTAGCGTGAACATTTTGTTGAATCTTAAATTTGTTACTTTTTATTGGCGATTTTTGGTGACAGATCCTAACGTAATATTCTATTGCTGAATCAATATTTATTTTTCTTTACTGACCTCCTTTTTTAAATTTTAGCGATGACAAAAATAGCATAATATATAAATTACAGAATTTCGAAAAGTGAATTATTGATTTTCATACTGTTGCACTTCTTTATGAAAAAACTCCAAGGCAACACCTGCAGTACGGAACATCTCCTCTGATTCTTTCCCGTCATGGTATTTTCTCTCACAAACCACTCTTTTGATACCACAATTGATGATAAGCATGGCACACACTCGGCAGGGTGTCATCCGGCAATAGAGCGTGGATCCCGCCAACGCAATCCCTAAACGGGCGGCTTGACAAATTGCATTTTGCTCGGCATGTACAGTTCTAACACAATGCTGTGTTGTCGCCCCATCTTCATGAATTGTTTTTTTAAATTGGTGCCCCACCTCATCACAATGCGGCAATCCGATCGGAGAACCCACATAACCGGTGACCAAAATTTGTCGGTCGCGTACAATTACGCAACCACTTCTTCCGCGATTACATGTTGCTCGTTTACTTACGGTATTGGCAATTTCCATGAAATATTCATCCCAACTGGGTCTCTGATATTGTTCCTCCATAATTATAAATGTTGATTAAAACCCTGTTTATCACAAAATAAAATGCAAAAGTAAGGAAATATTTTTTTGTTTATCACAACAAAAATGCTCTTGGATAAAAAGTTTCGGCTCGTGAAATAAAACCTAAAAATATTAGTTTTAAATGATGTTTGCGATATAATAAAATTATTATTTTTGCGCTTGCTAAAAATAGTAGTATTTTAATAACATAAAATAATAGAATCATGATCCAGAAAAAATCAGCAAAAGGCGACCTTGAAAACAGGAAAGGCACTTTTTTAACGCTTGGATTGGTTTTGGTTTTAGGATTGGTTTATGCTGGGCTTGAACTTTTTGCCACTCAAGACAAAGGACCAGGATTTGTGATGGCCGATGAGGAGGTTATCATGATGATGGAAGAAGAGGTAATGGCGACCGACCAAGCCCCACCACCGGAACCACCTCCTGCACAGCAACAAACCGAAGCTGTCCTCGAAATTGTTGACGATGACACACAGGTTGAAGATAATTGGGATATGTTTAACCAAGAATTTGACGAGAATGAAACTGTGCAAGATATTGTACAAGTAGAAATGGTGGAAGAAACAGTGGAAGAGATCCCGGTACGTTTTGCTCAAAACCCGCCGGAATTTCCGGGAGGTATGGAAGCTTTATACAAATTCCTCGGCGAGAACTTGAAATACCCGCAAACAGCTGTTGATTTGGGTCTTGAAGGAATGGTAATCGTGGAATTTGTGGTAGAGAAAGATGGAAAACCTTCCAATGCGAAAATCCACATCTCATCAGCGAAAATCTTTGAAGCTGAAGCGCTTCGAATCATCGGAGCCATGCCTAAGTGGAAACCTGCTGTTCATAATGGAAAAACAGTTCGTTCCTATTATCAATTGCCGATCCAGTTTAAATTCCAATAAAAGAGAACGATATAACCGATCTCTTTATAAAAAACGCAAAGTTGATTGTTGAAGACAACTACTTTGCGTTTTTCTATTTTATCCTTCCCGCACACATCATTCGAGAACCATCTCTTCAAACAGCTTATTAAAAGTGTAATCCAAGTTATGAGTGAGGCCGCTATGGGGGCGGGAGGTTTGGACACACGCGCTTCGCACCGCCGTCAACCAACGAAAACGCTCGGGAATTTCCAATGCCGCAATGTCTCCGCCAGTTTCCTCGCCCGCGGCAATTTTCTGATAAGAATGCAGAGCCTGTTCTATCAAATCAACATCTAAATCCTTAGCAAACGACACTAATCTATCCCGATTTAACAAATATTCGAATTTGATATATTTTTCCGATTTCGAGAAAAGGATAATTCCAACATTCAAAAACTCTTCCCGTTCAACCTTTGGCACCACGCGAATAGTGGCATACTCATATAATATTCTCTCTCGCATGTTGGGCCTCTTTTATGAATATTTCTGAATTTTCAAGTCTGGTCAACAAAAACTGACGATATACTTCCCGTAACTGTCCCGGATTTTCATCTCCTTCACCCCACTCCAACCAGCTGTCAGGAATCACAGCCGCTATTTCTCCAATCATTTCGGGGGTTAAGATTTTCTTAAATTCCTTATCTACTTCATCTAATTTCGATGCAAAAGGAAGTAAAACATGATTCTTTATTAATGAAAATGGCGAAAGCGCCTGTTTTTGCCAATTATCCCAAGTGTGGTGGAAATAAAGGGTGGAACCATGATCTATAAGCCAAATTTCTCTGAATTTGACCATCATATTAGTGTTTTTAACAGTCCTGTCAACATTGGTTAGGAAAGCATCCAGCCAAACAATTTGGGAAGCTTCCAACTCGTCAACTTTGCAAGCGACGGGGTCGAAAGTAACAGCGCTCGTCAGAAAGTGAAGCCCGATATTTAACCCGCGGCTGCCTTTCAATAAATCCTGGATCTCCTCATCCGCCTCCGTGCGACCGAATGCCTCATCCAAATGGGCAAAGACCAATTCCGGAACCCTCAACCCCAACGCTTTGGCTGTCAACCCTCCTATCAGTTCGGCAACCAATGCTTTGCTACCATGCCCAGATCCTCGAAACTTAATCACATATTTAAACTCGTCATCTCCCTCCGCTAATGCCGGCAACGACCCGCCTTCCCGTAACGGCGTGATATAACGGATCACATTCACATCTCGTATCTCAATCATAACTGATTATTATCGTTTATGTAGTTTATCTTTCGGTATTTCAAACTCTTGATTCTAATATTATTTGAAATCCAATTTTGTCTGATTATATAAATTCATTCTAAGAATATCATCGCACGTTGAACTTAATTTGTTCTTTACTCATACCTGCAACTATTTCAATTTTTTTCGTTGAGATTTGTTTAGGATGATCGTGTGTTATTGCCATATTATCCATACTTCTACTTTTTGCAAAATTACTAAATTCTCCCCATAGTCTTTTACACCCCCCATTTTCTCTTTGCTTTTTTGCTATTTTTGTGACCCTAAATACAATACTGCATGGAGTCAAAAAGTAACAAATACTACTTTCGTTTATTATTGATTTGCACTGTTTTTTTATCCCTTGTCCCATTCTTCAAAGTTGGCCTTACAAACGGAGACGACATTGAATATTATCTGACATATCTATCCGATAAACACGAATTTAACAATCCTGACATTGAGGAAAAACCGGATGTCTTCAATGAAAATACATTTCATAAATATCATAAAAATGCCTCGACTTATGCTAAATCAGCTGGCCGTTTTTATTTTTTGATCACCAAACCGTTATACAGTCTCCCTTATATTTTCGACAATTTTTATTTCACCAAATGCGTCCAATACTTCTTTCTCCTTCTCTCCTTTGTTATTTTTGCTTTTTTAGTATTTAAAATATTTAAATCCAAATGGTTATCACTATTAACATTCCTCTTTTTTATCATCCCGCTCTCCATCATCCCTTTCAATATATACATACCCACAACTTTCTACCCTTTCTTCTTCACATTCAGTTTCTCCCTGACAATGATTTCATTGATTTTACTTTTAAAATACTATGAAACAAATAAATACAAGTTTATCATCTTTTCCGTATTGGTCTATGCCGTTGCCATTTTATTTTACGAAACCTATCTGCTTTTCTTAGGTTTCATCATCCTTTTCATCTTGATCCGGGCAATTTGGAAAAGCGGATTTGCTAATACACTCAAAAACAGACAGTTTTACAAAGAGATTTTGCCGTATATCACATTGGCGATACTTTATGTGATTATTTATTTCACTTATCGTCAATTTGTTAAGACCGATGAGGGTTTTTATGTTGGCAGTAGTTTTGCCGAAGATTTCAGCATCCAGCACTTCTTCCGAATATTGATCGAGTACAATAACGCAGTGCTGCCGACAATGATTTACCATATTTCCCAAGAGGTGATTTCAGCTAACTCGTTACTTCCCCGTGGGCATTACGATAATTTTTTCTATATACTCACCCATTCTTCCGCCAGTTGGATTGTGAACGCCATGATACAAGTAGCATTGTATATTTTCATTTTGCTCAAAACCAACCCTAATCGAAAATGGAGAACCATCGGAATCGGTGCTCTTATAGCACTGGCATTCACAATATTTTCTCATACACTCATCGCCATTTCCGACAAATATAACCGGCTTTACTATTTCTTTGACGGCTATGTAACCTCTTACTACTCCGTTTTCGGAATCACATTGTTTTTGGTTCTTGCCTTTTATGCGGGCTACAAGCTCTGTTTTAATAATAAATACTTGAAAATCGGATTTTTAATTATCTCTTCGGGATTGATTTTCTATACTTCGATCATCACTTCTTATACTAACGACCATCTGTCACGGGATTGGGAACGGAGTCAAAACCGGTTCATGATGACTCGGGATCTTTCACGGCAAGGCGCTTTCAACGTCATCCCCGACAATGCACTCATTTACGCCGGTGATCTCGACCAATCATCTGCTATTTATGGGGAAAATGTTACTTGGCAAGGTCTCCCTTGGCAATACTTTATCTATTGCCAAGGGGGTAAAAATCTACATATTCGCAAAACACTGGAGGAACTGGAAAGGGACTTCAATAAGCAGGAAGAGAGGCCTCTGTATCTCATTCAGAAAAAAGAAAATCGCTTGAACAACAACATGTTCATGATCATTTCAGAAATCGACCGTAGTACTATGAAATGGGGGGATGAGGATCCTTTCCGGTCGGCGATTTGTGTGGGAAAAACGCAACTGCACTACTATTCTCCGATGAAATCCTACAACCTCATCTATGCCAAACAAAACCTCTGCGATTCCGTTTCATGTGATCCCTCCTACAACACTTTGCATATCAGCAGCCTTGACAAACACAGGAAGATCATTTCAACCACGGTTGACTTTGACCAAGTTTTCGCCAAATCGATCGCCATATCCAACTACAATGCCTTTGCGACAAGGGATACAATATTTCTGGAGTGACGTATAGCAGCTATTCTATCCTTGCCATCTTGGGTGATGCAGCGCCACTACACTTTTGATGTACTCTTTGTCTAAATGGGTGTAAATTTCTGTCGTGGTAATACTTTCGTGGCCAAGCATCTCCTGCACCGCCCGCAACCCAGCGCCACCTTCGATCAAATGTGTGGCAAACGAATGGCGAAAGGTGTGCGGGCTGACATTCTTCTCTATGCCTGCTAAATTAGCCAACTCCTTCACTATCAGAAAAATCATCTCGCGGGTGAGTTTGCTTCCCCGTCGGTTTAAAAATAGTATGTCCTCATTTCCCTTCTTGATTTTCAATTCCTTACGACTGCCTTCAAAGTAAAGTGTTACAGCTTTTTGCGCCGTTTTTCCGATGGGCACCAACCGCTCCTTGTCGCCTTTCCCAATGACTCTCACAAATCCTTCATTGAAAAAGAGTTGCGAAATTTTGAGGTTCACCACCTCGCTCACCCGCAATCCGCAGCCATACATTACTTCCAAGATTGCCTTGTTGCGTTCGCCCTCCGGTTTACTAAGATCGATAACTGCGATGATCGCCTCTACTTCAGGAATCGAAAGAACGGTGGGAAGATAGCGTGCTGTCTTAGGAGAATCAATCAATGAGGTGGGGTCAAGGTCTATTTTACTCTCATAAAGCAAATAGCGATAAAACGCCTTGATCCCCGACAAAATCCGCGCTTGAGAGCGTGCCTCTATCTTTTTGTCATACAGATAGATCATAAACTGCTGGATATCCTCCGCTGTCACCTTGTCTAATGTTTTCCGGTTATCAATGAATTGCTGTAATAAATTGATGTCATGCAGATAAGCCTCCACCGTTTTTGGGGAGAGAGATTTCTCCAACCGAATGTATTGATGAAAAAGAGCGATCAAATTTTGGGGACGCATAAAGAGCTTTTAATTCGTAAACTTGTAAATTGCTTTTGGTTGCAAACCTACAAAAAAGGAATTGACAGAAGATAGAAAAAATGTAAATTTGCACCCAAAATTTCAATTATGGACGCAGTTACTTTCACCGATTTTCATTTTCCCAATCAAACTAACCTATATCATGGTAAAGTACGTGATGTTTATACTATTGGAAATGATCATTTAGTGATGGTGGCAACGGATCGTATTTCGGCTTTCGATGTGGTATTACCCAAAGGAATTCCTTATAAAGGTCAGATTTTAAATCAGATAGCTGCTAAGTTTTTAGATGCCACGCGCGATATTTGTCCCAATTGGAAAGAGGCTTCCCCCGATCCGATGGTTACGGTGGGCGTGGCTTGCGAGAGTTTCCCGGTGGAGATGATCGTGCGGGCCTACCTTTGCGGCAGCGCTTGGAGAACATACAATAGCAATAATCACGAAATCTGTGGGATTAAGCTGCCCGATGGCATGCGGGAAAATGAACGATTCCCCGCGCCCATCATCACCCCGACCACCAAAGCGGAACAAGGTATGCATGATCAGGATATCTCCAAAGAAGAGATCCTTGCCCAAGGATTGATCTCCGAAGAAGATTATCTTTTGCTCGAAAAATATGCCCTGCAACTTTTCCAACGGGGAACCGAAATGGCGGCAGAACGAGGGCTGTTGTTAGTGGATACCAAATACGAATTTGGGAAAAAAGATGGCGAAATCTATCTCATCGACGAGATTCACACCCCCGACTCTTCCCGCTATTTTTATGCCGATGGCTATGAGGAACGCTTCAAAAACGGACAACATCAAAAGCAGCTTTCCAAAGAGTTTGTGCGCGAATGGCTGATGGAGAACGGCTTCCAGGGTCTGGAAGGACAACATGTTCCCGAAATGACGGATGGGATTGTAGAAAATATCACGAATAGATATATTGAACTGTACGAAAATATTACCGGTGAGAAATTCGAGAAGATTTTATCGGATAATATTTTGGAACGGATTGAGGGAAATATTTTGGGGTATTTGAAGAAATAATCAGGTGTTCAGTCCCACAAAGATTACTCCTCTTTGATCCATTCTATTGCTTTCTCCAAAACCTCGTCTCTATTTTCTTTAATTCCCTTTATGGTTGGTCTTACTTCTATATCAGGCAAAATGCCAATGCGTTGGGTTTCACCGCCATCAGGATAGTAGATGCCAATACCGGTAATGTTAGTTCTAAGTCCCCCCGGCAGATAAATCTCGGAAATATCTCCGTCAGCTCCTGCTGTAGGTAAGCCAAAAACTCTTGCTTTCGAAGCATTACGATATGCCATTGCGGAAAATTCCGCATGACTTTGTGTGAGTTCATTGATTAAAATGGCAACTTTACCTTCATAAGGTTGTTCGTTTTTCCGACAATCATTTGCAAATAGAGCATAAGCAATCGTTATCGGCATAGCATATTCAAATGTCCCGGGGTGGGCAATGCTTCCCGCTGAAGCTTTGGCAAATAGGGTGTTGCTGTCCATCAGATTGACACCAATGTAGCCAAGGCAAACCTCTTGAGGATAGCAACGCAAGTCTATAATAAGTCCTTCTGTTTTTTCAATTTCATTCCACAGATCCGGCAGACTTTCTCTCTTTAGTGTACCTAAATACAAATAGCTGATATTTGGTTCTATCAATTTAAAACAGGTGTCATTTTTGTTAAATTTAGAGGGTATTGAAATGGAGGATTTTTTATAGGAAGCCAATTCTGTCTGTTTAACAACAGAATCATCTAAAAATTCGATGGTCAAACTTTCCTTATTCGTCTGTAGAAGTTCCGAAGCCATATCTCTCAATAATGCGCCTCGATTTGATGCGGGCATATATTTCCCCCTTTCATTAATTATATCTTCAATTGAGATATTATTGATTTTCAATATAATATCTCCTTTTTTTATCTCTGTTGATTCCTCGAAATCTTTTTTAAAGAAACCTGAAACAACTGCGGTGTCGCCTATAAAAGCAACTTCCATGGGTATTATCCTGCTCTCGCTATATAAATCCAATGCATAGAAAAAAGCATGAGAATCATCTATTTTAGTTACCATTTCTAAAGCAGCAAGGCGATACTCAAATCTATTTTGTACATTGATAAATTTGGGAATGAATTCGGGCAATATTTCCTCCCAAGGAGTATCCATTAAATTTCTATAAGGAAAATAATAGTTTATCATATTCCAGTATCTAAAAAGAGAAAGTATGCGGTAGCCGACATCGGGGAAGGACATTTCTTTATAACTATTCTCGTTTATAAAAACAGGAGTTTCAACATAAGGGTCTAAGCTAATGTAATAATGTTCAGAACCTCGCTTGGCATTTTTCACTTTTTGCAATAACGCAATAAGTTTTGGTTCAAAACCGGAGGAATCAATCCAGTTTAAGTCAGGATAAAGGACTATGTTTTCATTTTCTTTAAGGACTTTGCCACGTTTAAAACTGCCCAATTTTTCAATCCAATCTATCAATATAAGATCTCTTTGCTGTTTGGAATCCGCATTCAAAAATTCAGGTAAAATTCTGAACAGTTCATAATCCCAATTGTAATTTCCCTTAGCGATGGCGGGATGGTAATATTTTAAAAATCCCCAAATTTTTCCCAATACAACCAAATTTTCTATTTGTTCATCAGAAAGTGTTGTTATTTCAATCCCCGAACTCGTGGCAAACTCTATGTTGTCACTATCGGCGGGAAGAGAATTGTTGTTGCTTCTTGGAGTGCAGGAAACAAGAAGGATAAGAAGGAGTAGGGAGAGAGTAATTATTTTTGGCATGATTAATATTGATAAGGACAACAATGATATGGCGGCAAATGTAATGAAAATATTACTATTGCACCGTCTCTCTATTAATGGTAACTACTCTCCTATTGCAAAAAACTAAACACAAAGGATACAAAGATTTAAAAATCATTTTTCTTAGCGCAACTTGGCGTTAAACTTTGCGTAACTTGGCGGTTAAAATTAATATATCACTGAATTTAAAATACTTAGAAAAAGAGAGCGAATAGAGTTGACATCACAACTGTTGTTTTGAAATAGGGGGTGAGTAGTTACATATTAATGTAGGTGTTACGCGGGAGGAGAGAAAATCCCGAATGTGAACATGCTCAATTCCTTCATAGCTGTTTTCAAATGAACGCTCTCCGGAAACAACGATCTTTGGGTAGTTATCTTTGATTTTTTTGATTGGAAATGGAGTATTAAAATTTAGATCCTAATTTAAAATACATTAATACATCTACTATTTTATTAGATTTGCAATATGAATTTTTCAGCTAATTATTACCACAGAGCCACGGAGAGCATAGAGAATAAAATTCTTATAATCTGTTATTTATAAATAAAATCATCAAAATTTATGAGGAAAACAGAACTATCTTTAGCCATTTTTGCTTTCATCTCTTTAGTTATTAAACTCTTCCATCTTCCCGGAGGAGGTGCATTGCTAACGGTCAGTTTTTCCGCTCTCGCCATGTATTATATGCTTCAGGATCAACTTGAGGCAATGAAGAAGCAGGCGCAACAAAAGAAAAATCAAGAACAAGTGGTAGCGGAGACCAAAACTACTCCGGTAAAAGAGGAGTTCCCCGAACAAAGTGAAGGTGTTGGCTTAAAAAGACTCTACCATTCCAAAGGTTTTTTCATCTTTATGCGCTATCTTTCAAACTGGGGATTCGCAGCGCTCCTGATCGGAATCGTTTTTCAACAATCACATTATCCCGGCGGAGCAATGATGCTCACAGTAGGGCTTTCCATTACAATTATAGCCACTCTTTTCACATTTCCGGCTTATTTGGAGACTAAAATACCGCAATATAAACCCATACTGATCAGAGGGGTGATCTACTTCATTATAGGGTTGCTACTCTACATATATTGATCTTAAAGGTTGTTACAGAAGTCCAATCGATCTTAGCGCTGAAAAATGATCGTTACAACTCCGTACTCCCTCGATCAGACAGTTGGAAATAAAAGATTCATGCTTCTAAATTCAGACTTCCTGCCCCCTGGAAAATCAAAGTGGCACTAAATTGTAGGGAATGGTCAGGTTTGTCTCGGGAAATTGAACTAAACAAAAATAGCATAAACATAATACTCATACAGGAAATTTCTGCGGTTCTCCATGTAAGAAAAAAATCGTTCAAGAGCATTGGCAATGGAACTCCTTGCGGAATAATGGAGAGTAGTTGCGATTTATTTTAAACATGATTATAACTTTTTGATTGGAAATAGAGCATCAAAATTTGCATTATTAAAAGATATTAATATCTCTAATCAGCAATCAGCCGCAAAAAGAAACACCGCACGGAAGGCGTTAGTTTCGATATGTTTTACACCTTTGATTCCTCCACGGTAAGCCTATTGCCGCCATAGCGACTCCGCATCTCACGCCAATGCGAGAAGTATGTTCGGATGAGGTGAAAGTTGGGTTAATGCCCTGCGCGGCCCTATGTATGTCTCCGCAAGAGCGCGATTGAAGGAAAATGACTTTAATGTCCAACGTTTGCCATTTTAGTGATTCGCATTAGTCTTTAATTTGTACTTTTGCACGCACTAATTCTGAACATAATATTCACTTATTCAATAACAATATCAACAAATTTATGAAAATATTAGTTTTAAATTGCGGCAGTTCTTCGATTAAGTATCAATTGATTGACATGGCTAACAATGCGGAATTGCTAGCGAAAGGTTTGGTGGAACGGATCGGTTTGGATATGGGAATCTTCACCCATAAACCGGAAGGTAAAGAGAAATATAATATCGAGACGCCAATCAAGGATCATGAAGTGGGAATCGGATTGGTTTTGAATGCGTTGACAGATACAAACCATGGTGTTATCGCTTCTTTGAACGAGATCGGAGCTGTAGGACACCGCGTGGCGCATGGTGGCGAGTATTTCTCCAAAAGCACCATCCTCAAAGAGAAAGAGAGAGCGGAAATTGAAAAATTATGCGAATTGGCACCGCTTCACAATCCCGCCTCATTGCTGGGTATAGACGTGATGACCAAATTGTTGCCAACAACTCCGCAAGTGGGCGTGTTCGACACCTCTTTCCATCAAACTATGCCTAAAGAAGCGTACCTGTACGCCATTCCTTATAAATATTATACGGAGGATAAAATCCGTCGCTACGGCTTCCACGGAACCAGTCATAAATTTGTTGCCCCAAAAGCGGCTAACCTATTAGGTAAAAACTACGAAGATATGAAGATTATCGTTTGCCACTTAGGCAACGGCGCTTCAATCTGTGCCATCAAAAACGGAAAATCTGTTGATACCTCCATGGGATTCACGCCGGTAGAAGGCTTGGTGATGGGTACCCGTTGTGGCGACTTGGATTCCGGCGCATTGATTTATATTGCCGAAAAAGAAGGACTTAGCTACAAAGAGATGAATACGCTGATCAACAAGAAATCGGGTATTTGCGGATTGACCAACGGCACCATGGATATGCGCGACGTGTCAAAAGGGCGTGATGCTGGCGACGAAACGATGACCAACGCATTCAATTGCTTTGCATACCGCGTGAAAAAATATATCGGCGCTTACGCTGCCGCAATGGACGGTGTTGACCTCATCGTGATGACCGGCGGAATTGGCGAAAACGCACAAGATATGCGCGAAGCTGTTTTGAAAGACCTTACCTTCTTCGGTGTGGATTTCGACGCGAACGCCAACAACAACAGCCGCGGCGAAGATGTCATCCTGACCAAACCCGGTAGCAGAACCATCGCAATGGCCATCACCACAAACGAAGAATTGGTAATCGCAACAGATACGTATAATTTAGTGAAATAAAGAGAAATACATCACTCGCTACTTGCCATTGCGATCGCATTTTTTCCAGCGTCCCGCTGATAAGCCCTGATCTCAAAATAGCTGAGCACGGAGTAGATATGGTCAAAAACGTCGGCTTGAATGTCTTCATACTCAAGCCAAGCGGAGGTAGCAGTGAAACAATAGATCTCTAACGGCTGACCGTATTCATCGGGAGCCAGCTGGCGAACCATACAGGTTGCCTGTTGGCTAATATTCGGGTTGTTTTTCAAGTAAGCCTCGATATAAGCACGTAACACGCCGATATTAGTTTGATGCCGACCGTTCGGAATCAAACTGGTATCGGCGTTTAGCTCCTCGTTATAAGCTGCGATCTCTTTCTCTACTGAAATAATGTAATCTTTTAAAACGCCAATTTTCTTAAACCGCTCCAACATCTCGGGAGTGCAAGGCTTGATTGATGTAACGTCCACATTAAAAGATCGTTTGATACGGCGAATACCTAAATCTTGGATCGGGCGCCAGTTTTGAAACGAATCGCTCAGCAATTGTTTCACCGGAATAGTGGAGATCGTTTTATCGAAATTACGCACCTTCACCGTGAGCAGGTTCACCTCTTCCACATCACCATCCACACCGAACTTGTTCATCGTAATCCAGTCCCCATTACGAATTAAATCATTAGAAGACAACTGGATGCTATTTACAAAGCCAATAATCATATCTTGGAATACCAATAATAAAACGGCAGAAAAAGCACCGATACCGGCCAGTAAACCCGCGGGTGATTTATTCAACAATATTGAAATGACTAAGATCACGGCGATACCCCAAAGCACCACCATCAAAATTTGAATATAACTCTTGATCGGCTTGTCTTTAGTGGCCTCCTTATGCAACAGAACTTCGCCCAGCGCATTCATAAAGGCCGAGATGATCAGCATGACATTGATGATAATGTAGATGTTGGTCAGTGCGGAAAAGAAAAGATCCGACCGGCTGCCTTCGTAGAAAAATTGCGGGATCATCTTTTGCACGAGAAATGCCGGCAATAACGCCGCCACATGTTTAAAGAACTTCTTATCCAACAGCTTTTCCCACCAAAGCATGGGTTTTTTTCGATGCGTGAGCTTCACAGCTCTGACCACTATGAGATTAATAATCAGGTAGAACACAAACGCAACGCCTATCAAACAAGCGACCACAATCAAGGCGGAACACATTTTGGCTAGTCCGGAATGCATTCCCAATTTCAAGAAAAAATCGATTAATGAATCTGTAATCCAGTGAAACATAACAGTGTTTTTTTATTATTAGGGAGCAAAAATAATGAAAAGTAATAAGCGATGGGCAATGAATGGCACAATCATCATTAATGCGTTTTCAATGATGTCGCTATCACACCCATCAAATCCTTAACTTTCTTCGTATGTAGGTCTATGGAAATCATTTTTTCATCCAGTTTCAATCTGGCGGCAAATGGCGAATGGATCTCGATCTGCTCTATGAAATCGATGCTGTTGCCGGGGAAAAGCTTGTAGACGGCTTCCTTAGCACACCATATACGTGTGACATCTTCGGGATTATGGGCATCAATGGTTTCCAGCTCTTTAGGCGAAATGAATTTATGGTGTAATTTAACAATTTTCGGAGTAATTTTCTCTATATCGATACCGATTTTGTGTGTGGAAGAAAGAGCTGCCGCGGCAAAGCCGGCTGAATGGGAGAACGAAATATTGCCTGCGGGGGACAATGGTTCTCCGGAGACACCGTAAGTAATCGGTACACAATCAACATTCAGGAGAAAAGCGAGCGTTTTTCTACAAGCGATTCTCTCCAAACGCCTTTTCTCTAGGCGTAAAGAGAGAATCGTCTCTTTGTCTTGGGGAGAGAGTCGGATGCCTTGGAACAGGTCGCTCTCATTTTCTATTATTTCCCAGATCGCAAAACCGGCGTCCGGTGATATGTTTTCGGATAAAATGACAGGCATGAATTAGTTGCCGCGTTCTTTGTCTCTGATTCTAATAAGCTGTTTTTTAATCGCATCCACAGAGAGGTCAGTGGCTTCTTCAAATGATTTGGCCGTTTTGCTTGCCAGCGCATCGTTTCCTCGAATTTTCATTCGGATTTCAGTCGTCTTGTTTTCGGGTCTTTCGGTATTCTCTACTTTCAACGTGACTTCAGCACCTAAAATGTTGTCATAGAGTTTATCCAACTTTTCTACTTTGTCGTTAATGAAAGCCTCCAGCTTTTGGTCGGCTTTGAAATGAACGGACGAAATGTTAATATTCATAGTTACCTCCTGTTTTTAGGCCCTCGGATGGGCTTGTTTATAAATTGATTTTAATTTTTCGATCGAATTATGCGTATAAACTTGTGTGGCAGCTAAGTTCGCATGACCTAATATTTCCTTCACCGCATTGATGTCGGCACCATTGTTCAAAAGATGAGTCGCAAAAGTGTGCCTTATTACGTGGGGGCTTCGTTTGTCAATGGTTGTGATCATATCTAAGTACTTGCGAACAATATTGTACACCAGTTTGGGGTACATTTTTTTGCCTTTTGGAGTAACAAAGATAAAACTATTTTTGTTTGACTCGCTATACTTTTCCTCAAAAAGGCCAAGATATTTCAGCAATACCTCCCGTGCCGCCATCGTCACCGGAACAACACGTTCTTTATTCCTTTTTCCCAGTACTTTTACGCTGTTTTCATAAAAATCGACATCTTGTTGCTTGATATTCAGCAATTCAGAAAGTCTCATACCGGTTGAATAGAAGAGTTCGATGATTGCTCGATCGCGCCAGCCCTCGAAGTTGTCTTCAAATAGATCTCCCGAAAAAAGTTTCTCCATGTCATCATTAGCCACATATTCAGGCACTCGTTTCGACATTTTAGGCGCAGTAACTCGTTCCATCGGATTTTCATCCATCGTGCCCATTTTTACATGGTAGCGGTAAAACGATTTTAACGCGCTAATCTTGCGATTCACCGTCCGCGTCGAATTACCGTCCTCAATAAGTGTAATTATCCATGTCCGGATAAGTTGCGCATCGCACTCCTTTAGATCGGTGACCGTAAATTGATCTGAAAGATAGGTTGTGAATTGATCCAGATCGGTTTTATATGAAGTCAGCGTGTTTGCCGACACTCTCCTTTCGTACTGTAAGTTATTCAGAAAAACCGCAATTAAATCCATTGTCAATATTTACGCCCAAATATACAATAAATAATAGTCGGTTCAAATGAATGTAAACTACAATTATTCTACTTAGGACATTCCTATTGATGTATTACGCGAAAAATAATACAAAGACATGACAAATAAAAGGGAGTTATTTGATTTTCAATTTATCATATCCATAAAAATTGGCCATCCCAGATCGTTTTATATTTTATTTTCACGCTGATTATAAGCAAGATAATCGATATTCAAAAAAATATACTTTCAAAAACCGAATGGGATGATATTTTTTGTACTTTTGCAAACGTAATAGTGCGGGGTAGAGCAGTGGTAGCTCGTCGGGCTCATAACCCGGAGGTCGTAGGTTCGAGTCCTGCCCCCGCTACCAAAAAGAGGCTACAAAGCCTCTTTTTTTTGTTTAAAGAAAAAGGGAACAGGCGGACAAGTGCGCCTTTATACCGCACTTGTTACCATTTAAACTTTTAAATGCAAAACAGGAATGAACGTTTCTGCTATGATCTTCGCAGCCGGATTGGGTAGCCGGCTTTACCCACTAACTGAAAATAAGCCCAAAGCATTAGTTTCCGTTGACGGTGTTACCCTGCTCGAGAATGCCATACGAAAGATTATCGCGGCTGGAATCAACCAAATAGTTGTTAACATCCACCATTTTCCAAATCTAATCATCGATTTTCTAGAAAGCGGTGACTTCAATGCTGAGATTCAAATCTCTGATGAACGGGATAATCTGCTCGACACCGCGGGAGGTCTGAAATTCGCCGAACATCTTTTCGCGGATAGCGACCATATACTACTATATAATGTCGACATCCATTCTACCATCAATCTGCAAGAGCTAATCCAACAACATGTAGATCAACATGATTTAGCGACACTGGCTGTGCGAGACCGTAAAACATTCCGTTATCTCCTCTTCGACCCCAAAAACCTGCAACTATCCGGCTGGGAGAACCGCAAAACCGGAGAGGAAATCATCATTAGGAGATTGTCTGAATACAAATCTTTAGCATTCAGTGGGATTCATATTGTCAAAAAAGAGATACTCAATTTAATCCCCGAAGGGAAATTATCTTTCACCCCGCTTTATTTAGATTTAGCGAAAAACCATCCCATCCGGGGTTATCACCACCAGCAAGATGAATGGATGGATTTCGGAAAATACGAGGAGTTGAAAGATCTTTTCGGAGATCGCATTAAGTAACAAAGCTGTCTATCACTACTTACTCTTTATTAAATCAACGATTTTCGTTACGGCTTCTTCCACATTCGCCGCATTTTTACCACCGGCTGTAGCCAGGCCAGGTTGTCCGCCGCCGCCGCCCTTGATGATCGGGGCGATCTCTTTGACCATTGCCGCCGCATTGAAACCTTTCGCTACCAAATCATCGGAAAATGCCACAATGATATTTGCCTTGTCGTCAATATCGGTGCCGAAAACAACGGCGATATTGTCAAGTTTGCCGCGCAACTGCCAAGCCGTCTGCTTCAATACTTCCGGCAACATCGTCTCATTGCGGCTCACCAGCCGGATACCGTTAATCTCATCCAAATTTTCTTCCATTTCACGCACTAGAGAGTTCACGCGCTCTTTCTGGAAATCTTCAATCTCTTTTTTTATCTTGTTATTATCATCCACTATTTTCTGGATGGCTTGGAGTAAATTTGAAGAATTGAAAAGACCCTTCAAGTCTTCCACCATGGTAATAAAGTGATTTACGTGAATCTCAGCTTCTCTGCCCGTTACGGCTTCAATGCGCCGGATTCCAGCGGCAATGGCTCCTTCTGATGTGATCTTGACTAAGCCAATATTCCCGGTTGCCGGCGTGTGTGTTCCCCCGCAAAGTTCAACAGAGTTGCCAAAACGGATAACACGTACTTCATCGCCGTATTTCTCGCCAAACAATGCCATTGCACCCATCGTCCGGGCTTCCTCAATCGGGACGTTGTTAAATTCCTGCAAAACGATGTTGGTGCGAACCAAATCATTCACCATATCTTCTACTTTCCGCATCTCCTCGGGAGTTACTTTCGAGAAATGGGAAAAATCGAAGCGGAGTTTGTCCGGCGTGACCAACGAACCCTTTTGCTCCACATGAGATCCCAATACTTCACGTAACGCATAATGAATCAAGTGAGTAGCAGTATGATTATTTTGTGTGGCAATCCGGTTAGCCGCATTCACCCTGGCAACAAAAACGCCTTCCATATTTTCCGGCATTTTTTTCGCAATATGAATGGTTAAGTTATTCTCTTTTACTGTATTGTCAATAATGATCTTCTCATTGGCATTTTCAATGATACCGGTATCGCCGGCTTGTCCACCTGATTCCGCATAAAATGGCGTTTTGTCCAATACTATTTGATAAAAATCTTTTCCTTTAGATTGTACTCTGCGGTATTTAACAATTTTGGCTTCACACTCTAAATGTTGGTAGCCTACAAATTCACCTTCTATAAAATTGGAAATCAGTTCGACCCAATCGCCGGTTTGCACGTTGGCAGCGGCACGGGAGCGGTTTTTTTGCTCTTCCAAACCCTTATTAAAACCGGCCATATCCAAGCTAAAACCTTTCTCCGAAGCCATCAATTGGGTTAAATCTATAGGAAATCCGTAGGTATCAAACAATTCAAACGCAAAATCACCATCAATGACATTGCCTTTGGCGTTTTTTTCAATATAATTTTCAAATTTTGCAATCCCTTGAGCAAGTGTCCGCAAGAAAGAGTTCTCTTCTTCTTGGATCACCTTTTCGATCAGCTGCTGCTGCGCTTTCAACTCCGGATACTGTTCCCCCATCTGTAAAGCCAAATCACTGACTATTTTATAGATAAACGGTTCATTGAAGTTTAGGAAAGTAAAACCGTAACGGATAGCTCTGCGCAAGATCCGGCGAATCACATAGCCGGCACCGTTATTGGAGGGGAGTTGACCATCAGCAATGGCGAAGCTCACCGCGCGCAAATGGTCGGCTATCACCCGTTGGGCGATATCAACATCTTCATTTTCCCCGTATTTCTTATTAGAAAGCACTGCAATACGTTGGATGAGTGGCTGGAAAACATCGGTATCGTAATTCGATTTTTTACCTTGAACTGCCATACACAAACGTTCAAACCCCATCCCTGTATCCACATGTTTGTTGGCCAATGGATGTAATTCGCCAGATGTCAATCGATTAAACTGAATGAAAACCAAGTTCCAAATCTCCACCACCAACGGATGATCTTTATTGATCAACGACGCGCCTTCCACCGCTTGACGTTCCTCTTCAGAGCGCAAATCCACATGAATTTCGGAGCACGGGCCGCACGGGCCGGTATCACCCATCTCCCAAAAATTATCTTTTTTATTGCCAAAAAGCACATGGGATTCGGGCAGAATTTCTAA